>CALNCU010000260.1 GCA_937875395.1 uncultured Armatimonadota bacterium | reverse complement strand
TATTGTTTCCATCCTTCCATTATAAGGCTCGGGACATTTTCCCTGAACAGTAACAATACCATAAAAAAAGCTTGACAGAATATCGGTATCTGCATATAATAAAAGTGGTACGCTTTAGTACCATTTACCAGGCAAAAAAGCTTAGTTAACAGCAGGGTTTTATTATGGCAGTATTAACGAAAACAGAACAGGCAATGGATATACTTGAAGAGGCCATTCGCAGGGGGAAATGGCAGGCTGGTCAGCGCCTCCCTTCTGAAAGAGCGCTTATGGCAGATCTTGGCATAAGCAGAACTACGCTCAGGCATGCAATGGCAGCACTGGCTAACGAAAATCTGATAGTGGCTCGTCCGGGTTCCGGTACATATGTTGTAGAGGGCGCCGTTCCCACAGCAATAGGTATATTGGCAGTATCAATGCAGTTAATCAGTCCTATGGGATACTGGTATCACTCCCTTGTAGAGGAGCTTCAGAAAAAAATATCAGATAATGGCCGCAGAGCCATGCTGTTTGTAGCAAGCGGAAGCTCTCAGCAGGAAGTACTTGAATCAACCGGCATAAGCGACAAATCGGTAATAAAAAATCTGGCCGGGGTAATAGCGCTGCAAGATATTGGGCCGTTCAAGAAACTGCTGGATAAAAACAGAATCAACCATGTAACTATGAGCGGAATTGCTCCGGAGCTTGGCCCTATGGTCAGGCAAGATTTGGCAAGCATGTATACTATGGCACGCCAGATATTTGAATCAAAGGGTTACACTAATTATTCAGTTATGATAGCGTCGCGTGATGACAAGTCTTCTGCAATGTACAATTACTGGTGCCAGTTAATATCAGATTTTGTAGATGGAGATTCCTCAAGAATAATCTCTGCGCCGTTTACGCCGGATTATCGTTATTCTTACGATGCGTTTAAAGAAGTTTGGGAGAGCGGAAGGCGTCCTCGCGCAATATTCTTCCCAGATGATGCAATCTTTGACGTAGCCAGCCGGGCTATTGTTGAGCTGGGCATCAAAGTGCCGGAGGAGCTGGCAATTATCACAGAAGCAAGCACTGTGCGCAGGTTCAATTTTCCCATAGAAGTAACAAGACTGGGATGGGACCCTGCACAGATGGCAGATACTGCCTGGCGGATGCTTTTCAATTTGGTTTCCGGTGAAGATAAGGCGGAAGATTACATATCTGTCCCGCCAATTATTCTTGAAGGAAATTCCATATAGTCTATATAAACCGTCCTGAACTTAAAAAGAAACTTCTAAAATGTATAGCAGTGAGAACAGCCTAAATTGCCGCATTCTAACCAAGGGGTGTTTTTGCAATATAAAGGAGGTATACATGATGAGCAAATCATCCGTTTCATCTTCAGTAAAACATAAAGGCTTCACACTAATAGAGTTGCTGGTAGTTATAGCTATAATAGCAATACTGGCCGCCATACTCTTTCCGGTGTTTGCAAAGGCACGGGATAAGGCAAGGCAGATCAAGTGCATAAACAACCTTAAGCAGTGCGGGATGGCTTTTTCCATGTACGCCCAGGACTATGACGGATGGGTGCTTTATTACTCATATGATGAGACCATAAAGCTGGAAGTGACCTGGCACAGATGCTTGTATGATAACGGCTACATAACCAGCAGAAATGTGTTCGTCTGCCCGTCATTCTACCCAAACTACTGGCGTGAGAAAGTTAGCAGTAACAAATATAACACCTACGGCTGGAACAACGCCCAGGTGGAGGGTTCATCGTATTACAAGCCGGATAAAGGTACCGGCATCTCAAACTGGCGGTACTTCAACATGTACAAGGTTGCACAGCCTGCGCAGTTTATAATGCTTGCCGATACCGTGGGGATAAAAAGCGATATAGGTAACACCCACAATAGACAGTGCTATGCCTTCGGCTTAAATTCTACAGAAGGCAGAATCCATATAAGGCATAACGGATTGGCAGATCTTCTCTTTGTTGACGGCCATGTTGCAGCCTGCGACAAGGAGAAGATAAAACAAGCCTTTCTGGCGGAGATGCCTGCCTCCACGTCAATATGGGTTGCAGAGGAAAACAAGGCAACGCCGGTTCAGATAAATCCATAACTTAAAACTCAAAAGGAGAGGTGACACATGCTTAGAAGGATGCTGTTTTTTTGTGCCTGCGTGATTGCCTTGCCGCTTACGGCATATGCGGCGGCAAAGGCAGAGGGCGCACCCATGGAAAAGTTTAGCTACACAGCAGATTTTGAAGAAAAAGACCCGGTGAAGTTCTGGGTGGGTAGCAAAGACTACATCGTAAACTTTAAGGGGCTTACAGATGAGAAGAGCGTAGAAGGCAAGAAATGCTTTAAACTAGATATTACGTTTGGGGCAACCTCATATATATATTGGTGCATTTCTTTGCCAAAGCCTGTGCCGGCGGAAGGCAGCCTAAAGTTTACCGGCAATGTGTTTCTAGACGAAGGTACAGCAGCCAAAGTAGAAATAGGCCCGTCCTACTCATACCCGCCAAGCACAGTAAGCGGCACATGTCCGGCAATGTACAGAGCAGTCACCAAAGAAAAATGGCTCTCCATACAAGGTGACCTGATTGAGATAGCCAAAAGCGTAGACATTGGCCGGTGGACTTGGGGTAACCCGGAGCTGCCAAATGTTGGCAGATACCTGACAGATATGAACATCCGTCTCTACGGGCAAAAAGGAGACCGGGTAATCATCTACCTTGACGATTTCAAGATAGAAGGGGAAGTTCCGGTTGATGCCGAATACCGTAAAGAAGCCACCAGAAGATGGGCGCCTATAAAAGAGATGGTTTATAAGAAAGTAAGCGAGTGGGAGAAAGTTCTTAATCAAGAAGAAAAGAATATTAAAGATATAGCCACCAAAACAGAGGATGCAGAAAAGCTAAAGAACGAAGTCCTGAAAAACATCTCTGCCTTAAAGATACAAGTCAAGAACATAAAGGCCCGCGGAGCCATGACTAAAGATGCCTATCAGCAGATAGATAACGGCATAAAGCGGCTTGAGGAAAGCAGGCGCACTCTGGCAACACTGCTATCATTAAGCAAAATGGGCAATCCCAACCTGGTTGTTACCACCGTTCTGCCCATATCCACCATCTCTGTATTACCCACAGGGATATATGGTGAGCTAAACAACAAGATAGCAGTAACGGCAGCGCAGGGAGAATATGAACCAGCCAGCTTTATAGTTCATGCCATACAAAACATAAAAGCTCTTACCGTAAAGGCGAGAGCTTTAAAACAAGGAAAGCAGATAATCCCCGCATCTAATATAGATATAAAAATAGTAAAATGCTGGTATCAGGCTGGAACCGCCTGGTACGGCATAAACCAAGATAAATCTAAAAAAGTACTTATCCCCGAGCTCTTGCTTAACGACGATTCGCTGGTGAAAGTAGATACGGAGAAGAAAGAGAACTATCTTAAACTCAGTCTTTCTGATGGAGATAGGTACACATGGATAAGTGATCCTAACGAATCGTTAGAATCAGCAGCAAAATCCCAGTCGGTAACAAATTTTCCCGTAAAAGACAGCCCGGTACTTCTGCCGGTAGACATACCCGCAGACGGAAACAAGCAGTTTTGGATTACCGTAAAGGTGCCGGAAGACGCCGCTCCCGGCATATATACCGGCAATATACAGGTTGCATCAGCCGGCGGAGATAAAACAGAGCTTGCCTTAAGCCTTAAAGTCCTTCCGTTTAAGCTTCCCAAGCCGTATTACGATTCCAGCATCTATTACAGAGGCACCCTTGATCCGCAGAATATAGGTACCATCTCCTCAGAAAAAAAGAGCAGAGTTCAGCTTGCTGCAGAACTTAAGAACATGGTTAACCATGGTATCACAAACCCAACCCTATACCAGAATTTCAAAGACAAAGAACTCTTAAAAGAATACCTTGCAATGAGAACCGCTACCGGAATTGATAATAACCCGCTCTACTACCTTGGCGTTGGAACCGGAAGCAGCATCAGCACTATCCGGGAGTTTCTAGGCTTTGCGTCCCAAAACGGCATCAAAGAAGTGTACTTCTATGGTAAAGATGAAGCAAGAGGCAATGAGTTGGTTGCACAAAGAGAGAAATGGGCAGAGATTCGCGGTATTGGCGGCAAGGTATTTGTAGCCGGTTACAGAGGCGAAAGCTTCAAGAAAACAGGAGATATCCAGGACTTATTAGTTTGTGCTGCCTACCCGTATAAAGAAGAAGCGGAACTGTGGCATTCCACAGGCCACAAGATATGGAACTATGCCAATCCGCAAGGTGGGGTGGAAGACCCGGAAGTCTACCGGCGGAACTTTGGTTTGCTGCTGTGGCAGAATGGCTATGACGGTGCCTGCACATACGCATACCAACACGGTATGGGATCCGTCTGGAATGATTTTGATCATAACATATACAGAGACCACAATTTCACCTACCCCACGGTAGACGGTGTGATAGACACAATAGCCTGGGAAGGGTACC
>CALNCU010000259.1 GCA_937875395.1 uncultured Armatimonadota bacterium | reverse complement strand
TGCAAAGCAATCCGCCGGGCCTCTTTGTGGCTAAAAAGGATGGAAAGATTGCCGGATTTGCCGCATGCGGGGCGCTAAGGCCCGGATTCTTCGGCCCTATGGGGACGGCAGCCTCTATGAGAGGGCTGGGCGTGGGGAAGATTCTGCTTAAAAAATGTCTGAGCCATATGCAAACCATGGGCCGTGACACATGCCACATAAGCGCCGTGGGACCCCTCCGCTTCTACCATAAATCTGTGGGCGCCAAAGTCTCCCGCATATTCTGGGAGATGGAAAAACCGCTTATATAAAGCAAAAAGGGTTCAAAATTACTTTTCCGGTAATATATAAGAATACCTGTATGTTTTGGGAAGGGTGAAGTATGCCGGTAAAGCAAATTGATCTGCCTGTAACCGGAATGTCCTGCGCAAGCTGTGCCTCCCGCCTGGAACGGGAACTCTCCCATACTCCTGGGGTGAGGCGGGCATCCGTAAGCCTTGCCGCAGAACGCGCCTCCATAATCTACAACCCGGAAGCAACCAGCGAATCCAGCCTCATAGAAGCCGTGCGCCGCCTGGGATACGGCGTAAGCACAGAGAAAATCTCCATCCATATAGAAGGGATGACCTGCGCCGCCTGCGTTGCCAAGGTGGAAAAGGGCCTCTATGAGATAGAAGGGGTCATCAGCTCAAACGTTAACTTTGCCACGGAGCAGGCCACGGTAGAATATATCCCCGGCATTGTAAGCGCAGAGGATATGAAACGCACCATAGAAGATATGGGCTACTCTGTGCCGGAGAAAGAGATACTGGAAGCCGGCGCGCGTGAGGTGGAGCTTCACGTAGAAGGCCTGGCCGATGCCCTGCCGGAAGAGATGGGCAGGCGCCTGCACATGCTTGCCGGCGTGAAAAATGTACTCTTTAACGTGCCCGGCGAGCGTATACGGGTAGAGTTCAACCCGCTCCAGGTTTCGCTTGCGCAGATAGAAGATGCAATCCGGGAGACGGGGCACGCAGCCGTTATGGTGGCGGAATCCGGCCAGACGGAAGATACGGAACGCGCATCCCGCAAGCGCACCGCCCGCAACCTTCTTGTAAAAACCGTGGTAAGCGCCGCCCTCTCCACCCCCATACTGCTGGGCAGTTTTATGATAGTTCCGCAGCTTATGAACCCCTGGCTTCTGCTGGTATTGGCCACTCCTGTTCAGTTTTGGGCCGGATGGCAGTTCTATGCGGGTGCGTGGGCGGCAGCCAGGCACCGCACTACAGATATGAACACGCTTATTGCGGTGGGGAGCTCCGCCGCCTACTTTTACAGCGTGGCCCTGCTACTCTTCCCGGCGTTCTTTGAGCGGGCGTCCGGCGTGCTTGGCAGTACGTATTATTTTGATACATCCGCAGTAATCATAACCCTTATCCTTTTTGGGAGGTGGCTTGAGGTGCGGGCGCGCGGGCAGACATCAGAGGCTATCCGGCGTCTTATGGGATTGCAGGCAAAGACCGCCCGCGTGGTTAGAAACGGCATTGAATTAGATATTCCGGCGCAAAGCGTGCGTGTGGGAGACATGGTGGTTGTGCGTCCGGGGGAGAAGATTCCAGTGGACGGCGTGGTGCTTGACGGCCGTTCTACCGTGGATGAATCCATGATCTCCGGCGAGCCGGTACCTGTTTTCAAATCTGCGGGGGATGAGGTAATAGGCGCCACCATAAACAAGATGGGGAGCTTCAGCTTCCGGGCCACAAAAGTAGGAAGGGAGACTGCGCTTGCCCAGATAGTACGTCTTGTGGAAGAGGCGCAGGGTTCCAAAGCGCCTATCCAGAGGCTTGCAGATACTATTTCAAGCTACTTTGTGCCTGCGGTAATAGTAATTGCCGTTCTCACTTTTATAATCTGGTATAACTTTGGCCCGGAGCCGCGGTTCACATTTGCCCTTTTAAGCTTTGTTGCCGTGCTTATTGTGGCCTGCCCGTGCGCCCTTGGGCTTGCCACCCCAACAGCCGTCATGGTTGGCACCGGGAGGGGTGCAGAGAACGGCGTGCTTATAAAGAGCGGCGCTGCATTAGAGCAGGCGTATAAGGTAAATGTTGTAGTCCTGGATAAAACGGGCACCATTACAGAAGGCCGCCCCGCCGTGACGGATATTATAGCCGCAGAAGGGTTTGATGAAGGCACGCTCATCCACCTGGCCGCCTCTGCAGAACGCGTCTCAGAGCACCCGCTTGGTGAATCTATTGTGCGTCTTGCAAAGGAGAGGGGGATAAATCCGTCCGCGCCGGAGAGCTTTGAGGCCGTGGCAGGCAAGGGTATACGCGCCTCCATAGAGGGGCGGGAGGTTCTGGTAGGGAGCGAATCCCTGGTTCCGGCCACAGACAATCTTCTCTCCAGGGCGGGCATGCTGGCGGATGCCGGAAAGACCCCGGTGTTTGTATCTTCCGGGGGAGATGCGGTGGGGCTCTTTGCCGTTGTAGACCCAATAAAGGCTCACTCCAAAGAGGCGATGCATATGCTTAAATCCCTGGGGCTTGCCGTAGTGATGCTTACCGGGGACAACCGGCGCACGGCAGAGGCGGTGGCCCGGGAAGCAGGTGTAGGCCGCGTTATGGCCCAGGTTCTGCCGGAGGAGAAATCCGCAGAGATAAAACGCCTTCAGGGGAGCGGAGCGGTGGTAGCCATGGTAGGCGACGGCATAAACGATGCCCCGGCACTTGCCCAGGCGGATATAGGTATAGCCATAGGAACGGGCACGGACGTGGCAATGGAGGCGGCAGATATTACCCTTGTAAGCGGAGACCTTAGGGCTGTTGTTACGGCCATTTCTCTAAGCCGGGCCACCATGCGCACCATAAGGCAGAACCTCTTCTGGGCATTTTTCTACAATATCATTCTTATTCCGCTGGCCGCAGGGGTTTTGTACCCCATAGCCGGCATAAGGTTTGATCCCATGTGGGCCGCCGCCGCAATGGCCCTGTCATCCATCTCCGTAGTAAGCAACTCTCTTAGGTTGCGCCTCTTCCGCCCGGCCATGGG
>CALNCU010000258.1 GCA_937875395.1 uncultured Armatimonadota bacterium | reverse complement strand
TACATATGCTTCGGCAGCGGCGTGCCAAGGCACTCTGCGACCGAAGTATCGCCCCGGGGGTTGATGCACCTTGCTCTGGCGGCGTGCTTTGCGCACTGCGGACGTAGTATCGCCTTGGGGATTGATATCCCTTGCTTCGGCAGCGGCGCCTTTGGCTCTGCGGCCGAAGTATCATCAACCATAATTAAATCCGGTGAGACGCTGTATTTTAACAACAGCGGCCTACCGGGTTAACAGCCTGCTATCCCAAAAACCCTCTTATGCCGGTAAAGATCATCTGCGCGGCAATGGAAGCCAGAATAAGGCCTGTCAGTTTGCTTAGGATTGTAAGCCTTGTATGGCCCATCCAGCGTTCAAGCCATCCGGCGGTATACAAAAGCGCGCCCACGGAGAGCGTGGCGCAGACAAGCCCCGCCACAGAGAGCATCTTTGTTGCTGGGGCGACATTAGGTTCCGCTCCCATAACAAGGAGGGCGCCTATTGTGGCCGGCCCAACTGTAATGGGGATTGCAAGCGGCACCACAGAGATATCCCCGGATTCCTTCTTCTCCTCCTTAACCGGCGCACCCTGCACCAGGGAGATTGCAGAGATAAAAAGGAGCACGCCTGCGCCTATCCTGAACGCATCCAGGGTTATCCCAAATATGGTGAACACAACCCTCCCAAACAGGTAGATGGTTATGCATGTAATAATTACAGCCATGGTTACCTTAAGCGCAAGTTTATGCTTTTTATGCTCATCAAAATCGCCGGTCATGGCAAGGAACATGGTAACGGCAAAGAACGGGGTTAGAAGAAAGAAAATTTTAAGGTAACTATTTAAAAAGACCTGCACTATTCACCATCCGAACGTTTTGTATGCCCCAGTATAACTTCTCCGGAGCTCACTGCCACTCTTTGAGAGCCGTCCTGCTCTACTATAAGATTACCATCCAAATCTACCTCAACCGCCCGGCCTTCCACTGCATCCCCTCCTAAAAGCACTCTTACCGTGTGCCCGGAAGTGCAATCCAGCAACCTCCAGGCGTGAAGCACCGGGGGGAAGCCTTCTGTAAGGTAGCGTACATACCATTCTCTTATGGAATCAAGGAGCGCAGATTCTGCAAGATTAAGGTCTATATCCTGCCCGCCGCCGGACTGAAGCAGAAGGGATGTAGCCTTCTCCGCCAACTCCTCCGGGAAGGCGCGGGTATTTACGTTTATGCCTATCCCCACCACCACGGGGCTTGCAGGTGTATCTGCAACGGTAGATTCTATAAGTATGCCGCAGACCTTCCTTCCTTCTATAAGGATATCATTAGGCCATTTTATACGGGCATCAAGATTAAAAGCCCGCCGGATGGAGGAGGCCGCCGCAAGGGATGCAACAAACCCAATCTGCCATAGGTTTGATGGGCAGATCTGCGGGCGAAGCAGAACACTCAGGTAAAGCCCTGCCCCGGTGGGAGACTCCCAGCGCCTCCCCAGGCGTCCGCGGCCAAGGGTCTGGCGGCGGGCTACTACAACCGTGCCTTCCGGGGCGCCGCCTTCCGCCATGCGGATGACCTCATCGTTTGTGGATGAGGTGGTATCAAGCCTGCGGATATTAAACTTAAAAAGGGTCAATCCGCAATCTCCAGGCTTATATCAAGGGCCCGCACGGAGTGGGTGAGCGCGCCCACGGAGATAAGGTCTACCCCGGTCTCCGCCACCGCAACAATACTCTCTTCCGTTATGCCGCCGGACGCCTCTGTAAGCGCTCGCCCTTCGCAAATTTCAACCGCCTTGCCAAGCGTATCCGGGCTCATGTTATCCAGGAGAATCATATCCGCTCCGGCTTCCAGGGCCTGTTCTACCTGGTCTATGGTATCGCATTCAATCTCTATCTTTACGGTATGGGGAGCCCCTGCCCGCGCTCTTTCTATAGCCGCCGCTATTCCGCCCACCGCCGCTATATGGTTGTCTTTAATTAAAACGGCATCGTAGAGGCCCATCCTGTGGTTCCGGCCGCCCCCTGTGCGGACGGCATACTTTTCTAAAGTGCGCAGGCCGGGAGTGGTCTTTCTGGTATCTACAATGGCGGCGCCGGTGTGGCTTATAAGTTCTACCAGCCTTGCAGTCTGCGTTGCAATGCCGGACATCCTTTGCAGAATGTTCAGGGCCGTGCGTTCGCCCGTAAGGATTGCCGCGGTCATGCCGGTAATCTCTGCAACGGCATCGCCCACTCTTACGCGGGAGCCTTCTTCTGCTATAAGCGTAAACTCCAGTTCCTGGCCAAAGGCGGAATAACTGTTGGCCGTAAAGCCAAATACAAGCGCTGCCACCTCCAGCCCGGCAATTACGCCGTCCTCTTTCATTATAATCTGCGCCCTTGATACGGAATCGCCGGGGATGGTAAGGGCGGTTGTAATATCTCCCGTGCCTATGTCTTCTGACAGTGCCCGCCGTACTATCTCTTCAACTTCTATAAAGTTCAGGTTCATGGCCTCTCCTATGATACTGCAATCATCCGCTCTATGGACGCGCGGGCCTTCTCTATTATATCTGCAGGAAGCAGCACTTTGTGTTCCATATCCTCCAGGGACCATGCAAGCTTCTCTAGCGTGATCTTCTTCATGTTGGGGCAGACCGCGTGTTCCGAGGGGGCGTAAAACTGTTTGCCGGGGTTCTCCTGCTTCATTCTGTGCAAAATGCCCATCTCTGTAACTACAATAAACTTACAGGCCGGGTTCTCTTTTACTATGCGCAGCATGCCGGAGGTGCTTGATACGTAATCTGCAAGCTCCACAACTTCGCAGGTGCATTCCGGGTGGGCTACAACCACTGCGTCCGGGTGCTGCTCTTTTAGCTTAAGTATCTGCTCCGGCTGGATTCTGTGGTGGGTGGGACAGAAGCCGGGGTACGGTATAATCTTTTTGCTGGTCTTTTTGGCTACGTAGCTTGCCAGGCATTTATCCGGCACAAAGAGGATTTCATCTGAATCTACGGATTCAACAATGTGCACGGCGTTTGCAGAGGTGCAGCAGATATCTACCTCTGCCTTTACTGCTGCAGAGGTATTAACGTAGGCAACCACGGGCCTCCCCGGATATTTGGCCTTGAACGCCCTTAGCTCATCAACCGTTATCATATCTGCCATGGGGCATCCGGCCTTTGGATCAGGGATGAGCACGGTCTTTTGCGGAGATAGAATTTTTGCGGTCTCTGCCATAAAGTACACGCCGCAAAAGACTATTACCTCTGCCGGAGTCTCCGCCGCCTTGCGGCTTAGTTCCAGCGAATCGCCCACAAAATCCGCCACATCCTGAATTTCATCTATCTGGTAGTTATGCGCAAGTATTATTGCGTTTTTTTCTTTGGCCCTTTTCCTGATTGTTTCAACAAGTGCAAGGGTGTTTTTGCCGCCACCCGTCTTAGACATTGCATTCTCCTAAACTTTACCCTTCGCCGCTCTCCGTGGATTCCTTCCGGCGGCGTTTAAATTCTCCCAGTGCTGCGTGTACCGCACCAGAGACCGATTCAACGCCCGTCACCCGTATTCCTCCCTTGGCCTTCAATCTGGGAGCGTTGCGCGCCGGAATAATGGCGCGTTCAAAGCCCAGCCTTGCAGCCTCGCCTACGCGCTTCTCTACCTGGCTTACACCCCTTACCTCGCCCGCAAGGCCCACTTCGCCTATAACAATGGTCTTGGGATCTACGGCGGCATCCCTCATGCTAGATGCAACCGCCACGGCCATTGCAAGATCAAGCGCAGGCTCCGCAACTTTTACTCCGCCGGCCACGTTAAGGTATACATCCTGGTTAGAGAGCCCCAGCCCTACTCTTTTTTGCAGCACGGCAAGAACAAGCATGGCGCGGTTGTAATCTACGCCAGCAGCCATTCTTCTGGGGATGGCTATGTAAGACTGCGTTACAAGGGATTGAACTTCTACCAGAAGCGGGCGGGTGCCCTCTATAGTAGAGGCCACAACGGAGCCAGAACCGGAGAGCGGGCGTTCTGAGAGAAAGAGTTCCGATGGGTTGGAGACCTCTGCAAGCCCGTCATCCCGCATCTCAAAGATGCCCAGTTCGTCCGTTGAGCCAAAACGGTTCTTAACGGCCCTTAGAATTCTGTAAGACTGGTGCCTGTCCCCCTCAAAGTAGAGTACTGTATCTACCATATGCTCAAGCACCCTTGGGCCTGCTATTGCGCCTTCCTTTGTTACGTGCCCAACAATAAAGATGGGGATGCCGGTGTTCTTTGCAATGCGTATAAGCGTTCCCGTGCAAGAGCGAACCTGCCCGACGGTGGCCGCCGCAGAATCAAGGGCCGGATCGGTCATTGTTTGGATGGAATCTATAATCACGCTGCCGGGCTTCACGGAGTTTATGCAGGCTTCCACCTGCTCAATATTCGTCTCTGAGGCAAGATACAGGTTGCCGCCTCCCACCCCCAGCCTGTCCGCCCTAAGCTTAATCTGCTCTGCCGATTCTTCGCCGGAGATGTAGAGAGCGGAGCGCTCCCCTCCCATGACGGAAAGGTTGCTTGCCACTTGGGTGAGCAGGGTGGACTTGCCTATGCCGGGGTCTCCGCCTATAAGTACAACGGAACCGGGGACTATGCCGCCGCCAAGCACCCTGTCCAGCTCTAAGATGCCGCTGGATTTTCTGTGATGCGCCCCAATAATAATCTCATTAATGGGTTTTGGCGGGTTGTAGACGGCCGTGCCTTGCCGGGCGCCGGATGCCGGGCGGGACTGCACAACCTCTTCTGAAAAGGTGTTCCATTCCCCGCATTCCGGGCACTTGCCCATCCACTTGGGGGCCTCATATCCGCAGTTCTGGCACACATATTTTGTACGAGATTTAGCCATGAAATTGATCCTTGATGATGCCGATTTAATATATATAAATTATACCAGAACAAACACAACAGCTTCAAACAGCTACAGCCGGCAGCCCGCCTGAACTGCCGTCCGGGCCTGTGCAGCAAGCTGGACTATACCTATCACCGGCACAAGGAAGACGATATACCAGAACCAGCTCGTAAAAAGGTATTTGAACCTTCGCCTAAAGATAAGCGCCGCCAGTATAATGCAGATGATAAGATGAAGTTGAGATTTATTTTTAACGACGTATCACATGTACCTTGGATTAAATCTTTCCGCGCACCGCGGCATCAACTGCCTTCGCCTCCACAAGTACGCGGCGGAGTTCTTCCAGCGGCAGCATGGTGGCGGCATCTGATAGGGCGCGGGCGGGGTTTGGGTGCACTTCAAGGAAGAGCGCATCTATACCCACCGCGCACGCAGCCCTTACAAGCGGCCGGATAAACTGCGGGTCGCCCCCGGAGGCCGTGCCCAATCCGCCGGGCCTCTGGATGCTGTGGGTAGCATCAAAGACCACCGGAAAGCCCAGGGAGCGCATAACAGCCAGGCTGCGCATATCCGCCACAAGGTCTCCGTAACCAAAAGATGTCCCCCGCTCTGTAAGAAGGATTTTGGTGTTCCCGGCGGAGGCGGCCTTCTCTGCAATGCTCTTCATATCTGAAGGAGCCAGGAACTGACCCTTCTTTATGTTCACAGGCCTGCCAGTGCGGGCGGCGGCCACTACAAGGTCTGTCTGCCTGCATAAAAACGCCGGAATTTGCAGAATATCCACCGCAGAGGCGGCGGGCTCTACCTGCCAGGCTTCATGCACATCCGTAAGAACGGGGATTCCAATCTCTGCCCTTATGCTTTTAAGTATCTCCAGCCCCTCTTCCAAACCCGGGCCGCGGCCGGAGCTTATGGAGAGCCTGTTTGCCTTGTCATAGGAGGCCTTGAAGATGTACGGAATTTTAAGTTCTGCGCAGATGGATTTAACCTCTGCAGCTATACTATAACATAAATCCCGGCTCTCTATTACGCAGGGGCCGGCAATAAGGACAAGAGGGTTCCCCCCGCCTATGGCGACTGTGCCTGCATCAACTGCGCACGCCATGCATTTTCTCCATAATTTCTCGCACGCGGGACAGATCTTCCGGCGTATCTACGCCTGCCGGGGAGTTTTGCACCTGCACCATTCTTATTGACCCGCCGGTCTCCAGCACACGGAGCTGCTCCAGGGATTCCGCAGTCTCCAGAGGCGTGGGATCTTTTGCGCCCAGTGTGAGCAAAAAGTTGCGCCTGTAGGCATATACGCCTATATGCTTCATGGGGGGTGCGCCGGGGTTTTGCGCGTACGGTATGACAGACCTGGAGAAGTAGAGCGCAAAACCTTTTTTATCTACCACAACCTTAACCACCGCGGGGTCAGTCTCTTCACCGGGCAGGGCGGGGGCCATAAGGCTTGCCATTGTTACATCCGGGTCTGACATTGCAGCAACCAGCGCATCTATGGCAGACGGATCTAAAAGCGGCTCATCGCCCTGGATGTTTACAAAGATATCCGCCTCTACTGTTCTTGCCACCTCTGCCACCCTGTCCGTGCCGGAGCGGTGGTTTGGGGAGGTCATGGCAGCGGCCCCGCCGAAGGATTCCACACACCGGGCTATCTCTTTATCCGGGGTGGCGA
>CALNCU010000257.1 GCA_937875395.1 uncultured Armatimonadota bacterium | reverse complement strand
GGCAGCGGCGTGCTTCGCACTCTGCGACCGAAGTATCTTCCCGGGGGATTTTACCATCCTGGGCTTCGGCAGCGGCACCTCGGGGGGTGCTCAATTACAAAGGCTTTGGCAGCGCCTTATGTCTCAGTATCTCCTTGGGGGTAATACCCCTGGCTTCGGCAATGCGCACGGCAATATTATTGCCTCCGGGCAAATCCGCCGGGCATTCCCGGCTTTCCGCCCGGCCCGCCCGAAGGGCCTGCTGCCATAGCCTTAAACTCTTCAGGGTTCATGGCCCTTGATACTGCTTCATCGTATGTAATAAGCCCTGCACGGAAAAGATCCCGCAGGCTCTGATCCATTGTCTGCATACCCATGCTCACGCTTGTCTGAATTGTACCGGTGATCTGGTGGGCCTTACCTTCTCGAATAAGATTCCGAATTGCGGGAGAGGCTATCATGATCTCCATGGCGCAGACGCGTCCCGGCACCCCTGCTCTTGGCATGAGCTGCTGGCAGAGGACTGCTTCTATATTGTTAGAGAGCATAAAACGTATCTGCTCCTGCTGTTCCGGCGGAAAGACGTCTACAATTCTGTCTATTGTCTGGGGAGCGTTTATGGTGTGCAGTGTTGCAAAGACCATGTGCCCCGTCTCTGCACAGGTTATGGCCGTAGAGATAGTCTCCAGGTCACGCATTTCACCAACAAGGATGACGTCCGGGTCTTCGCGCAGTGCCGCGCGCAGCGCATTCCCAAACGATTTTGTATCAGCGCCAAGCTCTCTCTGGTTTATAAGGCTCTGGTTGTGGCTGTGCAGATACTCAATAGGGTCTTCTATTGTTATTATATGTGCATTCCGCTCTGTGTTTATCTGGTTTATCATGGCGGCAAGCGTGGTGGATTTACCGGACCCGGTAGGCCCCGTAACAAGAATGAGTCCCCTGGGTTTCCTTGTTAAATCCTCTACCATTTGTGGGAGTCCAAGGTCGCGACAGGTGGGTATTTTAGAAGAGATAACCCGGAAGGCTGCCGCCACGTTGCCCTTCTCCCTGAATACGTTTACCCTGAAGCGCGATACGCCCTTTACAGAATAAGAAAAGTCCAGTTCAAAGGATGTTTCGTACTTCTGTATCTGGTCATCGGTCAGGATATCGTATATAAGGCGCTGGCTGTCATTTGAAGTCAGCTTGCCAATGTTAATAGGCATAAGCTTGCCGTCTACTCTTACCGTAGGGGCAATATCCACGGCTATATGCAGATCCGACCCACGCCTGCGGACGACTTCTTTTAAGAGCTCGTCTATATGAATATCTGCTACTGAGATAGCTCTTGCCGGCGTTTGCGTACTTATACCATTCTCCAAAACTTATTACCCCCAGGGAAATAATGCTGGTACTCTGTAAACTTGAATTTGTAAGTTCAAACAAGGCTTCGGCAGCGATGCTTCGCTCTGCGGACCGAAGTACCACCCCCATAATTTGGTGAGGTAATTGTAAATCAGACAATATCTGCGGCGCCCCCGGCTTGCGGGCCGAAGCATAAAAGAAGACTAACTACCAGCGGTGAAGACAACTTTCTTCACTTCATCTATAGTGGTAACCCCTGCCAGCACCTTTTCAAGGCCGTCATCGCGAAGTTCCTTCATACCGGCTGCCCTTGCAGCTGCGCGTATCTCGGAGACGGGGGCGCTTCTGGAAACAAGGTCTCCTATCTCTTCGTTCATACAAAGGAGTTCATAGATGCCAAGGCGTCCCTTAAGCCCCGTGTGCCTGCATAATTCACAACCCCGGCCGCGCGCAAGAGTAACCATCTCATCCCTGTCCTTAGGCTCGTAACCCAGGGTGCGAAGCTCGCTGGCCTTAACCTGGTATTCTTCCTTGCAGTTTGGACAGACTTTCCGGGCGAGCCTCTGCGCCAGAACGGCAATAACCGTTGCAGAGATAAGGTAGGGCGCCACTCCCATATCCATAAGACGGATAACTGCGGATGGCGCGTTGTTTGTGTGGAGTGTGGAGAGAACAAGGTGACCGGTAAGTGCAGCTTCCACCGCAATTTCGGCTGTCTCCAGGTCTCTCATTTCTCCAACCATAATAATATCAGGGTCTTGCCGCAGGAAGGCGCGCAGTGCGGAACCAAATGTAAGGCCCGCCTTGGTGTGCACCTGCACCTGGGATATACCGGCCAACTGGTATTCAACCGGGTCTTCTATGGTAATTATGTTCTTTTCAACAGAGTTAATCTTGTTAAGTACGGAATAGTTTGTGGTAGTCTTTCCACTACCGGTAGGCCCTGTAGTCAGGAACATTCCGTTTGGCTGCACAATAAGGTCTTCCAGCAATGTAAGCGAATCCGGGCTGAAACCAAGCTTGGTAAGGCCTATAAGAACGCTGCCTTTATCAAGAATTCGGCAACAGATCTTCTCGCCGTGAATGGTTGGCAGGCAGTTTACACGAAGGTCGTAGTCTTTTCCATCCAGCCGGACCGGGATACGCCCGTCCTGAGGGATACGCCTCTCCGCAATGTTCATATCAGCCATAATTTTGAAACGGGAGATGAGCGGCCCCTGGATGTACTTGGGCACGGTCATTTCTTCATGCAATACGCCGTCGATACGGTACCTTATCCGCACCTGCATCCTGTCTGGTTCTATGTGGATATCAGAAGCGCCTACGCGTATAGATTGCTGGATAATGGTATTTGCCACGCGGATGATAGGCGCCTGCTCTGCAACCTGGGCTACCGCATCCGGGTCTTCATCCTCTAACTCCTCCCGGGCGCGGTAGGATTCAATTGCAGCCCGGACATCCGCCATCTGCGGGTCTTCCGCTTCGCCGTCTTCAACTTCCTGGTCATCAGCGCAGAAATTCTTTACAATGGCTTCTTCTATGGCTTCCGGCATGGCCAGGGCTGGTATAACCTGGAGCCCCCGGGTAGCAGAGCGAAGATCATCCAGCACTACCAGATTGTGGGTATCCGACATGGCAACAATAAGGCGGTTGCCCTTTTTCATAACGGGGATTACCCGGTGCCTGCGGATGATGTTCTCCGGCACAATGGCTACTGCTGTGGGGTCTACATTATGTACGGTAAGGTCTACAAACGGTATATTAAGCTGCAGCGCACGTGCCTGCATAACCTGCTTAGCCGTGGCATAGCCAAGATCTGTAATTATCTTGCCTATATCGCCGGGCGAAGCTTTCTGTGCCTCACGCGCCTGTGCCAATTGTTCCGGGGTGATGATCTGCTTTTCTAAAAGCAGCTCGCCGATATCTTTGCGTATTGCCACCATTACTTTAGCGGCCCTCCAAAAAAACTATGCGGCGTGTATTTGAACGCTATCATTTATTATAGCAATATACCCGCTGAAACACAACCACAAATACAGTATATTAAAGCTCTGAGTGCCCGGCGCCCATTGCACCAAGCACGGCATCGTACATTATATCTAAAGATGGAGTCTGCTCCGTCCAAATTTCAAAGGAAGCAGCTCCCTGATGCACCAGCATGCCCAAACCTCCCGAAGTCTCCGCGCCTTTTTGTTGCGCACTCTTCTGTAATTTTGTCAGGAGCGGATTATAAACCTGGTCGTAAACAAACAGGCCCGGATGGAGCCATTCTTCCGGCACGGGTTGTGCGTTTACATTTGGATACATACCCACAGACGTGCAGTTTACCAGCAGGTCTGCACGCAAGAGCGCATTTTTTGCATCATCTCCCAATAAATCTACAGGGACTACGCGGTCTGCGCCTGTTGCAGTATTTATAGAACGGGCAAGCTCTACGGCGCGCAAGAAAGTTCGGTTTGCCACCCACACATCCGCGCCTTCCTTTACAAGAGCATACACCGCGGCCCTGGCCGCGCCGCCTGCGCCAAGAACAACTGCACGGCACCCGGAAGGGCTTCTCCAGATGCTTTTAAGCGACCGGATAAACCCGGGACCATCCGTACTATACCCTTTAAGAGTACCGTTATAATTATGAATGGTATTTACAGACCCTATGAGCGCGGCATCTTTGCTCACCCAGTCAAGGTAGGGAATCACCCGCTCTTTGTGCGGAATGGTTATGTTGACCCCGCAAATTCCAAGTGCCCTAACGCTCTCTACTGCGGCGCCAAGGTTATCTGCATGCACGCAAAACGGCACATAGATATAGTTAAGGCCAAGCGCCCTAAATGCGGCGTTCTGCATGGCAGGGGAAAAGCTGTGGATTACCGGATACCCAAACAGACCCGTCACCCGGATAGTTTCAGTCAACACCTGGTTCAATGCTGCCCCCTACTTATTAAGACGAGATTGAAAAAACTTAGTTCCTGAACAAAAGCCGCGTTATGGAGTCTTGTCCCGGGCGGGCCCGCCCGATGAAGAATCAAACATGCCTGCGCGGGAATAAATTCCAAGAAGCATCTGTTCAAAAACCCTGCTTATCTTTGTGCCAATAAACTCTCTGCCCAAAATAGGCCGCACCAGAATTGTGTAGAGACCCAGGCGGTTTCCACCAAGAATATCCGTGAAGATTTGATCCCCCACCACGGCGGCTTCAGAGGATTCCACGCCAAGTATAGAGAGCGCATCACGAAACCCTCCGCGTCTGGGCTTAAGGGCGCGGCGCACATGCGGAACATTAAGCTCGGCCGCAAGCTGCCTGAGCCGTTTAAGCGGCCTTGTGTTAGAGACTATGCATATCTTGATACCGGCCTCGCGAACCCTCCGGAGCCAATCCGCAACATCCGCCTGGATATTGTATCCCTGCCATGGTACCAACGTATTATCCAAGTCTACAAGTAAAGCGCTGATACGCCGTTTATTCAGTTCCAGTATATCTATCTGAGATACTGAATCCACTATCTCGGATGGACACATCAACCGGAGAAGTATGTTCAAGTCAGTGAGAATCCTTTCTTCTGGCCAGTTTTATTGCATCTGCATGCTCTTCTATTGTCCGGCTGAATATATGAGAACCGTCCGGACGGGCTACGTAATACAGGTAATCTGCATCTGCCGGGTGCAGCGCCGCCTTTATTGATGCAAGCCCCGGATTTGCAATAGGCCCGGGAGGCAGACCGGCATTCTTATATGTGTTATACGGCGAATCAACGGTAAGATCGCGATAGAGTACGCGGCTTTTATGGGCGCCCAGCGAGTAGAGTACGGTTGCATCTACCTGCAGGCGCATATTTTTACTTAAGCGGTTATGAAGCACTGCAGATATAAGCGCTCTATCTTCCGGAACCTTTGCCTCTCTCTCTATAAGCGATGCCAGCGTTATAACCTGATGCATGCTCATACCTGATGCTGCAATCTCTCCCTGCAGAGGTTTTGCCACCTTATCGTAAAAAGCCTGCAACATGTTATCTATAATCTTGTCTTCAGAGACTCCCTCCGGCACCAGGTAGGTATCAGGGAACAGGTACCCCTCAAGGCTTGGGCCGGGAGGTGGAAAACCCGCCTTAAAACTCTGCCCGCCCTGCATTGCAAACGCTTCAAACCTGGATTTATCGGCAAGATTCTTTGCGGCAAGGCGGTCTGCTATCTGCCTAACGGTAAAGCCCTCCGGCACCGTAACCCACCTGGCGCATACATCTCCATCCGCAATCTTTTTAAGGACGGCGGCCGGAGTCATGCGTCCATTCAGCTCATATGCGCCGGGCTGCAGGCGCCCGCCCTTTCCGCTTAGCTTTGCCAGTAACTTAAATGCAAACGGGCTTTTTATAATCCCCTTCTCTGCAAGTATGCGGCCGATGCTCCCGGCAGATGCGCCGTCCGGTATGTTTACAACGACAGCCGCTCCGCCGCCGGCAGGCAGAAAGCCTACATGGCATAGCGCTATCAAAAATGCCAAAAGAAGGGCGCTCCCACCTATAACAAGCCGTTTATTAATCATCTGAATGTGAATCTTCATCCTGTATGCTTTTTATGCCGGACTGGCTTCTCATGTAAGAATCTAAAATAACTGCGGCGGCAACCTTATCTATAATCTCCCTCCGCTTGGAGCGGGACTGGTCTGCCTCAATAAGCATGCGCTCCGCCTCAGACGTTGAGAGCCGTTCATCCCATTCCACTATTGGGATATGGGTGCGCCTGCGAAGCGCCTCAACAAAGAAATCCACCTTCTCTGCCTGCACGCCGGGGGTTCCATCCATCATAAGCGGGCGGCCCACTACTATGCGCTCTACATTATATTCCTGGGCCAGGCGCAGAATCTCTGCCGCCTCTTTCTTGATGCTGCCGGTACGCCTGATCACCGTCACCGGATGAGCCGTTATACCAAGTTCATCACTTACAGCCACCCCAACGGTTTTATCCCCTACATCAAGCCCCATTAATCTCACGGGAAACCTCCACAATGCGCATATATAACATGGCCACCGCGTAAATGGCAAGTATTAGAGCCGCCGGCACAATGCCGGAATCATTAAACAGAAAGGCAGCGGATACCCCGGCCGCAACAGAGAGCATTCCGGCAGAGTGCACTACTCCGGCTCCCGTGCGGAGCGCGAGTATTTCACGCTTTGCACAGATTATAACCAGCGGAATACCAAAGAGCATAGGATAGACTGCCTGAGGGCTTTTAATTATGGCAAGGTGCATGCCTATTTTACCGGCAGCAAGGACTATGAGACATCCCCAGCCATAATTATGCACCATAGCCACGGTACGCCCCAGGTGGGATGCCTCCACGCCCAAAAGCAGAACATCCACCAAGGAAAATACAGCAACGGATAACAGCCCCGCCAGCAAAAGCACGGCGGCCTGCCTTAAATGCCACCTGGTACCAGAGAGTACAAAGAGCGCAGTGCCAAAAGCCGCCACCGAAGTAATCAGTCCGCCTACGTTGGCACCCACCCCCGGAAAACCTATTACCCAGGTTATGAGAATAAACCAAACTGCAGAAAAAATCAACTGCCGTGCCGGCAGCGCCAGTAATCTTTGCGTATTTTGAAAGAGCAGAAGCACGCCCACAAGCGCAGAACCAACAAGGATTCCCATATATTCATTGCCTATTCCGTAATACCTTATGCCGGTAATATGATCGCAGCTGAGTATTGACCAGCGCAGAATTTGGGCGCCGCACACGGCATCGGCAAAGACAGTAATTGAGGTAAGCAGAAGCAGGGCCGATGGCGCAGAAAGATTAAGCCCGGCGCGCCCGGCTGCCAGGCACAAAATCCTGACGCAGACAAGCACCACAAGCAAAATTAAAACATTATATAAGGCGAATGCCGCGCCCCCCTCTACCGTAAGCGCGCTGGAGAAAAAGAGCACCAAAGGCAGGGATAGAAGTACAAGCAGGCCAAGCTGTACCAAGGCAACTGCGCGCCGGGAGCCTCTTTTCTTCCACAGAATAAACTCTGCAGCCGCCACAACAAGGATGACAAGCGCTCCCAGAGAGGCCAGCACGGGGATGCGCAGGGCATAGTTTCTTACCGCCATGCGCTCCATCTGCATAAGGTGTTTCACAGCACCCGCGGCAGGTATGGGTTCAGCCGGTATGCCAAGCATGCCTATTGGAAGATCAAGGCCGGCCTCACTCAATATAGTAGGCGCCATATCCACCTCTGAAATAAGCCCCGGGAGGCGCGTGGATGCAGATTTAAGGAGCGATGGCTGCATTTTAGGGCGCCAGACTATAACCGGGGCAAGGCTTGATACTCCGCCACCCGGCATGGTGCTTCTTCTGGGAGAGCAAATGATGAGTGCCCCGCCCCTTGATCTAACCTGTGCGGCAAGTCCCCCGGCAACCGCATCCAGCCGCTGCATGGCCTTTTTCCGGTTGAAAAGGTATGCGGAATCAGAGATATACGCCCTTGCCTCTTCCGTTCTGTTAAGGTCGCCCGGCTCCACCACAATAAATGAAGCCTCCCTCCCAAACCCGGCCGCTGCGCCCAGCATGGCGGGAACATCATCAGAAAGACCGCCAGGGCAGAATTCATCCGGCTGCGTTACGGAAGGCCCCACTGCGCCCATATCTACAATCCCCAGCCCGTCCATGGCAATAAAACCGGAGTTGCCGCTGCCTGCAAGCGCCGTTTTAAGTCCCGCAGAATGAAAAGCATCGCCTATAAAGCCCACCCGGTTCTTCTTCGGAGACTTTGCCGCCTCTTGAAGCAGTGCGGCCAGGTGGATGCAGAGCACTGCATTGCTGTTTGGCCTAAGACCTGTCTCTCTTCTATATAAATTGGAGGCAAGCACGCCATCGATCATCTGGCCTGCGCCAAGACATACGGGCCCCTCCACCGGCTGGCGCCACCAGTCACCCGTGCCTATGGTAAGGTAGGATTGGATAGAAGGCTGCCGCCACCTTGTCCCGGTATTCATAAAACCCACGGCGCCGGAATTTACAAGAGACTTAAGGTTAGGCCCGGCGGAGGCCATATCATCCAGAGACATATTATTTGCTACAAGAAGGATGACAGGCTCTCCGGCATAAGCCTGTGCCGGGTGGAAGGTAAGGAGCAGAAACAGTATAAAAGATACAGAACAGACGGCTCGGGCCGCCTGCCTTAAGATTTGGTGTTTAATGGTTTTTGAGGTTACAAAGTGTTGTACCACATCAGACCCTTGCATAAATTACGCGTTACCCCACTCTTCAAAGGGATGATATAACTGCCGGACGCCTGCGCCCGGATAATCCCGCCCAAAGGCTGTTCAAGTATTATGCTTTGGCAGCGGCGTACTTCAACCAAAGTATTGCACAAACTCCTAACATTCGCACCTCTCTCAGGCCTGTCAGCAACAGAAGGATGAGGCCTGGGCAGCGCCGGAGAGGAGCATAGGCGGGTGGGCGGGTTAGGCTCCCGGAGGCACTACCCGA
>CALNCU010000256.1 GCA_937875395.1 uncultured Armatimonadota bacterium | reverse complement strand
TCAGGCGAATTGGTTTTCGGGTAGTGCCTCCGGGAGCCTAACCCGCCCACCCGCCAATGCTCCTCTCCGGCACTACCCAGGCCTCATCTCTCTGTTGCTGACAGGCCTTGTAGGTGTGCGAATATCAGAGATTTGCGGAATGCTTCGGCCCTCGAGCCGGAGGCGTCGCTGCCGAAGCAAGAGGCATCAACCCCCGGGTTGATACTTCGGTCGCAGAGCCGGAGGCGTCGCTGCCGAAGCCCTATTGTTAAACATCATAACCTTTTTTGGCAAAGCCCTGGCACCGGCAGGGGCGGGTCTCTGCATCCACCCCTGCTACCGGCCTTCTTTTATGCAAAAGCTAAAAGCGCCCGCCTCCCCCGGCAGGTAAGAGGTAAAGACCACCGTGTAAAGCTCGCCCCCGGTTGCGTAAAAGGAGGCTGCCGCGCCGCCGTCCCCCGTGCAATCCGAATCGGCAAGGCGCACTCCCCCCATTCCTCTCCCATAGAAGAGCATTAAAAAGGGATGCAAAAGGGGCTTTCTGCCGCAGGGGCTCATACTTACGCTCACTATGCCGCCCCGCCGCGCCTTAAAGCCAAGCATCCTGTAGTGCTGCCCGCACGGGCGTCTTGGGTCATCCCTGTCCAGCCTGTCTTTCCCGGTAATGGGCAGCCAGGGAAGATCCTCTGTCCGGCTTTCCTGAACAACTGACGCCACCTGCACCTCCCGTAAGAATTATGCTACTAAAAGGGTAGCATAATGCAACGGGGATGTCAATGCGCCCCGCCGGATAAGCCTAATTTCCGGCGGGTTTTCTGGTAATGTAGTTGCAAGGAGCGTAGCAGTGAGTTACGAACGCAATTTTCGCGGAAAACGAATGAGAGCAGCCATGGACAGGGCGGGGCTGACTTCCGGGCAGGTGGCATACCGCATGGGAGTCTCCGACGGCACTGTGCGATGCTGGACAACAGGACGCCGCGGCATAAGCCCGGATGACCTGGCCCGGTTTGCAGAAATAGTCAACTACCCCGTGGAATACTTCTTCCGGGAAGACAGCCGGCTCCCGGAAGATTTCTCTTTCCGGCAAGAGGTACAAAAACTCTCCCGGCAGGTGACGGAACTTGCCAAAAAGGTATCTGAGGAGCATGCAACCTACACGGCGGGAGATGAAGGCGCCCTGGAGTATCTGCGCCAGAAGCATGCCCTCACGGAAGAGGATATGGAAGCCATAAGGCGCATTATAGAAAAGAGAGAAACCCGGCGGTAGCAGCCAACAACCCCCTTGCTGGCAAGAGATGCTTGCCACGCATTCTATGAGAGCCGTCAACATTGATTTCACTCTGCTTTTATGCTATAATTTTAATGTAAAGATGAGCATTTAAACTCGGTTCATCCTCTCAAAATGCCCTGCTTAAAACCCTGGCGTTTTGCAGCACAAGGAGAAGATTTTTTATTATGGCTAATGAGCAAACCCCCGTTGTTACCACAGAGACAAACGGACAGTATAATGCAGAGCAGCTAACGGTATTAAAGGGCCTGGAAGCCGTCCGCATGCGCCCGGCCATGTATATAGGAACCACCGGAACAAAAGGCCTTCACCACCTTTTTGTAGAGGTTGTGGATAACTCCATAGATGAAGTTCTGGCAGGTTTTGCAACAGAGATAGAAATAACCCTTCACAAGGATAACAGCATCTCCGTTAGGGATAACGGCCGCGGAATACCGGTAGATATCCACCAGGATACGGGCGTCTCCGGCGTTGAGACCATTATGACCATCCTCCACGCAGGAGGAAAGTTTGGCGATGGAGGCTACAAAGTCTCCGGCGGGCTGCACGGCGTAGGCGTCTCCGCAGTAAATGCCCTTTCGGAATGGCTGGAGGTAGAAGTCTGCCGCGACGGCAAAATCTACCGCCAGCGCTACGAAAGAGGCGTCCCCACCGGCCCGCTTACCGTTGTGGGCAAAGGCAAGTGCACAGGAACCCTTGTCCGCTGGTATGCAGACAGCCAGATATTCGGCAATATAGAATACCACACGGATATCCTGACCCAGAGGCTCCGGGAGCTTGCCTACCTTAACAAAAAAGTTAAGATTATATTTACAGTAGAATCCACCGGCGAATCCCAGACCTTCCACTATGAAACCGGGATCGCCGCCTTTGCAGAGCACCTCAACCGGAACAAGAGCCCGCTGCATAAGGTGGTCTACTTCTCAAGAGAGAAGGATGGTACGGATGTTGAAATAGCCCTCCAGTACAACGATGGCTACCAGGAAAACATTCTGACCTTTGCAAACAATATAAACACTACAGAAGGCGGCGTGCACCTCTCCGGGTTCAAGACTGCGCTTACAAGGGTAATAAACAACTACGCCCGGAAGGTGGGCCTGCTTAAAGAGAAGGATAACAACTTCTCCGGCGATGATGTGCGTGAGGGACTGACGGCGGTTATATCCGTAAAGCTCTTCCACCCGCAGTTTGAAGGGCAGACCAAGACCAAGCTTGGAAACAGCGAAGTTGAAGGCATTGTAAACTCTGTTGTGGGAGAAGGCCTGGGCGAGTTCCTGGAAGAGAACCCGGCGGTGGGCAAGCGGATAATAGAAAAGGCGCTCACGGCATGCAGAGCAAGGGAGGCGGCCAGAAAGGCAGCAGACCTTGTAAAGCGGCAGAGCGCGCTGGAGAACTCTGCGCTCCCCGGAAAGCTGGCGGACTGCTCAGAGCGCGATCCATCCAAATGCGAGGTCTACCTTGTAGAGGGCGACTCTGCAGGCGGCTCCGCAAAACAGGGGCGGGATCGCAGATACCAGGCAGTTCTTCCTCTAAGAGGAAAGATCTTAAACGTAGAAAAGGCGCGTCTTGACAGAGCCCTTGAAAACGAAGAGATCCGGGCGCTCATAACTGCGCTCGGCACAGGTATTGCTCTTGGGAACGATGAAGAAGAGGATACCGGTCTCTTTGAAGCCGAAGACCTTGCCCAGTCAAACGGAAACGGCCGTTCAAACGGCAATGGAAACGGCAAGGATGCGCCCTATAAGTTTGACATCACCAAGCTTAGGTATCACCGTGTCATAATCATGACCGATGCAGACGTTGACGGCGACCATATACGGACTCTGCTGCTCACGTTCTTCTTCCGCTACATGCGCCCGCTTGTAGAGGCCGGGCATATATACATTGCCCAGCCGCCGCTCTACCGCGTGAGCGTGGGGAAAGACCAGCAGTTCTATGCCAGAAATGATGAAGAACTGGAGAACATTACCAGAGGCATAAGAAACAAGGGCGGCATGAAGGTTCAGCGCTTCAAAGGTCTGGGAGAAATGAACGCCGATCAGCTTCATGAGACCACTATGGATATGTCGCAGCGCACCCTGGCCCAGGTGACCATGGAAGAGGCCATTCTGGCAGATGAGATGTTCACCTGCCTTATGGGAGACAAAGTAGAACCCCGCCGTGAGTTTATAGAAAAGCATGCAAAAGAAGTTGCAGACGTAGACTGGCATTACTAAAGGGTTCAGCGCACGCAAAAAAGGGAAAAAGGGAACGAATGATCATTCGTTCCCTTTTTTAATAAAGGATTCCCCCAATCCGTTCAAGAACAGATAATATAATCTTTCTTTCAGGAGGCAGAAATGTTTAAAAGGCTGCTTTTTATTACGTCCGCATGCATAATTATTGCTGCATCCGCCGCACAGGCCTCTGCAGAGAATGCCTCGCCCGCGCCGGAGACGGCCCTTCTCCAGTATAAATTCACCCAGGGAGAACTTCTTAGGTACCAGGTGGTCATGGACATAAGCATGAAGATGGATATGCCGGGCGCGCCGGATTCTGCAGCCATGGGAAACATTCCCTCCTCCCGCACCGTCATGGTACTGCGCCAGCGGGCCGTAAAACTGCTCCCCGGCGGGGATGCAGAGATAAACATGGCAATAGAATCCATGAGCATAACTTTTGGCGGGCAATCCATAAACTATCCCGCGGAAAAGCTTCCGGTGTTCACCCTTGTCACCTCCCCTTCCGGGGAGATAAAGGATATAAACGTGAAGGGCGGAGTAAAGGGGATAGATGTAAACAAACTGGTCAACTCCTGGCAGAACAACGTCAGCTTTCCGGCAAATCCCATAAAAGTGGGGGATACATGGGCGCAAACCCTGCCCCTGCCGCTCCCCTCAGGCCGGGGAACCATTCAGGCGGACAACCAGCTAACGGCGCTTAACATAAAACAGGGCGGGTACACCGTTGCGGCAATAAAGCAGACCCTTGGGGGAGACTTTACCTACAACATGGCAGTTCCCTCCGGAAAGAGCAACTCCAAGACCATGAACATGAAGGGAACAGTAAGCGGCGGCGGCATCATATACTTCTCCCCGGAATGCGGCCGTCTGGTACAGAGCGAAGGCACCATGTTAATGCAGACAAGCGTAAATATGAGTGCAGAGCAGGCCAAGAGCATGCCGGGGCCCATCACCATGACCTCTACATCAAAGTACACAATGACCCTTATGGCCAACCAGTAGAAGCCAATGGCAGCCGGATGTTATTAAAGCACAGCCTCCCTTTTTTATTCTTCTACAAAAATAGGGTTGGAGATAATCCAGGGTACATGCCGTCCGCTCTTAAGCAGGCTCACCTCTACGCGGTAGATGCCCCGGCCTATATTTGGAATAGAGAGTTCATGCCGGTTTGTCTGCATTATCAGCTTTGAAGAACGAAAGACCTTTACAAGCACCCTCCTCTCCCCGGGTATCTTTATATTTAAAAAGACGGGCTTGCCCCCCGTTTTGATGCTCTCGCCCATCAACCTGGTCTCCCCCGGCGACAGGGCAAAGAACTCAAAGCCCCCTGCATCCCCCCAAAGGCTGAACGCCGTGTAGCTTCTCCCCGCCCTAAGCGCGTCATAGACAAGAATCTTGTCATGGACAAGCTCGCCGTTCAAGGGTTCGCAGGTTATTATATAGGTGCCAAGAGTCTTAAACACATCTGCATAAGATGGAATTCCCAGGCGCACGCGGCCCACTTTAAGGAGCGCGTGCGCATCTGCCCCCGCAATAGAGACGCATCTGCCCTTGCCTAAAAGCTTCTCCCATTTCTCTGTGCAGGGCTTTGCGCCGGAGATAACCGTCTGCATTGCCCTGAAGGTATCCTTAAAGTATCCGCAGGCAAAATCAAAGAGAAGGCGTGCGGGGCGCCTCTTCCCGGCCTCTGTGAAAAGGCTTGAAAGGTTTAATATCTCTATGCCTGCATAGCCGGATGCCTCCCAATCCGTCCAGCACCGGCGGGAGGTGGGGTGCGCGTAAAACCCAAATCCCCCGCAGGTATTCACCATGTCTATGACATCTTGGACAGGCTCTTTCTTCCACGTAAAGTCAGGGGGAATATCAAACGCAAGAAAATGTCCGGCAGCAAGGGTGATCTCTGCGCCCACAAGGGCAAGGGACCTTCCGTACCACCCTTCTTTGCCGTCCTTCAAGGCGCCCAGGGTGTTATGATCGGTTACAAGCACAAAATCAAGTCCGGCCGCCTGCGCAGCCTGCATAATCTCTTCAATGCTCCCGCCGCCATCAGAGTAGGTGGAATGCACGTGCAGGCAGCCCTTATAAGAATAGGTAGATAAGGCATTCATTGAAACAGTATATCACACTTGGCAAAGGGCTTGAACTCTTGGGTGAACGCAGGGATGTTAGTATTCGGCCAAAGGTTTTTAATATTTTTGCGGCAGAGCAAAATGTTGCGGCCGGAGCCTTCCCAATCTTCAAGGGATCAGCCCCCGGAGACACGCACAAAGAGGTTGTTGTGCACATCTACAACCCCCGGAACAAACCTTGCCACATTCTCCGCCTGCTCGGATTGTAAAAAACTATCCACAATGCCCGTAAGCGTGACAACGCCTCCAACCACGGTTACACTGATCTTTGTTGATGGTATAAAGGGGTTCCTGCTGAAGCGCGCCCGTATATCCGACTGAATATCCAGGTCGCGGCGGAGTTCGCCAGGCCTGACGGTAATATTGTTCCTTACATCTACCACGCCCGGCACCCAGCTTGCAAGCACTCCGGCCACCTGTTTAGGGTAACTGCTTGAAAGGGTTCCGGCGAGGGTGACCACGCCGTTGCTTGAGGTAACGGTTATTGCAGCAAGTTCATCCTGGCTCAGGTTGCCTACAAGAGAGCTTCTTACCGCCTTCACTATATCTGCATCAGAACGAACCTGCGCGGGAACAACCCTTATTCTATCCACCACACTGCGCACTCCCACGGTTCTCTGGGCAATGTTTATGATGCTCTGTTTTTGGGCCAGGCTCTGGACTGTGCCGGCAAGCGTTACAACACCGCCGGAGACAGACACCGTAACGCCCGTGCTTGAGGGGATTGCGCGGGTGAGTTCCGATATTATCTGGGCATCCGGCCGCACTTGGGCATTTGCGGCAATGGAAAGAGCCAATGCCCCCAAAATTGCAAAGACTGCGCATCCTTTTCTCATGATAGGGCCGCTCCCTCCAGGAAGATGTAAAAGCGGGCCAATGGCAGATATTTATACAGGTCTTTACCCTAAGGCAGGCATGCCGAAACGGCAGATAGATAGTCTGCAGAATATCTTACCATACGATATGCAGCTATTTAATAAACCGTATGGTAAGCGGATAACGATAGGAAATACCATCATTTGCCCTTACAGATGCAATTATAACCTCCACCAGCCAGAATGCACCTATAATCAGCAGAAGCGGTATTGTTATAACAAGAATAGTAGCGACAAACGAATAGATGGTTATGCTTAACTGAAAATTAAGGGATTCCTTGCCTTGCTCATCAACAAAAGGGTACTCCTCCTTTTTAATCAACCAGACTATAAGCGGCCCTAGAATCTGCCCTATGAGCGGAAGAATAAAGAATCCCAGCGCAAGCAGATGGCAGAGCATACCATATAATCGTTCTCCGCGGCTCATCCCTTGAGTCGGTTCTTCAGACATATCGTCCTCCCTGCAAAGATGAATGACTGCGTTGCAGCCATAACCAGTGTACCCGCCTTGGACACACTCTTTTCAATCTACTGCAGGATTATGTCGATAAACCAGGTGCATTGGCCGCAGAAACCTACTCAATCCACACGGCATCATCAGAGAAGAGGCGTTCAACCTCTGATATAAACCTGGGAGATGGGTCTACCTTATTCTGGATGCAGATCTTTGTTGTGCTGCCGTTTAAGGTTATATGAAAGAATACCGGGTTCTCTCCCGCGTTTGTGGCAATAAGCGCCTGCAGAATTTTAAGTTTCTCCTGCTCGCCGCCTGGGATGCGCACGTTTACGGATTTGGGGCCGCTTCCGTTCCCTCCGTTTGAATCCCCGTTATTCAAGGCGGCCACAGGGGTGATGCTCTCGCAGATTATCCCCACCTCTGTAGATTCGTCGCCCTCTTTGGTGGTTCGCTCCCGGCGGTTGATTTTGCCCTTTATGGCAACAATGCTGTCCTCCGCCAAATATCTTCTGCACTCATTAAAAGTTCTGGGGAAGATGGTAACGTCTATTTGTCCGGTAAGGTCTTCAAGGGTGACAAAAGCCATAAGATCGCCCTTTTTTGTTGTGACGGTGCGCACGCGGTTTATGGTGCCGCCCACCACTACATCTTCCTTCTCCGCCTTGTCTTTAAGCTGATCCGCCGTGGTTGTGACCACCTTGTCAAGGCGTTCCTTGTGCTGCATAAGGGGATGATCCGTTATGTAGAGGCCCAAACGGTCCTTTTCCATGGAAAGCACCTCATCCCGGGAGAACTCCGTTACCTGGGGGAGCGTCTCCGGCTCAAGGTAGGATGTATCCTCCGCATTTCCATCTTCAAAAAGTGAGACCTGCCCTACCGCACGATCCTTCTGCGCCCTGGTTGCGCGGCCCACGGCATCCTCCAGCATGAAGAGCAGCTGGGCGCGGTTCTTGTTTATGGAATCAAATGCGCCTACTTTTATAAGACATTCAACGGCGCTCTTTGTCACGGTGGAATTGAAGGTGCGGCGGCAGAACTCGTGCAGCGTAGAGAAGCTGCCGCTCTGCAACCTATCGGCTATTATGGCGTCTATGACACCCCGGCCCACTCCTTTTATGGCGGCGAGCCCAAAACGGATGCCCTGGCCTTCTACCTCAAACTCTAGGCCGCTTAGGTTGACATCCGGCGGCAGCACGGGGATTCTAAGGCGCTTGCAATCATCTATATACATGGCAAGTTTGTCTTTGTCATCCATGTTGGCAGAGAGGAGTGCCGTATAGTATTCAACCGGATAATTGGCCTTCATGTATGCCGTCCGGTAGGCAACAAAGGCATAACAGACGGCGTGCGCCTTGTTGAAGGCATACCCGGCGAAGGGCTCTATCTGGTCATATATGGCCTGCGCAATCTTTTCGTCTATGCCGTTTTTGGCGGCGCCTTCCATAAATTTAATCTTCTGCTGATCCATTATGGCGCGGTTCTTGCTGGACATGCCTTTTCTAAGTATATCCGCCTGTCCCAGAGTGAACCCGGCTATGGCCGTGGCAATCCTTAGAACCTGTTCCTGATAGCAGATAACGCCGTAGGTCTCCTTGAGTATGGGTTCAAGGAGCGGATGCAGATATTCTATGGGCTGCTCTCCAAACTTGGAGCGGACAAAGTTTGGGATAAAGGCCATGGGCCCGGGGCGGTAGAGCGCAACAATAGCCGCCATTTCCCGGACGGAGTTGGGCTTTAAGTCTATGACATTCCGGCGCATACCGGCGCCTTCAAGCTGAAAGACGCCGTTTGTATCTCCCCGGCCCAGCATCTCAAAGGTGGCGGCATCGTCGATGGGGATGTCCATTATGTCTATGTCAATTCCCCTGTGCTTTTTAACGTTTTTAACGGCGTCTGCCAGGATTGTAAGGTTTGCAAGCCCCAGGAAGTCCATCTTAAGCAGGCCCACCTTGGCTATGTCCTTCTTTGCCATCTGCGCCACAACTTCGCCCTTGTTCCCCGTATGAACGGGGACGTGGTCTGTAAGCGGATCATGGGAGATAAGGATTCCGGCGGCATGCACGCCTACGTTTCTGTTTAGTCCTTCAAGCGTGCGAGCGGTGTCTAGAAGGCGTTTTACTTCCGGGCTGGTTGCGTTGGCATCCCTTAGATCAGGGTTCTCTTCCAGCGCCTGATCTATAGTCATGCCTACGGGGAGAGAAGGGATCATCTTGCAGATCTTATCCACTTCTGCAAGTTCCATGCCAAGCACCCGGCCGCAATCCCGCACTGCGGCGCGCGCCTTCATGCTTCCAAAGGTGGCTATCTGCCCCACCCTGTCGCGCCCATATTTGTCTATGACATATTGGATAAGTTCCTCCCGGCGGTCGTCCTGGATGTCTAAATCAACATCCGGCATCTCTACGCGTTCCGGGTTAAGGAACCGTTCAAAGGCAAGGCCGTACTCTACGGGGTCTACATCCGTTATGCCAAGCCCGTAGCAGACAAGGCTTGCCGCAGCGGAACCTCTTGCCCCAACATATATGCCGGTGCGGTGCGCAAAATCCGTAAAATCCCGGACTATAAGCATATAGAGCGCAAATCCGCACTGGTTTATAACGCCTATTTCATACTCAAACTGCTTTTCATACTCTGCCGGAATCTCTCCGCCCAGGCGTTTCTTGAGTCCTTTATGCGCCTCACTGGTCATGTAATCACGAGGATCTATGCCGGAAGGAACGCCGGGGTCCGGGAGTTTTGAGCGGCTGAAGTCAAACTCGCAATTGCACTTTTCGGCAACTTCAAGGGTGTTTTTAAGGGCGTCCGGGTAGTCTTTAAAGAGCCGGGCCATCTCTTCCTGGTTCTTCATGTAGAACTCTTGCGTGCCGAAACGCAGCCGTTTTGGATCGTCCAGGGTGGCGCCGGTCTGTATGCAGAGCAGTGCATCATGGGCCTCTGCATCTGCCTTTGTGAGATAATGGATATCGTTTGTTGCTACAAGTTTGAGCCCGGTTTTTTTTGCAAGCTCAACAACGCTCGCATTTACGGATGCCTGTTCCGGCAGAAAGTGTTCCTGGAGCTCAAGGTAAAGGTTCTCCCTGCCAAAGATGTCTATGTAATCATTAAGGGAGGCTTCCGCGGCCTCCATGCCGTTTTTTCTTATCTTGCTGGGGACCTCTCCTCCAAGGCAGGCGGTAAGCGCTATAAGATCGCTGCCGTACTGAGAGAGCAGTTCTTTATCTACCCTGGGTTTGTAGTAAAGCCCCTCTGAAAAGGCTATGCTGACCAGTTTGATAAGGTTTTTGTAGCCCTTTTCGTTCTTTGCAAGAAGTACCAGGTGGTAGAGCTCCCTGTCCAGACGGGGGTCACGCTGCGTGCGGGAACGGGGCGCTACGTAGACCTCGCAGCCCAGGATGGGGTTCAGCCCGGCTTTTTTTGCCTCGCTGTAGAAGGTTATATTGCCGTACATAACGCCGTGGTCCGTAAGCGCAAGGGCGGGCATGCCCATATCCACGGCGGTCTTTACAAGGTCCGGCAGGCGGCAGGCTCCGTCAAGCAGGCTGAACTCGGAGTGAGTGTGCAGATGTATAAATTCCGGGACTGACATTTCTTATTTCCTTTTGAGGAATACATATCCTCTGATACTTTGGAGATAGAGGGAGCTTACCCTATCCATTCTACAGGACACCGGCATGGTTGTCCATATGATAAATAAACCGGGGGTTCCCGTGCGGCCTTTTTCTTTAGAATGCATTGTCGTGGATTTTGGTAGCATTCTTAAATGATGCAATTCGGAGGCTATCTTTTGGGGGCGCCATGTCGTATAATATAAGCGTTATGAATAGAATGCTTGAAGATTTGAACCCCGCCCAGAGGGAGGCGGTTGAACATATAGAAGGCCCTCTCCTTATCTTTGCCGGCGCCGGCAGCGGCAAGACCCGTGCGCTCACTTACCGGATTGCCTACCTTATAGGCCATCACGGGATAGACCCATGGAACATCCTCTCCGTAACCTTTACAAACAAGGCCGCCCGCGAGATGCGGGAACGGATAGAGGGGCTTGTGGGTTCAAGCGCGCTTGGGCAGATGTGGGCCGGAACATTCCACTCCACATGCGCCCGCATGCTGAGGGAGAAGGGCGATAGAATGGGCCTCTACCGCGACTTCACCATCTACGATGAGGACGATCAGGTAAAGCTTATCCGCGAATGCCTGGAAGAGCTTGGCATGGATGAAAAAGAGAATGTAGCCAAGCAGATACTCCATAAGATAAGCCAGGCCAAAGAGCAGCTTGTTATGCCAAAGGACTACGGCAGCGTCTTTGCCGGCTCTTACGACCCGCTGGCAGACAAGGTATACCCCCTCTACCATGCTAAACTCCAAGAGAACCGCGCGCTGGATTTTGACGATCTTATCCTCTACGCCGTCCGCCTTCTGGAAGAGTGCCCGGATGTAAGGGAGCACTACGGAAAGCGGTTTAAATATGTCCTTGTAGATGAGTATCAGGACATCAACTACTCTCAGTTCCAGTTTGTACGGCTCATTGCAGATACATACAAGAACATCTGCTGCGTGGGAGATGATGATCAGTCCATCTACTCCTGGCGGGGGGCGGATGTGGGGATCATCCTATCCTTCCAAAAGCATTACCCAAAGGCAAAAGTGGTAAAGCTGGAACAGAACTACCGTTCAACGCGGAACATACTTGATGCGGCCTACTACGTTATAAGCAAGAACGAACGCCGCGCGCCTAAGCAGATCTGGACGGACAGGGCGGAGGGTTCCCTCCTCTCTAAAATAGAGGCCCAGAATGAGCATGAAGAAGCATCCCGCATAGTAAACACCATCCGGGACAAGGCCATCTCAGGGGAGCGTTCATACTCTGATTTTGTGATCCTCTACCGGATGAACTCGCAATCGCGCGTGCTTGAAGAGGCGCTAATGAACTACCGGGTGCCCTACCGGATTATAGGCGGCCTCCGGTTCTATGAGCGCAAAGAGATTAAAGACCTTATAGCCTACCTTCGCTTGGTATTAAACCCCAGGGATAGCGTAAGCCTTAAACGCATAATAAACGTTCCCGCCAGGGCAATAGGGCCAATCACCGTTGAGAAGCTGGAGCTATCCGCCCAGGTTCGCGGAATAAGCATGTTTGAAGCCGTGCAGGATGCGGACGAGCTTGATCTTCAGTCAAAAGCCAAACGAGCCATAAAATCCTTTGCAGGGCTCCTGCAGTTTTTGCATGAGAAGCGGGAAGAATACACGGTGGGCAAGCTGCTGGAAGAGATAGTAGAGAACACCGGCTACGTGGCAGAGCTTAAGCGCCAGGGCACGCGCGAGGCGGATTCCCGCGTAGAGAACGTGCAGGAACTCTTCTCTGTTGTAGAAGAGTTTGAGCGGGTAAGCGAAGACAGGTCGCTAAGGGCGTTTCTGGAGCAGGTGGCCCTGGTTACAGATATAGACAGCTACAATGAAGAAGAACCTTCCGTCACCCTTATGACTCTGCACGCCGCCAAGGGCCTGGAGTTCCCCATAGTCTTTATGGCCGGCATGGAAGAGGGCATCTTCCCGCACAGCCGGTCTATGCAGAAGCGCGACCAGCTAGAAGAAGAACGCCGTCTTTGCTACGTAGGCATGACCCGCGCCAAAGACGAACTCTATTTAAGCTTTGCCCACAGCCGGGCCATGTTCGGCATGAGGGAGCGGGCCACGGCATCCCGGTTTATAAAAGAGATACCGGAAGAGATGTTTGTGCGCGCCAAACGCCCCATGGCGGAACTCTTCCCCCATGCAACAAAGAAACGGACGGGCTACGCATCTGAACCTGCAGTGGTTGTTAAAAAGAAGAGCCCGTTTGCAAAAGGCGACCGCGTAAGGCACCGCATATTTGGGATAGGTACGGTAGAGTCAGTAGAGCCGGGCACATCTGATGTTCAGGTGACTGTAACCTTTAAAGAAGTGGGCAAAAAGAAGCTCATGCTCTCTTTTGCAGGGCTTGAAAAGGCTTAAAATCCAAGGGGTGAGGAGGCATTCCGGCCGCCCCACCCCGGTACAATAATCGTTACCCGCCCGCCGTAAGGATTGCCGGCGGAGTAAATACACGTGCGCCAAGTTCTCTGTCCAGCATAAGTATTCCGGCCGGCGCCCCTTCCGCATACTTCAACTGCTCAACCAGGCCGCTCACATTCTTCTCTTCTTCCACCTGCTCGTTAACAAACCACTGGAGCATGGAGTTTGCCGCATGGTCACGCTCTTCTATTGCCAGGTTTACAAGATTGCCTATCATAGCCGTAACTTTTTGCTCGTGCTGATAGGAATCCTCTAGAGGCTGCCGGGCATCCGGCCATTCAAAGGGCGGCTCCTCAATAGGCAAAAGGTGTACCCTTCCGCCTCTATCCACAAGGTGATTATATATAATCTGCGAGTGCGCCGTCTCTTCCTGCATCTGCACCCAGAACCAGTTGGCAAACCCCGGAAGGTTTATGGACTGGTAGTAGGCAGACATGGACTGGTACAGATACCCGGAGTAGAGCTCTGCATTAATCTGCCTGTTTAAGGCATCCTGCATCTTCTTCCCTATCATTTTTATATCTCCTTTTAAACGGAAAGCGGCTTACCAGTTTTCTGCAAGCAGCTCAAAATGCGCTTGCGGATGGATGCACGCCGGACAGGTTTCAGGCGCTTCCTGGCCCTGGTGAATGTATCCGCAGTTTCTGCATCTCCACACCACCGGCGCATCCTTTTTAAAGACCCTGCCGCTCTCTATGTTTGTAAGCAGGCCCCTGTATCTCTTTTCGTGCTGCTTTTCTGCTACCGATATTGTTTTAAACTGCGCCGCAATTGCCGGGAAGCCTTCTTCCTCCGCAGTCCGGGCAAAATCCTGGTAGAGGGTGGTCCACTCATGATTCTCACCGTCTGCGGCGGCCTTAAGGTTCTCTGCCGTGGCCCCAACCACACCGGCCGGGTATGCGGCTGTTATCTCTACATCGCCGCCGGTAAGAAAGCTGAAGAACCTTTTGGCGTGCTCCTTTTCCTGGTTGGCAGTCTCTTCAAAGATATCTGCAATCTGTACGTAACCGTCTTTCTTTGCCTGTGACGCAAAGAACGTATACCTGTTCCGCGCCTGCGATTCCCCCGCAAAGGCGGCTAAAAGATTCTTCTCCGTCTTTGATCCTTTTAAATCCATTTCTTACTCCTCAAAATAAAAAATCTGCCAAAGCAGCCGCACGCCTTATTCTCTGCAAGGCGCTGTTACTGCTGGGCTTGGTATAACTATTCTACCAAGAAAGCACTGCTTTTAAACCCAGCAATGAGAAAAATTGAAACAAAAGTTGCACAGACAGAAACCAGACCTATAAATAAGCTATATCCACCCGGTCTGCGGCGGGCGGAGCCGTGACCAAATCATCGTGGGGTGCTTAATTATCTACATATGCTTCGGCAGCGGCGCCTCCGGCTCTGCGACCGAAGTATCGCCCCGGGGGTAATCCTTCGGAGGAGTGCTGCTATCCCCAGATCCCCTGGGTTAGTCTAGTGGCGCATCAAATTAATTATGGCGGATGATGCTTCGGTCGCAGAGTGCCTTGGCACGCCGCTGCCGAAGCCTGGTTAAACATTAAAACTTTTGGTGGAGTACAGGCTCCTTTAAATATGGTTGTTGATACTTCGCTCTGCGATTGAAGATCACATCAGTGGGTGCTTAATTATCTACATGTGCTTCGGCAGCGGCAAACTCTTATCAAATAAATGCCGCCACAATAGGTTTTTTGGGCGCGGCCCTCCGGTACTCCACCGCGGGATACCCCACAACAAGAGCGGAGTATACGGCCCTCTCTCCCGGGATACTTGCAAGGCGGAGAATGGAGGAATCCATTCCGGCGGCCTCTGTGACAAACCCTATCAAGCAGGCGCCAAGCCCAAGCGTCTCTGCCGCAAGAAGAATATTTGCGGCGTTAAAGGCGGCGTTCTCCCCTGCCATGCTGTCCGTTTTGGGCGCATGAAGGAGTATAAGGCACGGGGCGTTGTAAAGAATGTAATCCCGCCCTCCCGCAGAGGCATGCACAATGCGTTCCATCTTGGGAACCATCCCTAAAACATCCTTGTACGCTTTCTTTGCGGCAAGTCTCATAAATAGGCGTCCAACCGGGCTTTTAGACATCTGCACCACGCGGCGCAGAGACTCAAGGCTCCTCTTTGATATCTGTTCAAGTGTGCCGGGATCACGGATAATGCTGTACTGAATAGTCTGGCGGTTGACCGCAGACGGAGCAAGAACCCCGGCATTAAGCAGTTGATCTATAACCTCTCCGGGCACAGGGTCTTTCTTAAAAGAACGGTGGGAGCGCCTGAGTTTTAAAAGGCTCATCAGCTCTGCATAGGAGGGCTTTGCAGACGGGTCTATCTCTTCCGGGGTGCCGGGGAAGGATGAGTGCCGCACGGCGCCCGCAGAACAGACGGCCGCGCAGTGGCCGCATTCTATGCAGAGGCCGGAATCCCCCGTATACTCCGCCTTGCCCCCGCTTCCCAATTTAAAATCCCCCCAGAGGCCTCCCTGCACACAGCGCATACACCCCGTGCAAAGGGCCGGGTCTACTTCTATTTTAACAGGCATACGGCGTTCTCCTTGCAGCATAAAATCTCTGCCATAAGAATAACACAAGCCCGCATACATGAAAAGGAGAGGAGTACGGCCGGGGATTATTGGCATGGGGCGGCGTTGAATTTGTTCATGGCGGCATCTATGCCTTCTGCAAGCGCGCACTCCACTGCATCGGCGGCTCTCTCTGTGCAATCGTGTACTGCCCGGCGCTCCTGTGGGTGGAACCGGCTTAGTACGTGGTCTACCATGTCTCCGCTTGCAGAGCCTATGCCCACTCTTATGCGGGGGAATTCATCGCTTCTAAGGGAGTGGATAATAGATTTAAGTCCGTTGTGCCCCCCCGCAGAGCCTTTTACACGCACCCGCAGGCGTCCCAGCGGCAGGTTTACATCGTCACAGATCACCAGGATATCCGCTGCATCTGCCCGGTACCTTCTTGCGGCCTGAGCCACCGCCTCTCCGCTGAGGTTCATAAAGGTTATAGGCTTTAAGAGAATTACTTTCTCGCCCAGAATTGTTCCTTCGCCCATAAACGCACGGTCGCGGCGCGCCTTCACGGGGATTTTGTGGCGCTTTGAAAGAATATCTACCACTTTAAAACCTATGTTGTGCCGGGTGCCCTGGTACTCCCTACCCGGGTTTCCAAGCCCTACAATTATCTTCATGGCGTATCTCTGAAGAGCGAACTTATGGATTCATCGCGGTGGATGTGCTCTATGGCCCTTGCCAGTAGCGGCGCCACGGAGAGCACCGTTATCTTATCCAGCAATTTTTCCGGCGTAAGCGGAATGGTATCTGTTACCACAACTTCCTCAATGGGAGCATTTGAGAGACGTTCTATTGCGCTGCCGGAGAGCACGGGATGCGTGCAGCAGGCAAAGACGCGCCGGGCTCCGCGGGCGATAAGGGATTCTGCGCCGTTTACCACGGAACCGCCGGTATCTATCATATCATCTATCATAACGGCGGTTTTGCCGCGGATATCGCCTATAATCTCTTTAACTTCGGATTTGTTAGGCTCCGGGCGGCGTTTGACAATTATGGCAAGCGGGGTGCCCAGTATCTCCGCAAGGGCGCGGGCGCGGGCCACTCCCCCCACATCCGGGGAGACTACCACCGTATCTGAATCCTGCAGGCCCTTTTTTATAAGGTAGTCGCCTATTATGGGCGCGGCGTAGAGGTGGTCTACCGGAATATCAAAGAATCCCTGTATCTGCTCTGCGTGCAGATCTATGGTAAGAATTCTGCCGGCGCCGGCAAGGGTTAGCATGTTTGCAACCATGCGGGCAGAGACGGGTTCGCGCGGCTGCACCTTTTTATCCTGCCTGGAGTACCCGTAGTAGGGTATAACGCAGGCTATCCGTTTTGCAGAGGCCCGGCGGAAAGCATCCAGCATAAGAATCAGTTCCATGATGCTCTCGTTAACCGGGTGGCATGTGGGCTGGACTATAAAGGCGTCCTTGCCCCTGGTGGTCTCGTTTATCTTTACGCGAATTTCCCCATCTGAGAACCTGGCGACCATCATCTCGCCGGGAGTTATGCCAATCTCCCGGGCTATGTCTTCTGCAAGTCTTGGGTTTGCGTTTCCTGTGAAGATTCGCAGGTTGTCATCGCATGCTCTTTCAGTCATTGCGTATCCTTCTGTTCCCGGCGGCGCCTTGCCCAGCCTATCTTTATAACTTCTTCGCTTCTGGCAATGGCAAGGGAATCTGCGGGAACATCCCTTGTTATAACGGAACCCGCCGCCGTAAGGGAGCCGTCACCCACCTTTACCGGGGCTACTAAGGTGTTATTAGAGCCTACAAAGGCATCCTGGCCTATCTCTGTATGATGCTTTTTGTAACCGTCGTAGTTGCAGGTGATGGTTCCTGCGCCTATGTTTGTGCGCCGGCCTATCCTGGTGTCTCCTATATAGCTTAGGTGCCCCACGGAGACGGACTCTTCTATCTCTGAATTCTTGGCTTCTACAAAATTTCCCAGTTTTACATTCTTTCCAAGCGTGCATCCGGGCCTTATGTGCGCAAACGGCCCTATCTTGCAGCCCTCTCCACCAGTGCTCTCCACAACATTTGAAAAGAGCACCGCGGCGCCATCTTCTACAACTGCGCCTGCAAGCCTTGAGGATGGGCCTATTGTGCAATTCTTCCCTATTTTGCAGCCCTTTTCAAGCACGGTCATGGGGTGAAGCACCGTATCCATGCCAACCTCAACATCTTCGTCCACGTAGGTGGTGGAAGGGTCTATAACGGTTATGCCGGAGAGCATCAGCCTATCAAGTATCTTGCGCCTTACCACGTCCGTAAGGTATGAAAGGTCAACCCGGTTATTTACGCCAAGCACAATGTTGGGGTCTGCAGAAATTTTGGCCCCAACCTTGTGTCCATCCGCCACCATAAGCCCTATCACATCCGTAAGATAGTATTCGCCCTGCGCGTTTGCCGGGGTTAGTTCATCAATATATTTGCGAAGCAGGGGCAGATTGAAGCAGTAGATAGCCGCGTTAATCTCCCCCACTGCAAGCTCCGATGGGGTGGCATCCTTGGCCTCTACTATCTTCTCTACGGTATCATCTGCGGCCCGGATGACACGCCCGTAATGTCCGCCGTCAGGGAGAACGGTGGTGAGCATGGTTGCCGCCATGCCGGATGCGGCCTGCTCTTCTGCAAGCTCTCTCAGCGCCGCCGGATCAAGAAGGGGGACATCGCCCGCAAGCACCATGACACTCCCTTCGCAGCCGTCAAGGAGCCCAAGCGCCGCCCGGCAGGCGTCTCCGGTGCCCCTCTGTTCCTGCTGGACGGCGTACTTTACGTCATTGCCAAGAGCCGCCTGCACCTCTTCTGCGCCGTGGCCTATAACCACTATGCACTCTTCTATCCCGCTCTCCCGGCAGGCGTCTATGACATACCTTGTCAATGGCTTGCCGCAGATTGGGTGCAGCGCTTTGGGAAGATTAGATTTCATGCGCGTGCCCTTGCCGGCAGCCAGGATAATTGCAACCATTTTACTCTCCTGCGTGTAGTAGAGGGCTTCCATGCCCATAAAACAGAATTTATATTAATCAATAAGGCCGTAAATTCCTTCAGGAATCTTCCCCCAAAGGCATCCGGCGGCCTCTTAATCACTCATTTAGTGAGGCGCGGTCATCCTCTGCGCTCATGGAACTATTGTACCACAACTCCTTCCCGGGTGTGGAGAGTGCATATCTGGGCGTAAGCAATACCCTCCGTCCCAAAATTCTTTACAAGAGCCGCCGGAAAGTGCTACAATAATGGCGTCTTTAAACAGAACAAATGTACGGTTTCAAAAGGGAGACGGGGTTGGGTATGGCCCAAAAAGAGGAAGGCAGGCTTAGAATTCTGGGCATAGACCCCGGGCTTGTCATAACCGGCTACGGCATAATAGATGCCTCCCGCGGGCGTCCCGGGCTGGTTGAGGCCGGGGTGGTGAGGGTGCCCACCAAGCTTCCCCTCCCGGAGAGGCTCTCCACCCTTTTCTTTGGGCTGCAGGAGATATTTACGGAATACTCGCCGGATGTAGTCTCCCTTGAAGAGGTGCACACCCAGTATGAGCGCCCCCGGGTTGCGGTTATGATGGGGCACGCCAGGGGGGTTATCTGTCTTGCGGCGGCACTCTCTCAGGTGCCTGTGTTCTCTTACGCGCCCACGCACATAAAGAGCGCTCTCACCGGAAACGGGCGCGCCCCAAAAGAGCAGATACGGCGGATGGTGCAGGTTACACTCGGCCTTAAAGTAGCCCCGGAGCCCCTGGATGTGAGCGATGCCCTTGCGGCCGCCCTCTGCCACCTGGCCCGGGCGGATAGAACGCCTGTAGATTAGGAGAGTAGAGATGATCTCTTACCTGCGCGGAAGCCTTGCAATAAAGAGCGATTCCGAAGTCATAGTCTGGGCAAACGGGATAGGTTACCAGGTTCTGGTTCCAATCACGGTTATGAAGGCCCTTCAAAAGAAAACCGAAGAAGAACGCCGGGACGTAACCCTTGTCACTTTTCACTACTATGAGAACAACCAGTCCCGCATGGTTCCCCGGCTTATAGGCTTTGGGAACGAGATTGAGAGGGAGTTCTTTAAGCTCTTTATCACTGTGGCCAACATGGGTCCAAAAACGGCCGTGCGGGCGCTCTCGCAATCCTTCCATTCAATTGCAGAGGCAATAGAAGAAGGGAGTCACAAAAAACTCTCCACGCTCCCCGGCATAGGGGAGAAGAAGGCACGGCAGATTGTAGCCACGCTTCAGGGGAAGGCCGGAAAGTTTGCGCTCTTGCAGGACGAAGATGTGACGGATGAGCCCGGCGCAAAAGAAGATATTGCAGCAGAGGCCGCCGAGGTGCTTCTGCAGCTTGGATACAAGCGTGCGGAAGCAATGAATATGATAAAGCACGCCATGGAGATGTCATCGCCCAAGCCCAAGACATCTGAAGAGATGATTCAGCGCATCTATGACATGAAGCTTATGAAATAGCTCCATGTCTATGTCAATGTCATGGTCAAGTTTGTGACAGGCCCGTAATTTAGAATTTTTGGTGGAGTAGCAGTTATGGCACGAGAAAAGGTAATATCCGCCGGCGATCAGGAGGAGGCCCAGGAAGTCTCTGTGGTCTCTCCCATAGAAAAAGAAGAAGACCGCAGGGAATGGAACCTTCGCCCGCACACCCTTGATGAATACATAGGGCAGACAACCGTTGTAGAAAACCTGCAGATAGGCATAGTGGCCGCCAGGCGCCGCCAGGAACCCCTTGAGCATGTGCTTCTGCACGGCGCGCCGGGGCTTGGAAAGACCACCCTTGCGCACATAATAGCGGCAGAGATGGGCGCAAGCATTATCTCCACCTCCGGCCCGGCGCTGGAGAAGCCCAAAGATGTCATGGGCATCCTCTCCAGCCTTGAAGTAGGCGATGTGCTCTTTATAGACGAAATCCACCGTCTCTCCCGCGTAATAGAAGAGTTCCTTTACTCCGCCATGGAAGACTTCCAGGTGGACTTTGTGCTGGATAAGGGCGCCTACGCCAAGACAATTAAGATCCCCCTGAAACGTTTCACCCTTGTGGGGGCTACTACTCGCGCCGGCATGCTCTCTGCGCCCATGCGCGACAGGTTTGGAATCTTTGCCCACATGGATTACTACTCTGTGGAAGAACTGAAAAAAGTGGTGGAACGCTCCGCACGCATCCTTAACGTCCCGATAGAAGCAGGCGGCGCGCTTGAAATTGCCCGGCGCTCCCGGGGCACACCCAGAATAGCAAACCGCCTTCTGCGAAGGGTGCGCGACTTTGCAGAGGTGGAATATGACGGTGTTGTAACGCAAAAAATTGCAGATATAGCACTGGGCCGCGAGATGGTGGACGAGATGGGGCTGGACAAGCTGGACAGAGCTTTTCTTAGAACCATTATAGAGTTCTACAACGGCGGGCCCGTGGGCATAGAAGCCCTCTCAGCCACACTGAACGAAGAGACTGATACCCTTGTAGACATGGTAGAGCCGTACCTTCTTAAAATAGGCTTTTTAAACCGCACCCCAAGCGGCAGAAAGGCAACCCAGACGGCATTTCGCCACCTTGGCATGGCATTTCACGGTGAAGGGGAGCCGCTGCTGCCGCTGGCTCCGTAGCGGGCTTACTGTTAAGGCCTAGGCTCTGGAGACTCTATAGAAGACACCTGAAAAGAGCTGGATGTGCTGGACGTATTCCCTTCCGCATCCCTGGCCGCTATAGTCACGGTATAGGTTTTAGTCTGCGGAGTGACCGATGGAAAATCCGGCACAATAAAATTCTCAGAATAGTTTACCCCTGCGCCTAGTGCAAGATCTTTTGTTTCACTGGATGTTGAAGAGGCAACCGTGGCCCTGACGTAAGATATTGCGTACGGAGAAGTAACATCTGCGCTTACGGTTATGGCCCCTCCCTTGCCCTCTCTCACATTGCTGGGAACTATCACCTGTGCATTCTGGATGCTTAGGGGAGACGGAGTTCCGCCACCGCCGCCGCAGCCGCAGACAAGGGGCAAAAGGAGTGCCAGCGCAAGAAGAGCATACGCGTGGAATCCCAACTTTTTAAATAGCATTTTTATTTCCCCAAACAACTTTGCAAACGCTAAGTCTCTGCCGCTGTCACAAGCGTACTTTGTTTAGAAGATAAAGTTTAGTTTAGCTGATTGTACCGCTACTCTCAGGAGACTGTCAAGGATGAGATGAGAAAGGGGCCGGGTGCGTTCCCCCGGAATGTTCTGCAAACCCATAGACCGCTTTTCTTCCGGTAAGTCCGGCATCTGCCCGGCAATAAGAAAACTTTTAACCTTATTATATACCGGCTCGCCATTTCGGGTTGACCATGCGCAATTAAAGTGCGATAATTAACCTGCTGGCAGGTATCTGCCGAGAGGTTTTTAATGGGGGTTCCATCCTTATGTCCACGAATGTGGATTTTTTAGTCCTGGGGAGCGGCATTGCCGGTTTAAGTTATGCCCTCAAGGTATGCAAATTCGGAAAAGTCGCCCTTATAACAAAAAAGAGTGATACAGAATCAAACACAAACCATGCGCAGGGCGGTATAGCAAGCGTCACCAGCCTTGATGATTCGTTCGGCTTGCACATTCAGGATACCCTTGTGGCCGGTGCCGGGCTTTGCAAGGAAGACGCCGTTGAAGTCCTGGTTAAGGAAGGCCCCGGACATGTCCGGGAACTCATAGAACTTGGCGTGCGCTTCAGCAAAGAACGCCTCCCAAACGGAGAGGAACGCTTTGCACTTGGCCGCGAAGGCGGTCACTCCCGCAGACGGATTCTGCACGCAGACGACCTTACCGGCAAAGAGATAGAACGCGCCCTTGTTGTGCAGGCAAAACGAGAAGAGAACATCCGCCTCTTTGAGCATGATTTTGCAGTTGATCTTATAACAACCCGCAGGCCGAACGGAGAGCTTGTCTGCTGCGGCGCCTACGTTCTTGATACAGAGACAGAAGAAGTCACCGCATTCAGAGCCAAGGTAACCATGCTTGCAACGGGCGGATGCGGCAGGGTGTATCTTCACACCACAAACCCTGTGATTGCCACAGGGGACGGCGTTGCCATGGCCTACCGCGCAGGAGCAGAGATAGAGAACATGGAGTTCATCCAGTTCCACCCAACCTGCCTTTACCACCCGGAGGCGCGTTCCTTCCTTATATCAGAAGCAGTAAGGGGAGAGGGCGGTATTCTAAGGCTTGCAAACGGCAGCACTTTTATGGAGAACTACCACAAGATGAACTGCCTTGCCCCGCGTGACATAGTGGCCCGCGCTATAGATGCAGAACTTAAAAAGAGCGGGGCCGAGTGTGTCTACCTTGACGTCACACACCTTGATGCAGAGCGGGTAAAGTCCAGGTTCCCCAATATCTATGGCAAGTGTCTCTCCGTTGGCATAGACATAACAAAAGAGCTTATCCCCATAGTCCCGGCGGCGCACTACTCCTGCGGCGGCGTACGCACCAATCTTATGGCAGAGAGTAGCATCAAGCGCCTCTACGCATGCGGCGAGGTTGCCTGCACAGGAGTCCACGGTGCAAACCGTCTTGCCAGCAACTCGCTTCTGGAAGCCCTTGTTTTTGCACACCGGGCGGCGAAGGATGCAGAGCGGCACATCTCCGGCTGGGCGTGCGATAGCCTGGTTGACTATGACAAATCCAGCCATGTCAATATTGTCAACCGCAAAACCGTAACAAGCCTTGCAGATAGGGTGCACCAGCTGATGTGGCGCTATGTGGGAATAGTCCGCACCAACGAAAGATTAGAAACAGCAGAGACAGAACTTGCCGATATTGCCAAAGATGTAGAAAATCTCTACAAAGCCGGATGCCTCTCTGCAGAACTGATAGAACTTAGAAACATAGTAACAGTTGCTGGGCTTATAATAGGCTCTGCTCTCAGCAGAAAAGAGAGCCGGGGCCTGAACTACAATCTGGACTACCCTCAACCGGATGATACAAACTGCAAACGTGACACCGTTCTTATTAAGACATAAGGGCAATACTCCGCCGCAATGACTATGACAAATAAAGCCCGCTGACCGAATGCTTTCTCCACAGAGCGCAAAAGCCTTCGCTATCAAATCGAGGTGTGCCAACCCTGGGTTGATACTTCGGTCGCAGAGTGCAAAGCACGTCGCTGCCGAAGCAATGTGCATCAACCCGTGGGGTGATACTTCGGTCGCAGAGCCGGAGGCGCCGCTGCCGAAGCATGTGTAGATAATTAAGCACCCTGCGGTGGCTTACCCCGGCTCCGTCCGACGTAAATGAAATAGCCGCCCCCTTCAAAAGTATCATTCCCCAATAAAACTCTTCCATTTCTATAACTATTATGAAGGAATTGATACAGCCGGCGTTGAAAGTAAGCTCGGGCGTGGTATGTCGTAGACATAATCCGGCGCCCTTGAAAGAGAGTCTTAGGGTTTGGATGCAAGCATGGCACAAGTTCAGACAATTGCAGAGATTGACATAGACAAAATACGCTTAAACCCCTTCCAGCCTCGCAAGTCTTTCAATGAAGAACGCCTGCTGGAACTGGCAGAATCCATACGGGCGAATGGGGTTATCGAGCCTATTGTGGTGCGCCCGTTTCCCGGCGGCGCCTTTGAGCTTGTGGCAGGAGAGCGCCGGTTCCGGGCGTCTGTTAGAGCGGGCCTTAAAAAGATACCGGCCGTCTGCCGTGTCATGGATGATAGGAAATCCCTTGAGATTGCGCTTATAGAAAATATTCAAAGAGAAGATATTAACCCTCTTGAATGTGCAGAAGCCTACAAGCGTCTTATAGAAGAGTTTAGGCTGACACAGGAGCAGGTTGCGGAGAGGGTAGGGAAAAGGCGCTCAACGGTGGCAAACACCCTCCGGCTGCTCAGCCTCCCCGAACCCATCCTTAAAAGCCTGGCCGCCGAAGAGATAACCGAAGGCCACGCACGCGCAATCCTCTCCCTCCAAGATCAAAGGGCGCAGATGCGCCTTTGGCAGCAAGTCCTTCTTAGAGGGCTTTCCGTGAGGGATACGGAAGGTCTTGCAAGATCGCCGGAATCCCTGAAATCCCAAAGAAGAAAATTAAATGTTGCACGTGCAACAGCCGGGGTTGATGCAAACCTTGCCAACGTAGAGGATAAGCTCCGCCGGTTCCTGGGTACCAGAGTAGCCATCACTCGTTCGGGCGGGAGCAAGGGGAGAATAGAGATAGATTTCTACGATGACGAAGACCTTATGCGTATTCTTGACCTTATGTCCCAGATATAAAATATCTCAAAAGGAGTGTACCCTTTCATGGAAGAGATTGTCTATGACATACCGATAAGCGAGGTGGCGAAGCTTCTTGACAAGAGCGATCGCCAGGTGAGGCGTTATGTTAAAGAGAAACAGCTAAAAGTGCGGTCCGTAAGAGTAGGCGGGCATAAACGGCTGATGTTTAACCGCGACGATATCCTTTCGTTCCGCGAAAAAGTCTCTGCCGGTGCTCCGCAGAAAGAGCGTGCGCAGGCAGAGGTGATTGAAGGCCAGGTTGTAGAAGGTGACGACGGCGCTCGCCAGATAGAAGATGCAGAGGCGGCGGCAATGGAATCGGAGATGCCTCCTGCTGTCAAGTATGTCATAGACGCGCTTACAAGCGAGATTAAAGAGCTTAAAAAAGAGTCAAAAGAGCTGCATTACCAGCTTGAGCAACGGTCTGGACAGGTAGGCTTTCTTCAGGGCAAGGTAGAGATTCTGCAGGAAGAACTAAAGATGCTGGCTCCTGCACAAAAAGAAGAGGATGCCAAAAAACCCTGGTATAAAAGAATCTTTGGCGGTTAGCACCAGTTAACTTTAGCTTCAATACCGGCGCGGCGGGGAGTGGGTAATGCCATTAAAAACTGGATGTCTCCCACTCCTGCGCATAAATTTAGGTTAACAGCCCCATATTACTCGGCTGCAGAGGTTTGATGTGGGTAATGCTTCGTTCTGCGGCCAAAGCCCCTGTTTGCCTTTTGCCATTGCCAGAGGTGGCGAGGGGTCTGGTATGCCGGATCCCCTACCTGTGTATATCCGGGTTGCTCTGCCGCACGCGCAGCTTTACGGTGAAAACGCCATCTCCGGTAAGCACTCCTCCGCGAGCAAGTATCCGCCCGTTCTGCCAGTTAGAGAGCCCCAGTTCCGGCCTGCAAAGAGCGTACTGGCCATCCACCCAGCGCGTAAACCCATTACCTATAAAGGGCGCGTTTATCTCCTTTAAGAACCTCTCATGCGACTCTTGGTCTTCACTTATAAGAGAGGCTACAAGCAGAGGGCTTTGAGCGTTGAAGAGCTTTATTCCCTCATCAAGCCCGCCTATTGCGCAGATGGTGACCTCCGGGGTCTGTTCCCATTCCCATTCCCGTCCAAGCTGATCTGCCGGAAGAGGTGTGGCAACCTTTTCTTTGACTATGCCGCTTGCGCGCAAAACGTCCACCTCTCTTTGGAAGAGTTCCGCCGGGATTATGTCAAGGCTCCCTTCCGGCACGTGAATGCGATACCCATGTCCTAGACACTCCCCCCGCCGGCCAAGAGCGGAGAGCATTGCAGGCACAAGCTCCCCGGCACGCGAGCGGGGGATGCAGATGGTGTTTACCGTGTTGCAGACCTTTCGATCGCAGGAATTGAACACGGCAAGCTCAAACTTTTTGGAATTCGCCGCTTCATCTGCAATAATCCAGCCGCCGCCTGTCCCATGCAGGCTGACGGCGTTTCCGGCTTCACGAGCTACGGCACCAAGGAGATCAACCGCACGCCCGGAACCCCGAGCCACTGCAAGCGCAAGCCGGGAATCTGCAAAGAGCGCCCAGCCCGCGGAGTGTTCAGCGCTCTCAAGAAGCGTGACGGCGCCTGCCGGGAGCCCGGCCTTTATAAGTGACGGGGTGAGCGCATGCTGCATTATGGCCTTTGCCGTGCCAAGCGCATCGCTTCCTATGCGAAAGACTGCGGTGTTTCCGCTTCTAAGCACCCCTGTTGCATCTGCAAGCACGTTAGGCCTGCCTTCAAAGACAAAGGCCACCACGCCGCAGGGACTTACAACCTTATCCACCGCCCATCCGTCATGCTCTATGACATCTGTGACTTTGTCACGCCGGGATGGCAAGTCGCGCCACTGATAGAGCCCCTGGATCATGTTCTTCCGCATCTTCTCGTCCGCCGCAAGGCGGGTTGTGGAGCGGCCCTTCTTTTTTGCGCGGGCTATATCCTTGTCATTTTCTGCAGCAATAGCAGACCATATGCCGTCGTCTGCAAGGCTCTGGGCAAAGAGCGTGTAGAAGAGCGTGAACCTGTCATCAGGAGCGCCCTGCTGCTCATGGAACGCTGCAAGCGCTCCGTCCACCGCTTTTGTAACCAGGCGATGTATGTTTCCCGGCACATGCAGAATCTCTTCTGTTTTTCGGACGGCAATCAGCCTGTCGCCTGGACGGAACTTTTCTGCAAGCTCCTCTGAGATAGTGACTATGCTATCTCCGCCCAGAAGTACCGGCATCCCCTTTTCTAATCTCTCCAGTCTATCTGCCTTGCTCATTTCATTCTCCATCCGACTTGTCAATATGTCATATACCCTTGGCCGTATTGCATCTAAAGAGCAATCATCTGCTCCAGCTTTAAGAGTTCCTCGTCCGCCGGACGGATTGTCTCAAAGATTTTGGCAAGGGGTGTTGTTGTAAGGGTGTTTTGCTCAAGCCCCACCATTACGCCGCTATTGTTCCCAAGGAGGCATTCAACGGCCTTGGATGCAAGCC
>CALNCU010000255.1 GCA_937875395.1 uncultured Armatimonadota bacterium | reverse complement strand
CCGCGAAGGCGGCCATACCGTAGGCGCCGGCGTAGTCTCCGCTATTATTGAGTAACTGCCGGAGGAGTTTAGTTAATGCGTAGAGAAAAAGTCAGGATTCGGCTCAAAGCCTTCGATCACAGAATACTGGATCAATCCGCTGAGCGGATCGTAGAGACTGCGCGCCGCACCGGCGCCCGGATTTCAGGTCCCGTGCTACTGCCCACGGAGAAAGATATTTTCTGCGTGAACAGGGGACCGAACATCGATAAGGAATCGATGGAGCACTTTGAGATGCGCACCCACAAAAGACTTATCGATATTCTCGAGCCGGGTTCCAAGACGATCGACGCATTGATGCGACTGGACCTGCCGAGCGGTGTTGACATCGAGATCAAGCTGTAAGTTGGCTTAAGGCGGCCGGGGTAGATAAAAAGCTTAGAACATACCTCGGCCAGCTTGTGGCCTGGGTCTAGTGGAGGAACTGTTAAATGGTCAAGTCGATATTGGGGCGGAAGATTGGGATGACGCAGGTCTTCGCCGATGACGGCACGGTTGTCCCCGTGACCGTAATCGAGGCGGGCCCCGTTGTGGTAACCCAGGTGCGCTCTCTGAACAAGGAAGGTTACAACGCCGTGCAGGTAGGTTTTGGGCAGATAGCTGCCAAAAAGCTTACAAAGCCGGTGGCTGGACAGTTCAGCAAGGCGGGAGTTACCCCAATGCGGTACCTGCGCGAATTTAAAGTGGATGATATTGCCGATATTACAATTGGGCAGGAGTTCCACGCCGATCTTTTTGCGCCTGGTGATAAAGTAAGCGTAACTGGCACATCCAAGGGTAAAGGATTTGCCGGCGCAGTAAAAAGGTGGCATTTCCATGGTGCAGACATGACACATGGATCAATGATACACAGAAAGCCGCAGTCCGGCGGCGCCACCGATGCTGCAAGAACTTTTAAGGGCGTAAAAAGGCCCGGACGCATGGGCGGTGACACAGTCACCACCCGCGGGCTGAAAGTAGTTCGCGTAGATGCAGATAAGAACCTGATTCTAATCAAAGGTGCCGTACCTGGCGCCAACGGTGGAGTCATAGAAATCTGCAAGATGGATTAATCGCCGGCATGCCCGGTGGTGGGCAGGTTTGCTGAATCACTTATCCAGACCTGCCGGAGAGATATGGAGGAGAGATATGGCCGAGGTAGCTGTGCTGAACTCGGATGGTGCAGAAGTCGACAAGATAAATCTGTCGGCCGGTGTATTTGAAGTTGTGCCAAACACCTCTGTGATGCATGGAGCAGTGGTGGCCCAGCTTGCCAATATGCGCCAGGGAACCGCGGACACAAAGACCCGCACCGAGGTAAGAGGCGGCGGTAAAAAGCCGTTCAGGCAAAAAGGGACCGGGCGTGCAAGACAAGGCAGCATTCGTGCACCGCACTTCCCGGGAGGCGGTATTGTTTTCGGCCCGCACCCAAGAGATTACGATGTTGATATGCCGAAGAAGATGAAGAAACTGGCAATCAGATCGGCATGGTCTGTTAAGGTTGCAGACGGAGAACTCAAAGTAATAGATTCCCTGAAGCTGGATGCCATCAGCACCAAAACATTTGCCGGAATACTTGCAAAAGTTGGTGCCGCCGGTAAAACCCTGCTGGTACTAGCGGAATCAGACGATACAATAATAAAATCTGCCAGAAACATTCCCTGGCTGAAGATTAGAATAGCACCGTCTGTATCTACAATGGACCTTCTAAATTCAGATATAGTCCTGATCACCAGGGATGCGGTGGCAAAGATAGAGGAGGCTCAGGCATAATGAAGAGCGTATATGATGTAATAGAGCAGCCTCTTATAACAGAAAAGAGCGTTTCCGGAAGAGATATGGGTAAATACTCTTTTCGCGTAAAAAAAGATGCAAACAAAATAGAGATCGCAAAAGCGGTTGAACAAGTGTTTAACGTAAAAGTACTAAGCGTTAACACAATGACGGTCAAGGGCAAAAAGAAGCGTGTCGGACGGCATCCCGCCGGAATGACGGCAGACTGGAAGAAAGCCATAGTCACCCTTGCGCCGGGGAACAATATAGAAATATTCGAAGGGATGTGACACAACCGATGCCAGTAAAGAAGTTCAAACCGACATCAGCCGGAAAGAGATTCGCAACGGTTGCGGCCTTCGATGAGCTAACGGTAAGCGAACCGGAGAAGTCGCTACTAAAGCCGCTAAAAAGAACGGGTGGCAGAAATGCACAAGGCAAAATAACCACCCGCCACCGCGGCGGCGGTGCAAAGCGCCTTTACAGAGTGATCGATTTCAAGCGCAATAAATTAGATGTGCCAGCTAAAGTAGCCAGCATAGAATACGATCCAAACCGGTCAGCACGCATCGCTCTCCTGAACTATGCCGATGGGGAAAAGAGATACATCCTAGTCCCAATAGGCCTTAAGGTAGGCGATACCGTTATCTCAAGCGAAACCGCAGATATCAAGCCGGGAAACGTACTCCCGCTCAAGAACATTCCGGTTGGTACTGTTATCCACAACGTAGAGATGACCCCGGGCCGGGGCGGGCAGATGGCAAGAAGCGCAGGAAGCGGAATTCAGCTTCTTGGCAAGGAAGGAAAGTATGCAGTACTTAGAATCCCCTCGGGCGAAGTGCGCAGAATTCTCCTTGTCTGCAAGGCAACCATCGGCCAGGTAGGCAACGTGGAGCATGAAAATATATCATTAGGCAAGGCCGGGCGGAGCCGCCACCTGGGATTCAGGTCAGCGGTGCGCGGAGTTGTCATGAACCCTGTGGATCACCCGCATGGTGGAGGAGAAGGAAAGTCTCCGGTTGGGCGTAAGAGCCCTGTGACCCCATGGGGCAAGCCTGCTCTTGGCAGAAGAACCAGGCCCAAGAAGCAGAGCGATAATCTTATTGTTAAGAGAAGAAAGTAAGGAGGCTGCCAGGTGGCGAGATCGCTAAAAAAGGGTCCTTACGCAGAGCCTAAACTTTTGCGTAAGATCGAGGAAATGAACAGCAAGGGCGAGAAGAAGATCATCAAAACATGGTCGCGCCGCTCTACTATCTTTCCCGAGATGATCGGCCACACCCTGGCCGTTCATGACGGTAGAAAGCATATACCAGTCTTTATTACGGAGAATATGGTCGGGCACAAACTGGGCGAGTTTGCAGTAACCAGGCTCTTTAAAGGTCACAGCGGACACCAGGCAAGATCGACCTCCCTTAAGTAATAATTGGTGCGTGAGCCCCATCCGATGCAATTTGTAATCGGAACAAGGATCACTTTGTAGAAGTTTGGAGGTTACCATGGAGGCGAAAGCAATCGGCCGTTACCTGAGGGTGACACCGAGAAAAGCAAGATACGTCCTCGACACGGTGCGCGGTAAATCCGCAAAAGAGGCTCTGGCAACGCTGAAATTCGTTCCTAACGAAGCCGCACGGTATATAGAGCAAGTGCTTGAGTCGGCAGTAGCAAATGCAGAGCATAACTATGCTATGGATCGCGAGATTCTGCGGGTGAGCACAGCATTTGCGGATGTAGGCCCGTCTCTTAAACGCATTCATCCCAGAGCCATGGGGCGTGCATACAGAATCTTGCACAGGACAAGCCATATAACAGTGGCTGTCAGTGAGGACGAGACCCTGCGGAAGATGGCTGTAAAGCCCAAGGGTCGCAGGCCGGCACGGCGTAAGACAGAGTCCGAAGCCGCGACTGCTCTTCCCAAGGCAACAAAGCGCAGTACCGCAAAGCCCAAGGCTGAAACGGTGGCTGCTCCCATAGAGAACGCAAATCCGGAAGCTACGCCGGAAGAAAAGACTGACTAAAGAGAGAGGGTGAGCAGTTGGGTCAGAAAATTCATCCTATAGGTTTCAGAGTAGGTGTAATCAGGGGCTGGGATAGTAAATGGTACCTGGATAAGGGCTTCGGTACCGCTCTTGTAGAAGACTGCCGGATTCGCCGGGAAGTCAAGAAAAAACTCTACGCAGCGGCTATATCGAAGATCGAAATCGAGCGTGCAGCCAACCAGATAAAAGTTAACGTACACACTGCCAGGCCGGGAATCATCATAGGCCGCGGCGGCAAGGGTGTTGACGACCTGAGGGCGTTTTTGGAGAAGATGACAAGCAAACAGGTGCACGTCAACGTTCAAGAAGTGCGCCGGCCGGAAATTAATGGCCAGCTTGTTGCAGAGAGCATTGCCCAGCAGATAGAAAAACGCGTCTCATACAAGAGAGCTATGCGGCAATCCATCCTTCGCACCATGCGCATGGGTGGCAAGGGAATCAAAATCACGCTTTCCGGACGTCTTGGCGGCTCAGAGATGGCAAGAATAGAGACGGCAAAGCAAGGGAAGATTCCGCTACATACATTGCGGGCCGATATAGATTACGGCTTCACAGAAGCCTCTACCACCTACGGGAATATTGGCGTCAAGGTTTGGATCTATCGCGGCGATGTGCTGCCCGGCCAGACCGTAGAGGCTCTGCAAGAGCAGCAGGAAGCAGCAGCACCGCGCGAGCGCAGAGGCGAAGGACGGCCTGGTGGTCGCTCGGGTGGTCGTGGCGGCCGCTTTGGCGGACGGCGTGGCGCTCCCGGCGGACAGCGTCAAGGTGGAGGGAGATAAGCACCATGTTGATGCCTAAAAAAGTTAAGTATCGCAAGATGCACCGCGGTTCCAGGGCCGGAAAGGCAAAAGGCGGAACCGAGTTAACCTTCGGAGAGTACGGGCTACAGGCATTGGAATCCTGCTGGCTCACCAGCAACCAGATAGAAGCTGCCCGTATTGCAATGACAAGGCACATTAAAAGAGGCGGTCAGATATGGATTCGGGTGTTCCCTGATAAATCCGTATCAAAGAAGCCGGCCGAAACCAGAATGGGTAGCGGCAAGGGTGCACCGGAACTTTGGGTGGCTGTAATAAAGCCGGGCCGGGTTCTCTTTGAAATGGCCGGAGTCACGGAAGAGCTGGCAAAAGAAGCCATGAGGCTTGCAGCTCATAAACTGCCTATAGACGTTAAGTTTGTTACCAAGAAAGATTGGGGTGAAACACATGAGACTGGCGCAGCATAGAGACCAGCTCCGCCAGAGTTCCACCTCCGAACTGGAGCGAATGCTTCAGGAAGAGAGAAAGAATCTCTTCATGGCACGGAGAGACTCGGCGACAAAGCAGTTAGAGAATCCCAGAAGAATGAGGCAGGCTCGCAAGAATATTGCCCGGATTCTCACGTTCATAAGGCAGAGAGAACTTGAATCTGCAAAGGGGAACGGATAAATGTCAGAAGAGAGAGGTACCAGGAAGGTACGAATCGGACGCGTAGTAAGCGATAAGATGGATAAAACCGTTGTTGTTGCTGTAGAGTCCAGAGTTCGGCACCCGCTCTATGGTAAGATCATGCGCCGCACCAAGAAGTTCAAGGCACATGATGGAGAGAGTACCGCGGGTATGGGCGATACCGTAGAAATAATGGAATGCCGCCCAATGAGCCGCGAAAAACGGTGGCGGGTATGCCGCGTGGTTGAAAAAGCCAAATAACTAAAGAGGTTTTGTAGAATGATACAATCATACACACGCCTGAAATCCGCCGATAATTCGGGTGCCCGAGAGATACTCTGCATAAGAGTTTTGAAGGGCTCAAACAGCCAGTTTGCCGATGTTGGAGAC
>CALNCU010000254.1 GCA_937875395.1 uncultured Armatimonadota bacterium | reverse complement strand
TGGGCGATACTCCGGTCGCAGAGCATGAAGTATGCCGTGGGCGTTGCAAGGGGATTAATCCCCGGGGCGATACTTCGGTCGCAGAGCCGAAGGCGCCGCTGCCGAAGCACCGCCCGCTATATTAATTTGGTCTACTGCTAGTCCGCCGGGGTAATCGCCGGGAGCGGCGTTACGGCAGTCTTTGCCGACGGAACCTTTGCCGATGCAGATTTTTTTCTGGCGGCAGGCTTCTTCTGTGTTGCTGCCGGGGGTTTTACCTGGGGCGCAGGCTTTTTTTGAATGGTTACTACGGGCTTTTCCGGTACCGGTTTCTCTGCCGGGGCCGGGACAAGAGTGCTCAGCGCCTCTGCAGTAGCCGCATGCTTTCTATCTTGCGCGTACTGCAGTGCTATGCGGCCCGAGTTATCCTTTGCATCCTTATCTGCACCCTTCTGCATAAGAAGCTTTACCATGGGCGTATGGCCGTTTATGGCCGCCTCATGAAGCGGTGTCAGACCGGCATTGTTCTTTGCATCAACAGAGGCGCCCTTTGCAACAAGCAGGGTTACCGTAGCTGTATGGCCTCCGTTTGCCGCCCTGTGGATGGGGGTCTCTCCGGCCCTGTCTCTGGCGTTTATATCTGCACCCCTTGAGAGCAGGACGTTCGCAATTTTAGTGTGTCCGTGGAACGCCGCCATATGGAGCGGTGTTGAACCGGCGGAATCCTTATGGTTTACTTCTGCCCCCTGCAGAATAAGCAGCCGAACCGTATCCATATGCCCGTACGCTGCAGCACCCTGGAGCGGGGTCATGCGATCTCCCTTGGTTTCATAGTTAACCAGGTTGGGCCCCGCTGCCGATATTAGAAGGCTTTTAACCTTATCCGTATCGCCCTTGCAGGCGGCTGTCCAGATAAGCAGGCCGGCCGTTGCTGCATCCATGGGAGCCTCTACCAGCTTTCTATCCGGCGTTTTAGGCTGTGCCGGAGCGGGAGCCTTTGTCGCCGTATTCTGCCGCGTCTTGGGAGCTGCGGAAGCATCTTTTGCGCCGGCAGCCATAAGCAGCTTTGCAACTATTGGGTGCCGCCTCTCTTTGGCCAGCATTAAGGGAGTTCTGCCCTTGTTGTCTGTTGCATTAACAGAGGCCTTTTTATATATCAGAAACTCGGCTATGTCCTTCTGGCCCAGTGCCGCCGCAACATGCAGTGGAGTAACCCCATCCTTTTTGCGGGCGTTAACATCTGCGCCGTTTGCAAGAAGAAACTCTGCCGCGGTGCGCTTACCGGTGGCGGCGGCATAGTGCAGCGCAGTAGCGCCGTCTTTATCCACCGTTTTCACCAGGGCCGGGCTCCCCTTGAGCATAGACTTAACCATCCCCATGTTTCCGCGGGCGGCTGCCTCAAAGAACGTATCCGCCCGGCATGCACCCATGGGAAGTAAGACAAGTATAGAGTATAATATACAGAGTGACCGCTTAGAAAACACTGCTTCTACCTCCTGCTGTAGAACGTATTATTTAACTGATTAAACAGTGCCGAATAAGTGAATTATAACACAAACTTTGGGTTTATAGCTCTATACTATTAATTTTACTGTAAATCTGGTAAGCTTTTTCCTGAAAGAATACATTTTGGAGTGGAAAACATACCGTGAAGCAAACAGATACAGAATCTATTGTCCATATATTAGATGATGTTACTGCAAATAAGATAGCCGCCGGAGAAGTGGTGGAGCGCCCTGCATCCGTAGTGAAGGAGCTTGTGGAAAACTCCCTTGATGCCGGCGCCGATGATATAAAAATACACCTGTCGGATGGCGGGAAGCGCCTTATACGGGTTACGGATAACGGGGCCGGGATGTCCCGGGCGGATGCCTCCATTGCGCTTAAACGGCATGCAACCTCTAAGATAAGCTGCGCGGAAGACCTGTTTAGAATATACTCCCTTGGATTCAGGGGGGAGGCGCTGCCAAGCATTGCGTCCGTCTCACATATGGAGATTACCACCCGCAGAGAGGCGGATGAGGCGGGCACGCAGGTTGTATCTTCGGGCGGCGTGGCGGAGAGCGTTACTGATGCCGGTTCGCCTGCAGGCACAACAATAAGCGTGGGAGAACTCTTCTTTAATGTTCCGGCCCGCCAGAAGTTCCTTAAAACCCCGCAGACCGAGCTGGGGCATGTTCTTAACCTGATAAACCGGTTTGCCTTGTCACACCCGGAGGTCTCCATAACCCTTATTCATAACGATAGGCAGGTCTTTAAATCCAGCGGTTCTGGGCGGCTGGAAGATGCCGTCCTCACGGTCTTTGGGAGGGATGCTGCAGAGGGGATTATGCCTGTGCGCGGCACAATGGGGCCGTATAAAGTAAGAGGATTTGTCTCTAAACCGTCTTACTCAAAGCCCAACCGGTCGGGCCAGTACTTCTTTGTGAACCGCAGATACGTCAAAAACCGCATACTTATACACGCCCTGGACGAGGCCTACCGAGGCATACTCCCCCAGGGCAGGTTCCCGCTGTTCATAGGCTTTATAGATACTGATCCGGAACTTGTAGATGTTAACGTTCATCCCACCAAGATAGAGGTTCGCTTTGTTAAGGAATGGGATGTGCATACCCTGCTTGCAGGCGCCATAAGGGATGCGCTTTCATCCTCTTCCGTAGCGCCGGACGGATCAGAGTTTCTGCCGCCTGCGCCTGTTGAGCGGGAGCACGGGGGTATAAGATACGCCCCCAGGCACTCCGCCCCGGAGACGCATTCCGGCGTTCTGGATTTAGAGGCCTTCAGGAGCGCCCTTGCCGCAAGGATGGATCTTATCTCCGAGCCCGGCCCGGCGCCTTCCATGCCGCCCCCGGAGCAGAATTTATCGCCACAGGAAGCTATGCCTCAGCAAAGCAGTGACCTGCTGAAAGATGCAGTTGTGCTGGCTCAGGCCAGAAACATGTACATAGTTGCGCAGAGCCCGGCGGGGATTCTGCTTGTAGACCAGCACGTGGCGCACGAGAGGGTGCTCTTTGACAGGCTTGCGGCGGGCGGGGATTCCAGGCATGTGCAGAGGCTTGTGATTCCGGTTACTCTCTCCCTTGGCAGAAGAGAGGCCCTTGTGCTGGAGAACAAACTTGAGGAGATGCAGTCTATAGGCTTTGAGATAGAACCGTTCGGCAAGGATACCTTTGCGGTGCGTTCCGTGCCGGCAATGGTATCAAGCAAGAACAGCGGGCAGGTGCTTCGAGATATTATAGAAGAGATGGCGGAGAATACCTCTGCAAAACGCCTGGTTATTCAGCGCGAAGGGATACTGGCTGCCGCCGCCTGCAAGATGTCCGTTAAAGCCGGCGAGCACATGTCTATGGAAGAGATGTCCGCTCTTTTAGCCGATCTTGCGGAGACAAGCAACCCGTACCTGTGCCCGCACGGGCGCCCAATAGTGGTCTGCCTGTCTAACCGTGAGCTTGATAAAATGTTTGGGAGGTTATAGGTATCTGGTATGGGCTTGTGTTTTAGGGTAAGTCTGTTTTTTGCTGCTTGCTCCCTCTGCCTGTTTTCTGTTGGAGGTGCTTCTGCCGCAAAGTTTGTGCCCAGGGTTGAATTTGGCGCGGCGGGCGGAAGCGCCTTTGTGCTTGTTAACGGGAGCAAGGCTGTGGAGCTTAGGGCGGCGGGTGCGGAATCCAGGGCAAAGATAGTGGCCGGGCGTCTGCAATCGCTTATGGACGGCGGGCTGAATCCGCAGTCCGTTATATGGAAGGCTTCTGGTAAAGAGGCCAAAGTTGTGGCCGGGGATGCGGTTATAATTACCGTAACATCCCTGGATGCCAAGTCGCACAAAACAAGCTGTGGGGCGCTTGCATCCGCCTGGGCAGAAACGCTTAAAACGCTCCTTTCAGAGCCACCGCTCTCCGTTCAGAGGAATTCTCTTCTTGTGCCGCTTGGGGAGACGCGTACCGTAAAGTATAAATCCCTCCTGCCCAGCCCGGTTGCCGTAAAAATATCAGATCCGTCCGTAGTCTCTGCAGAGGCGGCGGAGGGCTGCATAACCGTTAAGGCCCTTGCCTTGGGGAATGCAGATATGGTGGTATCCTGCGGGGAGTTCTCCCAGGGAATATCCGTGCAGGTGAGGCGGTATGCAGCCTATGCTGTGCCGGGTGTCCAAAAGGCGCTTGTAACCGGCAGGGCTGTGCCTTCATCCATAATAGACCGGGCCGTCGCAGATTCCGCATACGGCATAGTCAGGCTTGAAGCGGGGGCCAGGATAGTTGCTGTAGAGGCAAAAACGGGTGCCCGGATGCCGCAAAAAGGTTCGTCCGTAAGCGTTCCGGTTGTGGTGGAAGCATCCGGCGACGGGCTTATCCCAACCCGGATTTCTGGGAGCGTGCAACTTGAAAACGCCGATATCTCCCCGGAAGACCCTGTGCGTATTATGTATAGCAATTCCCCGGAGCGGGTGTTAAAGTACGGCAGCCTTTTTACCGGCAAGATAGAAGGCGCGGGCGATATAGTGCGCCTGCTCTACCATCACCAGAATATGATACCCTCTGATATTGGTTTTGTTATAGACCTTGTGAACCCTTCCGATGCGCCTGCTGCCGTGCACATAATTGAAGGTATCTCCCGGCCCATGGTGGATACCTTTGATGTTGGGTACGTGGCAGGGCTGGATTTTCTGCGTAACCGTGAGAGCGGTACAGGCAGGGTGGTGGAAGTGCCCGCAAAGTCAAGAAGAGTTATAGTGCGCCAGGTTGTAAAAAAAATTAACACGGCAAGCGGAATTCTGGATTTACGCCAGCTCTCCGGGGAGGCAGTGGGGGTTAGAGTTACGGCAAAGCCCACCACCGCCATGCTTGAGCAGGATTTGCCGGAGCGCCCGGTTTTTGCAGAGGGCATAGCTCTTTCAGATATAGGGATTTCAGATCATATATACCCGGGGCCGGTGAAGAATGTAGAAGCCAAATATTCCCCCGGCGGCCAGTGGGTCTTTGTGCGGCTGGGCGATAATGCCTTGAAGCACCCAGAACTTGATGTAAGCCTTGATGGAAACTACGGGGTTACCTACAATATTAATGCTGTTGTAGAGAACACGCTTAAATCCCCCCTTGCTATGGAGGTGCTCTTTGAAGCCACCGCGGGGGAGGCCTGCGGAGTCTTTTTGATTGACGGGGATTTTAAGCTGGTAAAGCATCTTACCCCTCCCGCAGAGGCAAAACTGGCTCGGTTTACGGTTGGCGCAGGTATGACAAAGACGCTCTCCATCCAGACTGTACCGCTCTCCGGTTCGTTCTACCCGGCCGTCCTTATTATACGCCCCGCGCCCGGCCAGATTATCCGGCCTCCCCGGACGGAGGATGCGGAGTAGGGGCTGTATAAAAGTATGTTCAAGCTGTATAGAACAATATTATATATAACTGCATTGCTCCTTGTTCTGGCGGGCGTATCTGCGCAGGCATCCGGGGATATGCGCGAACTCTACCGCATACGCGTGCAGAATACGCGGGGCGGAATAATAGGGGTAAGCATAGACGGCGGCAGAAACTACTGCAGAGTAGGGCGTGTGACCTCCCCGGCCACGGAGAGCATCACGGGGTATGAGGCAAGCATCTACTGCAAGCCGGGCGTGGTTGCAGCAACGGCGGTTCATGGCATACGCATAAAAGTAGAAGGCGGAAAAGGGCAGGGGAGAGATGTATCCAGGGTGATAAGCCTGGTTCCAAGAGAGTTTTCAGAGACCCCAAAAAATTTTGGCGGACACGTGGCAAGCGCATCCGGCATATATACGGATATCCCTGCAGGCGAAGGCATATTCAGAAACTTTGCGCCGTTTGTAGGCAACCCCGTCTGCCTTGAAACATCATCCGGCCTAATGCGTCTTGGGGACAGTTATATTCCGCAGGTTGGGGACAGCCTTGTAATAGTTGCCCAAATACCGGTGCGGTACCCAAGGGAGATTCTTATAGAAAACCGGAATGGGGGCAAGGTGGACGTAGTCTTTCCCGACGGCAGGGAGACGGTGGCCCGGGTAGCCAGCCCCGTTACCGGCGTGGGACGTTTTGATGCCACGGGGTATACCGGGGTGGGGCGCATAAACACAAATCACACAGGGGTTCTTACCATCTCTACGGCCCCGCTTGCTATGGGAGGGAAGGACGGCTCCGGCACGGAGACCCGCGGCGGATTTATGATACAGCCGTCAAGGCACGCCGCAAACATTCCGCACGGTGGAGAGGTAATGGTAGTGGCACCCCTCCAGGGCAGTACATCATGGCTTGAGGGCGCCCCGCCGCTCTTTTGGGGGTATGTGGGCCTTACTGACGACCCCAAAAACAGCGAGCACTCCTTCCGGGTTGATATTAAGACTTCCTCCGGCAGCTGGATGGAACTGCCTCTGCTTGTGGGAAAGATGGAGGACATCCTGCAAAGGCTTCCTGATGGTTCCGGCGCGGTTACGGATATAAGGCTAAGGTTTCCGTCTCTCTCTGCAGAGTGGATAAAACAGGAACTCGGCAGATACCAGGAGACCAACCGTGAGGCCAGGCGCAGGGAGGCCTTTAAAAACGGGACGCTTGTAAGCGGCGTTATAGAAGTGCAGATGGATGAAGTGGCCGGGGATGTTCAGTTTGTAACCCTTTACATAGACGGAGAGTTCAAAGGGATAAGCAACAGCGCGCCGTACACCTTCCCAATAGATACATCACGCTATACAGAGGAAGAACATATAGTGGAGCTTAAGGCCACGGATGGGCGCGGCAATGTTATTAAACGGGCTGTAAAGGAGTTCTTCCCTCAGAGCCGGGACGTTCTGACTTCAGATACTTTGCCCGGCCGATAGCTCATCCAGGGGGGTTTCCCAGGGCGCCTGCGCACTTCCACAACCAGGCCGTTGTTGAATATTTTGTAGGCGCTCAAAATAAAATCGCAGTCTGCAAAGAAGGACGAATTATGCATAACCTGCCCGGTCACTGTCACCTTGTCGCCCTTGTGCAGGTCTATGCGTTTGTACCAGAGCGGGCATGTGGAAATTTCAACCTGTCCTGTGCCGTCCGTCAGTATAAACCGGTTGTCCAGGGCATAGCTTATTGTGCCTCTTACAGATACTGTGCCGCCCACCGTATCGCTGGATTTTATATCGCGAATTGTGCGAATCTGATCATCCATAACGGCATGTTGCACAAGGTATCCCACAGAGACGGCTAGAATAAATACCAGGGATGATATTTTAAGCAGAGGATTTTTCATGCCGGAATCGCCTCTCTTTCAATGTTGTTCTTACCATTACGTGCGGTTTGTAAAACCATTATTTGTTTAATTGACTGTTTTGCATAGCGGGGGTATAATGCAAACTATGAAATACATGGCTAAAATTGCAGTACCGGCGCTCATCTGCCTGCTCTTTTGCATCCAGACAGCGGGTGCGCAGGGGGATTCGGTCAGGCTGGCGTACCGTTTTGCTCCGGGGGAGACAACGCGCTATCTTGTAAATATGCACGCCGTTGGCGATGAGGTGGTAGAAGGAATCCCTACGCCCAGGCATTACGATATAGAAATGAGCTCCATTGTGCGCGTCCGCTGCCTTGAGAGCCTTGCATCCGGGAAGTACAAAGTGGCGGTAGATATAGAATCCGGCAGCTTAAAATCCGACGGAAAGACGGCGGAAGGTTACACAGCCTCAACCAATGTAAAAACATTCATCATCACATCGGACGGCCGGTTTGCCCCAGAGAAAGAGGGCGGCCCCGCGCTCAGCTTCGGCTCCGTTGAATCCATGGTCTTTTTAACCGTCTTCCCAAGCGAACCCATCTCCATAGGTTCTTCATGGGAGGATGATATACCGCTCCCGCAGAATCCATCTATAAAAGTCAAGCTTGTCTTCAGCCTTGTAGATATCCGGCAGAGAGTGGCATCTATCCAGCAGAAGATAAGCACCCCTATTGCATCCGGCATCTCAAAGGGGAGCCAGAGCGGTAACAGCAATGTGCGGATAGACCTTGATTCCGGCAAGCTTATCTCTTCCAGCGGCACCGGCAGGTCTGTAATTATGGGCATTATAAATGTCTCCTCAGGGGCAAATGCGCAGAACACAAAACCATCCGTATCCACCCTCACGCTGGATACAAAATACTCCGTAGACCGCCTTCCTTAATAAGCCCAGCCAATAGCTTCCTCACAGACGTATGGGGGAGCTTTTACTCCATTGCATCTCGGCCATCTTGCATCAAGCGCTCTAGCCCGGGTTCTGTTTGCCGGGGGTTCTGTGCGGGTAAACAAGGGTTGAGGCTCGCGAGGGGCAGAACCGCTCCCCTGATATGCAACCCATAACTGTTCTTCGCAAAGCCGCATGCCGTCTTTATAAACGGGAAAGAGGTGGCAATATGGAAAGAGAGATGCCGGTTAATATTCGCAACCACGTGGCAAATTTTGGCGATCCCTACCTTCCATCGCTGGATATTGGGGAAGTAGCCGTCTGCCGGGAGTGCAAATCTGTCTATGCGGATAAGCGGTGGGAGCTTCCGCAGCAGGCAGCAGAAGATTTGGCAAAGGCAGCAAAGATACTAGATGCGCTCTGCCCGGCATGCCGCAAAATAAAAGACCGAGTCCCCGGCGGAATTGTAGAATTGACCGGAGCGTTTGTGCGCGAGCATGAAACAGAAATAGTAAACCTTGTGCGCAATGAAAACAACAGGGCAATGGAGATAAACCCTATTGAACGCATTATGGATATTCAAAAGAGCGCAAACGGCCTTACAATACAGACTACAAATGAAAAGCTTGCCCAGCGGATAGGACGAGCGGTATACAAATCTTACTCCGGCGATGTAGATTACAAATGGTCAGAGGATAACAAGCTTGCCAGAGTATACTGGCACAGAGACTAATCAAAATTGTGGAGGTGAGCGGATGGATGCTTTTAAAAAGGCGACACTCTTTAGCATGGGGGCCGCGGCAATCTCCTGGGAATGGCTGAAACAGGTGGTGGACGACCTGGTTGAACGGGGCGATATGACCGTGGATGAAGGCAAAAAAATCTTTGACGAAATGGCTTCGCGTGTAGAAGAAGAGGGCCGCACCTTAAATGAGAAGATCAAGAATCAGGTGCGCGATGCGCTAAAAGACATGGGCGTATCGGACAGAGCGCAGGCGGAAGCCCTTGAAAGCCGTATAAATGCGCTTGAAAGCCAGGTTGCAGAGCTTGCCGCAGAAGTAATGAGGCTTAGGCCCGGCAGCCAGAGTTAGCAATTATATGCGGGCGGGTGCAAAGACCCGCCCATGCGCATTGCCGCACAGCATAGATTCGGCGCGATACTTTGGCCGCGAGTGTAAAGCACGCCGCCAAAGCAAGGGGCATCAACCCCCGGCGCGATACTTCGGTCGCAGAGTGCCTTGGCACGCCGCTGCCGAAGCATATGTAGAT
>CALNCU010000253.1 GCA_937875395.1 uncultured Armatimonadota bacterium | reverse complement strand
AACAGAGAGAGATATATAACCTGTTACGTAAACTCCATCTCCATATCCGGCACGTTGCACAGGGTTTGGTGGATAAGGCAGTTCTCCGCCACCCGCTTCACGGACACCCTGCGATCTTCCGGTATGCCCGCCGGCACATGCACCTTTGCATGCAGACTGCCTATGCGAAGCGGATCTTTGGCCTGCTCAAAGGAAACATTAATAGTTGTTCCGGCAGTATCAACTTTTATGGATTTTAAGTAAGAGATAACGTAAACGCCTATGCAGGCGCCAAACGCAGACCCAAGAAGCTCCGCCGGAGTCATCCCCGCATCTCCCCCGCCCTTCTCCGGCGGCAGGTCTATTGTAATTTCATGCCCGCGGGCCTCTGCGGTAAATCGCATTCCATCCTGATAACTTACCTTCATTTCATCCCCCTCTCAGCATGCGGAATTAATACGGCGGCGCAGCTCCTCATGCGAGAGCCCGTCCACCTGAAAGATTTTCTCACGGCTTGTAGTGCCGGAGAGAAGAACCAACTGCGATTTTTTTACACCCAAAACCTTTGCCAGAAACTCTATGCAGGCCTTGTTGGCGGCCCCCTCCACCGGCGGCGCCGTAAGCTTTACAGAGAGCGTGCCGCCCTGCCAGCCGGTCACCCGGTTAACAGAGCTTCTGGGGTTCACCCTCACCTTTAACTTAACTGAATCACTCATACCTGAAACTACCATCCTGCAAGCGCAATAAGCATGGCAAAGGCCACGGCATTGTTAAGCGCATGAGTAACCATGCCGGGAATAAGCGAGCCGCGCCGGTAAGCCAGGGTTGAAAGCACCAGCGCAAGCGCAAAGATTGGAAGGAACCCAAGCGGCAGCGGATGGAGCAAGCCAAAGACCATGGAAGAGAGCACAATCCCGGCTGCAAGACCCCACCTGGCCCTGAAACTGTTAAACAGGGCGCCTCTAAAGAAGAGTTCCTCAAAAAACGGAGCGGCAACAGTGGCAAGAAGAAGCAGCATCACCCTGCCCGCTGCAGTGCCGCTCTCCATAAACAGCGGAATTATGGGATTTTCCGGAGTCTGCACAAACCGGGTGAGGTATTGTGAGATCATACCGGCAACAAAAACCAGGGGAAGAGAGGCGGCGTATCCGCCCACACCCCACAGGATATCTTTCTGTAGATTATAAGAGGTAAGCCCAAGCATCTCCCAGGAAAGCCCGCCTATTTTTATACGATATCTTAGAAAAAGAAAGGCCAGGATTCCTGAGAGAAAGTAGACCAGAACAACTGCATACACGGTGGTATTTTGCGACGGCACGGCAGACAGAATAAATCTAAGGGGGACGGCGGCAAACACCTGTATGGCTATTGTAAGGGCAATGTATACTACAAAGGCTTCAAGAAGGTACCCGGATGCCAGGCTTTGCACCTCCGGCGGAAACCGGTATGCAAGGGGCTGCGGAAGGCTGCCGCTCCTGGACTGCGCCATATACCAAAAGAGAAGGCCAAAACCAAATATACCCGCCATACCTATCAGCGCGGCAAGCCCCACCACTCTGGCCAGCATATGCGCGGCCGCCTGCTCTGCGGCGGATCTCTCTGCTGCCGCCTTGGCTTTAAGCCCTCCGCGCTGGTAGAGGCCCTCCAACGCAAGATGGCCGTACCAGCCAAGATTAAGGCCGTCTATGCGTGCCTTAAAATCTGCAACCTTATCTTTAGAAAGACTACCAGAAGAAAGATAGACAGCCTTCCACATATCAATCTCTGCAGATGATGCACCGCTGCTTGGAGAGGCTAGCCTTTTTATAACTTCCGGCCTGTTGCCGGGGTATTCTATAATAAGCAGGCGGCGGAGTTCCGTAACGGATGGGTTGGCAGCGGCAGATTTTCTGAACTCTTGCAGGGCTACTTTAAGCTGTGTATTCCTTAAATGCTCTATCTGCTGCTTTTGCCAACTGCTCATTGGCACGGCAGAGTACCACTTCCCGTAGGCATAGTAAGATTTAATAGCTATCTCCGCAGCCAGGGATTGGCTGGTAAAAGCCCCTGCCTTTCCGGGCCCAATCTTAATTTGTTGCGCAAATATAATGCTAAGCAGCAGCAACCCAAGAATAGCGAGCAGCAGGTTATACCCTGCCCGGGAATACCCGCGCGGCGGGATGGTATTATTCTTCTGTAAACTCCCCGGTGCCTCCTCCAAGCTTCTCCCCCTCACTCATTGCAAGATAACTGTTAAGCAGAGAGCGCAACTCCGTCTGGAAACGCAGCCGGGTGTTCCTTAAATCTTCCAGCTCACGCCGCGCATCGGCAAGCTCGCGGTTCATCTGCTCTTTTGCATCGCGGACAACGCGCTCTGCTTCGTTGGCGGCGTTTGTCCGCATATCATCTGCGTTTTTCTGCGCCATTACAAGCGTGCTGTTTAGTGTAGCCTCCAGATTCTTGTAACGGTTAACCTCTAAGTTGATGCTTTCTATGCGTTCCTTCAGGCGAGCATTCTCTGAAAGCACCACTTCAAAGGCATCCGCAGCCTCTTTCATAAATTCATCTACTTCGCTTGTATCATACCCACGCATTCTATGCGCGAACTTTTTATTTAAGATATCTATGGGTTTCACTTGCATCTATTTACCTCACAAGTATATCAAATAGCAGTTTACGAATAATTTGCAGCGCAACTACTGCAAAGAGCGGAGAAAAGTCTATCCCGCCTGCTTTGGATGGCGGAACAAGTTTTGCAAACGGCTCTGTAAAGGGCGATGTCACCCTATCTAGCCACTCCACGGGACGGCGATAATTATAAGCTATCTCCGGCACCCAGGAGATGATTGCCCGAATGAATATAAGGACCATCAGCAGGCTTACTATAGCATCTATTACGGAAAAAAGAATGCCCGGCATGCACCAGACCTCCATCTACTTGTCATAAGATATTCTACTATCTCAGGCAAAGGGTTGCAACTATAAATAATTTAAACGGCTTAAATCTCTATTGACCAGCTGTATGATTCTGTAATAGAATAATAAGCAAGCTATTTAGCTATGAATCCAAATAGATTTCTTTCGGCGGAGGGGCCATGCTGGTACAGGTGAATTCCAGCGCCATTCTGGGCGTGGATGCTTATACAGTAGAAGTAGAGGTGGATATTGCCCAGGGGATGCCCTCCTTTACAATAGTCGGCCTGCCGGATGCCGCCGTCCAGGAATCCCGGGAGAGGGTGAGGGCCGCCATAAGGAACACCGGCCACGAGTTCCCCACCAACAAGCGGATCACCATAAACCTTGCCCCTGCCGATATTAAAAAGGTGGGGCCAATCTACGACCTCCCCATTGCCATAGGAATCCTCTCTGCCAGCGGGCAGCTGCCCGGCGATCTTCTGCCGGATACCATGATTGTAGGCGAACTCTCCCTTGACGGCAGTGTGCGATGTGCCGATGGGATACTCCCCATGGCCCTGTGCGCAAAAGAAACCGAGAAGAAGCACTTCATAGTCCCGGAGCAGAATATAAGGGAGGCGGCGGTAGTGGATGGAATATCCGCATACCCTGTTGCCGCCCTCTCTGATGTTATAAGCCTTCTAACGGATATAGACTCCTCCCGGCCCGCCTCTACAGGCCTATCCTCCTTCACACTGGACCAGCCTGAGTATGATGTAGACTTTGCAGATGTAAAGGGCCAGGCACATGTAAAACGCGCGCTGGAAGTGGCGGCGGCGGGAGGGCACAACCTTCTTATGGCGGGGCCTCCGGGGAGCGGCAAGACCATGCTTGCCCGGCGCATCCCCACAATCCTGCCTCCAATGTCTCTGGATGAGGCGCTTGAAACCACAAAACTCTTCAGCGTGAGCGGCAAGTTGAGGACGGGAATCCCGCTTATCACAGTCCGCCCGTTCAGATCGCCGCATCACACAATATCCGGCGCAGGGCTCTGCGGGGGAGGCTCATTCCCGCGGCCGGGAGAAGTGAGCCTGGCGCACCACGGCGTGCTCTTTCTGGATGAACTCCCGGAATTCAAGCGGGACGTGCTTGAAATACTGCGTCAGCCGCTTGAGGACGGCTACGTCTCCATCAGCCGTGCAGCCGGTTCTCTTTCCTTCCCTGCCGCCGTGATGCTGGTTGCTTCTATGAACCCATGCCCGTGCGGGTTCTTTGGGGATACGCAAAAGAGCTGTTCATGCACGCCAGCTATGATACAAAAGTATATGCGTCGTATCTCCGGGCCATTGCTGGACAGGATTGATATTCACATAGAGGTGCCCCGCCTGAAGGATGAAGAACTTTTGAGCCATCCGTCCGGGGAATCTTCCGCCGCTATACGGGAAAGGGTGAAGGCGGCAAGGAAGATTCAGCAGGAGCGGTTTGCAGCCGAGCCGGGGAACATCTACTGCAACGCCAACATGAACGCCAGAATGATAAGAAAGTACTGCCACCCCGGGGAGGACGTAAAAGAGCTCCTGCGGGCGGCAGTGAGCCAGCTCAACCTCTCCGCTCGCGCCTACGACAGAATCCTCAAGCTTGCCCGCACCATTGCAGATCTGGAAGGTTTAGAAGACATAGCACTCTCCCACGTAGCAGAGGCAGTTCAGTACCGCTCCATGGATAGGAAGCTTTGGGGATAACAGGTTTATTTTTATTCGCAAAGCGCAGTTTTTATTTGAGTCATTTCTATTGGCATAGGGATAATGGTAATTTCCATTTCATAATCGAGGAGTACCTCGCTCCGAGAAAGAATTGGCGTGATGGGAAGAATCGCAATCGGGAGAGCTTTGCAGGAGACATAATTGAATGGCTCTATGAGTGCGCGAATGCATTAAAAGTTCATCGGGAGAATGCTAACCTGGGCTACATGAGCCCGGTAGAGTTTGAAGCAGTAAAGCATGCTGCCTGATTATGTATCCGTTTTCCGTGGGCCAGTCCATGCATATGGTAATGGTAGGACAGCATGCTCTCGATTTTACCCTTGAAGGAATAAGGTAGCCGGGAGTTTGCAAAGGTGAACCTTTCCGATTACATGGGCAAGTGGGTGGTATTCTTCTTTTGGCCGCTTGATTTTGCGTTTGTCTGCTTCACGGAGATAAAGGAGTTTTCCAGGCGGATAAAAGCTTTTGAATCCCGAATGCCATTGTGCTGTGTTGGCAGCGTGGATAGCAAGTATGCTACCTTTCTGTTAATGAGCTCAGCGTGGGCCGGAGCGTTGCCGAAATCTTACAGGTTTTTGAGGTTATGCAGACGGTAAAACTCTGCCCCGTAGAGTGGAAGCCCGGCGAAGCAACCCTGGGCAAAGGTTAACTTCCGCCGGAAACATAAGCACTCCAAACAGGCAGCACACCTCGGGATCAACCCCCTGCGGGCAGGCTCACCCAAATTTCCGGGAGCTTTTAGCATCTAAAAACCAGGGGAAGGCTGTGCCTCTCCCCCGGATTATTGTACCGTCCGGGCGTAGGCTTTTTGCCCGTTAATCTGTACCGTAATAAGCTCTCCGGCAAGTGCCCTGCCCCATACAGGCTCCTGGCACTAAGGAAAAACTGCTCTCCTGCCGGCAAAGCAACTAACCAATACATCTATTTGGCGTCATATCGGAAGACAGCTTGCAAATCATCGCCAATTGCGGCCCTCTTCCAACTCACATGACCGTCACAGTAAAGTATGTTCAAGCCTTCTGCATGTGGATTACGTAAAAACCGGCTGTTCTTCCAGTTCTCTCCAACCGCACCTACTTTTGCCGCGGTATAGGCAAAGGAATCTCTTGCCTCTGTCACTGCGCCTGCCGCAGACGGATTCGGAATATTTCTGGTATCAATAAAATTTCTTCTTGGATCAGAGGCGGGCAACGGCCGAAACAACTGACACAGGCCGTAATCTCCTATGGTCCTCTCAATCGGAGAAGGATCCAAGGAGGGACAATCATATACTGTATTAGCATACTTGGGATTGGTATTAGTATTATACTTTCCCTTGGCATCGCAGTATCCAGCCAACAGGTCCTCCCAAGAACGGTTGCTTCCAGCAATACCGGAAGCATTATAAACAGGCGTCGGAAAGAATCCATTGTTATCCTGAGCATACATTTTAAGTGCAATACCGATCTGCTTGAGGTTGTTAATACAGGTGGATTGCTCGGCTTTTTCTTTATCCCTAGCGAAAGCAGGAAGAAACATGGCCGACAATAATGCTGTGATTGAGATGATAACTAAGAGTTCGGCCAGGGTAAAGCCACATCTTCCACTAGCATACAAAATTGTGCATCTTTTTTTCATACAACGCATTTTATACCTCCTCAAAAATTCAATCGTTACCAATCGCTTCTATCTGCATACTATTGGCCGTTAGCAGCATAATCCGGCTGCAATACAAACCTTATTCCAACACCCAGAGCAGGGTTTCGCCTTTCTTTACGAACATTTTCACAACATCGGTATTACGCGCAATATAGCGCTTGGCAAAAGGATCGTAAAGGGATGTTTTTTGCGGGAATTTAATGGTACGCATCCCATCATACCGAGCATGAAGCGAGAATATCCTTTGGCTGGCAAAAACCTGATCATCGCTGTCGCTGTAAATATGTACACCGGCAGATTGGGCAATATTGCGCAATAAGGACGACGGCAGATTGGGAGCACCGGACCATATCGAAGTCCAATTAGCAAAGCGTTTTATGGCCAAGCCAGGTTTCCTGAAAGTATATATCCCGTCTTCGTTTGTTGTGCTGGTTAGCTCGCCTAGAACCTTAACAGTAGGATCGTCAACCAAAAAAACAGGTTCGAGCGGTTGCTCTGGCCCAAAGCGAATATTAGTCGGCATGCCTTCAGTGGTCTTATCCATATAATTTGTGATTACGCACTTCAAGCGGCTTAACCTACCTTCATATTTACTTATATTTATACCGGTCAAATCAGATATATTCCTTACCTGCGCATTTTCGTCATCTATATAACCGCTAGCATAGATCCATACTGCTGTATTATTATTGGTACAGATATTCTTTTTAATCAGCTCTCTCTCTCCATCTGGTAAATAAAAGTTATTCAGAAATATATATAACTTATATTTATCAAACGGAAAGCGCTTATCATTTAAATCGGTATCAAGGTAAACATCGAACGGTGCTCCTACCACAGTCAAGTTATGATACATCTGGTTAAGCAAAAAATCACGGCTCAGATCATTGATTTTCTGATACAGGAAAGATCTATTGCTGACAATAACAGCTATGCTGGAAATATTTTTATCTTTACCAGACTGTGCTTTAGATATCTCTTTGAACTCTTTCACCGTATCCAGTATGGCGGCATTATCAAACCATTTATTACCTTCGTCGGTTAGCCCAAAATAATACAAACCGCTGCCCGGCTTTGTAAAGACTCCGGCAAAATTTCTCTTCAGGATAGCCATTGTTTCGTTTTCATCATTAGCTTTCCCGAAAATATCTCCATGTTTCTCAAAATTTCGACGGTTTTTGTATGGCGTAGTAAGATGAGTTCTGGTATCCTCCTCAATAATGCCCATTTTACCATGAAAGATGATACTATCCATAGGTATTTGCGGAACAAAGAAACCGCCGCTATGCCTCTCCTGATAGGAGTACGGCGCAGCAATGAAATCGATATACGGCGATTCCAATACTTTAGAAAACATTTTTGTTCGCCAATTGGTCATAATATTGTAAGGAGCGCTTCCATTCCACCATCCCGGCAGGAATATATAACCGTTCCAGAGTCCTACCAGCTTGCGGTTTCCGGTTTCTTCCTTGATTGCTTTGGCAAAATCTATCACTGTATCTGCCGCCACTTGATGATGGTAATACAGAAAATCAATGATTCTTTGGCTTCTTTCAGGGGTATAGAATATACCGTCATCGGCTACGCATAGTTCATTCCAACTCGGCAACCGAATAGTTTCA
>CALNCU010000252.1 GCA_937875395.1 uncultured Armatimonadota bacterium | reverse complement strand
CTTTTATAAGATAGTTCCCATCGGCAAAAGAGGAGGTATCCCATGAAAAGCTTGTTTGGCGCGTGGCAAACGGCGCCTGCGCATATAGAGCGCGCTGAGACGGTATGGGTTGGTTCTGCCCGGATGCCTGCGTCATATCATCATGAATCATCTTTACGGCCTGGGCCATTATTGCTTTTTTAGAGTCCTCTGTAATCTGAGGCATCTTTGCAAGCGCAGAAACAAGATCGGCCAGTTCCTTCCTGGAGTATGATGACGGCGAATCAAGGGAGACCTTGGCAACCACGGGCTTAACCTCCGCCGGGCCTTCGGATGTCTTATCCCCCAGGTAATTCCAGGTCTTGCCGCCATCGGCGGAATACTGGATTTTGTAGGAGAGGGTATCCTTATCTGGGTCTGACGCCGTCCATTTTATGGTCTTTACTGCAGACCAGTACTCTCCGCCCAGCGGGGAGGAAAGGGTTACCGCGGGCGTCCGGTTTTTTGGCAGGTAACCAAGGGATACATCCTTAAGCACCGGGGTGATGCCCGGCTTTGCAGATTTAAGGGTTGCCTTATATTGAATATACCTTGCCTTCTCCCCGGATATATTTGCGCCGGGGGCGGTTACCGGGTCTGACCACGCCGTCCAGGTGGCGTCCGGCTGAAAGGAGTTTCCCGTTCTGGTGGAAATCTGCACCTGGGTTCCGTCCGGGGTATCCGCCGTCCAAAAGGCCCTGCCCCACGTAGAGACCAGCCCGCAATCATGCACGGGGGAGTAGTAGGTTCCGTTTGTGGCCGCGTTTAAATCTGCAAGGTAGACGGAGCCTATGTTTCCCGTACCGGCAAAGACCCGGCCGCCCCCAAATGCCACGGATAAAAACTGCAGATCGCGCTCATTGTGCAGGGCAAGGATTTTATCATCCTTATCTACGCAAAGGATGCTCTCTGACGTGGCGGCCCAGATAAGCCCGTCTCCGCCCGCCTGCATAGACATTATGGGGCGGGAGGATTTGTTATAGATAACTTTTGCAACCCCGTTTGGCTCTATTCGGTAGATTACGCCCTTTGGGGCCGATCCGGCGTAGACGGCGCCGGAGGAATCTGCGGCAAGAGCCGTTACGGAATCCTCCGCCGCGTTGTAGAAAGATGCAACGCTCCCGTCCGCCGCAATTTTATATATAAGCCCGTTTGTGCCCGTACCCACAAATATGTTATCATCCTTATCCGCGGCAAGGGAGAGAGCGCATCTCTCATTGGAGGAGAGCACAAGCTGCGTATGGCCCGGGGAGATTTTATAGACCCGGCACGCCTCTCCCGTTGCTGCATACAGGTTCCCGCGCGAATCCACGGCAAGCGCGGTTATGTACTTCTCCTGGGCGCTAAAGATTACCCGGCCCCTGCCGGAAGGTTCTATCCGGTAGATGTTTCCATCCGGCGATGTGCCGGCATACAGAACCCCGCTCTTATCCATGGCAAGGCACTGCACCACAGGCTCCGTCACCTGGAAGAAGATAGAGGCTGTGCCGTCTGCCGCAACATGGTAGATGCCTCCCCGGTTTCCGGTGCCGGCGTACAATCCGCCCTTTCCGTCCGGAACCATGCTCCACACAAAGAGTTCTTCAAGATCGCAGAGTTTTTTAAGGTCCGGTGCCAGGCGCACAAGGTTGCCTGTTGAAGCCGCCGTTCCCTCAAACAGGCCGTTAGAGAACTCCTGCATGCTGCTCTGCTTCCATGTTACGGGCGCACGCCCAACAGGTTTATCCTGGGTGGAAGAAGGAGCCGCGGGTTTTGGTGCTGCAGGCTTTGCGGGCACGGCCGGGGCAGCGGCGGGAGCTGCCTGCGCCGGAGCCGGCATATTTACAGGGATTGCAGGAACCCCTGCAGCCAGTCCTTCGGGTTCTTCATGCTCAAAAGGTGTGCTCATCTTTCCGCCGGGTGCCTTGGGGTCTGCGGCACTGCCGGACTGACCGCCCTGGTTCTCCTGCCGGGATTGGGCTGGGGCTGCTTTAGCGGTCTTTTTCTCTGTTAAATCCAGCGGTTCCACTGTAATTGCAAGCGTCTGTGAGCCGGAGAGCACCCACTCCGTGGAGACCAGGGTCTTTATTTCATCTCTATCCATGCCGGGTTCCGTAGATTTTAAAGACCGCATGGCCTCTGCAATTGCGGGCGGAATGCCAGAGAACTTCTCTCCGGCAACGTTTGGCACAGTGCCGGGGAGGACTATTCTGGCTACAAGATCGCTGTTCTTATCCCGCTCAAGGTACCTGTCTAAAAGCTGCCGGAGGTTTTCTGCCGCAGGCGCGGGCTGGGCCATGCCAAGCATGGCCTGAAGCCGCGCGGCCGCACTCCCATCCTGGAATGCGCCCTGCGCCGTCCCCGCCCTTACCTGCAGGGAGTACTTTCCGCCGGGCATATTTGAGGGCAGGCCTACCATGAGCCTGCGGGTAACCGGCTCCTGTCCAAATGGCCTTATAACCACTCCCACGTCTATTCTGCTCCCCGGGCGGTACTTTGCCTCCGGGATGAAAATACGTTCTATCCGCGCGGTGCCGTGGTTGGGGATGATATCCGCCCACACCTCCACCCGTTTTATTCCTGCCGGATGGAATTTGTTGAACTGGAGCATGGAGAGTATCTGCTGAAGGTCTTTAACGGCGGCGGATTCTATATTCATGGCGTCGAACCATATGTTCTCCCGGGTGATGGTGCCAACCTCATTTGCCGTAACCTGCACCTTCACGGCGGCTGTGGCATCGCTGGGAGTACCCCGCATATTGTAGATGGCCTGCGCCGCCGACCCGACTATAAGGGACGGCGCAAGCAGCGGATGATTAACCACACGCACATTAAAATCTCTGTACCTTCCGCTGGATTTGTCGCTTACATGCACGGTTACGGGTATCATATTGGCCTCTCCGCCCACCTCGCCCGATATACCCCACGGGCGGTCATGAAGCAGGCGGCCCACCACATTCACGGGGCCGGCATCCTTTGAGGATACGTACACGTTTGGAGAGACGCCAAAGACGTAGGCGGTAGAGATAGGCGCATCAAGCGGGCCCATCCCCGTTACGCCCTCCACGGTGCCTCCATCTATCATGGGGTGCCCAAAGGCCAGGATGCGGTTCCCCCTGCGGTAGGTTACGGTTCCTGTCCCCGTCATGTCTATATCTCCCGTGACCAGGGAGACCGCCACGGCGGAACCGGGCTCAAGCTTTATATTAAGGTTGGATTTATCCCTTGCCGGCCCGGAGCCGGAGACCGGGGTGATTCCAAGCGGCTTTAAATTCCGGGATAGTTTTGCTGCAATATGGGGAGACATGCCGCTTACCGCAAGCGGCATGGAAAGCGGATGCAGCACCAGGGTTCCATCCTCTGCAGAGGCAGATTCCGGGTCGCCGGGCTCTATCCTCACCCTGCTGAAAGTCTTGCCGTCAAGAGGAATGGGCTTCTCAAGCATGGCCGTGCCGTAAGGGGAGAAGGATGACGGCGTCTGCGGCAGCGCGGAATCCCATGCCTCCAGCATATATTCTATAGGGGTGACCATGCCTATGGGTTCCTTCATAAAAGCCTGTCCGTAGGCAAAGGCGCCCACAAGCTTTCCGCCTATATAGATGGGGCTCCCGCTCATTCCGCGGATAATATTTGCGCCTCGCCCCGTCATGGGGCCGCCGGACATCTTCACCAGAATAAGGTCCGTGCCCATGTTGGCTTTTTTAAGTATTCCCAGCACTTCTACATTAAAAGTCTCTATCTTTGTGCCCTGGAATACCGTTTTGCCGTAGCCCTTCATGCCGGTCTTTACATCTTTTACCAGCATTATCTGCTTTAAGTCTTCCGGGTCTATGCGCTTTGCGGAGGAGAGTTCATCCGCCCGTGCAAAGGTAAGGGAGGAGAGCATAACCGCCGCAAGCACGGCCCAAAGGTATAGCTTAGGCATAAGATAAATCCCTTTCAAGTATAAAAACATTGAGCGGAGCCCTCCGGCGCCGCTCTCTTCAGTCATTTATAGCATTCATCCGTAACACAGTCAAGGGCAGCCGGCATAAGGCTTGGCAGCTGTCTGCAGGGCCCGGGGCCTCTGTGCATGGCTATTATAAGCGGGTGCACATGTAGAGTCAATTTATGGGTATACTTCACATGCCGCCGAAAGTTTCTGCTATAATATCTTGCCTGTAAACACTCATTCAACCAAAGGAAAAGCTATGAAAAGATTTATAAGAACAACCCTGCTGCTTGTGCTTATGCTCTCATTGGCCCCGGCATGGGCGCAGAACTTTGGCGTAAAGGAGACGGTTCTGCCAAACGGCCTTAAGGTGCTTACCAAAGAGGTGCACTCTGCGCCGGTTGTAAGCTTTATGGTCTGGTACAAGGCAGGCTCCAGAAACGAACGTTTGGGAAAGACCGGCATCTCCCATCTGCT
>CALNCU010000251.1 GCA_937875395.1 uncultured Armatimonadota bacterium | reverse complement strand
ATGCAACGGTTTCCGTAAGGCACATCATAGGCATCTATGATTTTGTTAAGCAGGTAATTGGCATTTAACACAGCATTTTCGCTTGTCTTGCGTATACCCTCTGCTCCAAGCGAGAGTATATATGCATAGGATTTAACAATTACCCCCGTGTTACCGTAGAAAGCGTGAACCTTCCCTATGGAACGATCATCGCCATGATCCAGGAAGTATCTGCCGTTCTCCTGTTTTACCACCGGCACAGGCAGGTACGGCGCTAGAAAATCTTTTACGGCTACGGGGCCGGAACCGGGCCCTCCTCCTCCGTGCGGCGCGGCAAAGGTTTTATGCAGGTTGAAATGCATGGCATCAAAACCGCAGTCGCCGGGACGGTTTATGCCCATGACGGCGTTCATATTGGCGCCGTCGCAGTAAAAGAGCGCGCCCGCGGCATGCACCCGTTTTGCAATCTCTTCAATATTTGTATCAAAGAGCCCGAGTGTGTTGGGGTTTGTAAGCATAAACGCTGCCACATCCGGCCCAAGCGCAGATGTAAGCGCATCTAAATCTACAAGCCCGTCCGGCCCGGAATTAATCTTTCTTATCTGGTAGCCGCATCTGGCCGCGGTTGCAGGGTTTGTGCCGTGTGATGAATCCGGCACAACCACAATGTTGCGGTGCCCCTCCCCCATCAGCTCATGGTGCCGCTTAAAGACCATGAGTGCGGTGAATTCACCCTGTGCGCCGGCGGATGGCTGCAAGGTTACAGCACTCATCCCGCTTATCTCCGCCAAGAATTGCTGCATATCAAATAATACTTGCAACATACCCTGCGAATCATCCTCATCCTGCAGCGGATGGAGGGAGGCAAAATCTGCATGGGCGGCTATCTCTTCATTAATCTTGGGGTTGTACTTCATGGTACAGGAGCCAAGCGGATAGAACCCAGTGTCAACGCCGTAGTTCAGGCTTGACAGGTGCGTGAAGTGGCGGATTACATCTACCTGGCTCACTTCCGGGAGGTTCAGCTCTTCCCTTAAATTCTCTTTGCCTAAAAGGGATTCTGCGCCCTTACCCGGCACGTCTGTCTCCGGCCAGACTATTCCCGTCCGGCCCGGCGAGCTCTGTTCGTATATTACTGGTTCCGGTTTCACTTTGCTATCACCTCCGCAAGCCTGTCTATCTGCTCTTTTGTCCGCTGTTCCGTGACGCAGATGAGCATGCAGTTTTTCATCTCCGGGAAGTAGGGCTCAAGGTTCAGGCCGCCCATTATCCCCTGCTCTGCAAGCTGCATGTTTGTGTCTTGTACCGGCCTTGGGAGGCGAACTACAAACTCTTTGAAGAACGGGGCGGAGAACGGCATGTCTACGCCGTCTATTTGCGTTAACCGTTCTGCCGCGTAGTGGGCTTTTTCTGTGCATAGCTCGGCTACCCGCCTAAGCCCATTCTTGCCCAAGGTGGATAGATAGACCGCCCCTGCAAGCGCGCACAGGGCCTGGTTGCTGCATATGTTGGATGTTGCCCGCTCCCGGCGTATGTGCTGCTCCCTGGTCTGAAGTGTCAACGTATAACCTCTTCTGCCGATTGTATCTGTGGTGGCACCAACCACTCTCCCCGGCATCTGCCTAACGTAAGCCTTTTTACATGCAAACAGACCCAGAAGCGGCCCTCCGTAGCTCATGGATATCCCCAGCGGCTGGCCTTCTGCCACGCATATATCTGCATCGTATGCGCCGGGCGGGTTGAGGAGTCCCAGCGATATGGGATCGCAGCAGACGATAAGGAGAGCGCCGTGTTTCTTTGCAAAATCACGTGCGGCAGAGAGCGGCTCTATTGCTCCAAAGAAGTTGGGGCTCTGCACAATAACGCAGGCTATATCCTTCCCTTCAACGGCAGAATCCTGGAATGTGGAGAGAATTCCGTCTCTCCCGGCGTTTATGATTGTATGCCCGGATGCCCATGCGTGGGTCTCCAGCACCTTACGATAGTTTGGATGCAGGCTGCCGCAAGCATACCACGTTCCCCGTCTTGTAATGCCGGATGCCATGAGCGCGGCCTCTGCAAGCGCGGATGCGCCATCGTACATGGAGGCGTTTGCTGCATCCATCTGCATAAGGTGGCAGACCATGCTCTGGAACTCCCATATGGCCTGCAGGTTTCCCTGGCTTATCTCTGGCTGGTAAGGGGTGTATGATGTGTAGAACTCCGAACGCCCAAGCACCGCCGGGATGGTGGATGGTATGTAATGGTCATAGGCGCCTGCGCCCAGGAAACATGCGTATTCCGAGCAACCGGCGTTTATGCCGCCTATTGCAAGAGCGCGCTCCCGCAGCTCCATCTCTGAGAGCGGGGCAGGCAGATTGAGCGTACGGTTTAGTTTTAGGTTGCCGGGTATGGGAGCAAAGAGGTCTGATACATCCTCTACGCCTATGGCCCCAAGCATGGCCTTTCGGTTTTCATCTGTATTGGGAATATATGTCACGGCTTAGTGCTCCTGGATGAACTGTTCATAGGCGTCTGCATCCATAAGAGTGTTTACTTCAGCCGGGTTGCTCAATTTTATTTTAACAAGCCATCCGCCCTCATACGGCTCGTTGTTTATGACTTCCGGGGTATCGGAGAGCTCACTGTTTGCCTCTGTTATCTCTCCGCTTACCGGCGAGATAAGGTCTGACACGGTTTTGACGGATTCCAGAGTTCCAAAGACATCGCCCTTCTCTACCGTGCTGCCCACTTCCGGCAGCTCCAGGTAGACGATATCGCCTAGCTCTGACTGCGCGTGGTCGGTTATGCCTACCACGGCGGTATCATCATCAATCTTTGCCCACTCATGGGTATCGCTGTACTTTAGTTTTGATGGAACCATTTTAATTCCCCTTTCACATTGCTGTTTTAACAAAAGGTGTTTTGACTACTTTAAATTTGCAAATTTTATCTCTTATTTGTATGCCGACCGGAGTGTTTGCAGCCCGGTATTCCGGGTGTATGTAGGCAAGCGCAATCCCCTTCTTTATGGTTGGAGAGAATGTGCCGCTTGTAACCACGCCTATCTCTTTTTGGCCGTCAACCAGTTTGCAGCCCTGCCTGGGTATGCACCGCTCTTCTGCGGCAAGGCCTATCAGGATTCTTGATGGCCCTTCTTCTTTGTTTTTTAGAATCTTTTCCCTGCCGGTAAAATTGCCTTTTTCCGGTTTTACAACCCACATAAGTTTTGCTTCTACCGGGGTTGTGCTGTCATCCAGCTCGTGGCCGTAGAGCGGGTATCCGGCTTCAAGGCGCAGGACGTCTCTTGCGCCAAGCCCTACGGGTTTGGCATCTACGCTCTTTCCCGCCTCCATAACGGCGTTCCATATGGAGACTGCATCTGCGTTTTTGCAGAGGATTTCTGCGCCTGCCTCTCCCGTGTAGCCGGTTGTTGCAACAAGGCATTCCATACCGGATACTTTGCACCGGGCTATATGGAAGCGGGGCATAGTCTGAAGCTCTACCCCGTCAACCAGGCATTGTAAGGGATTCCGGCCCCTGAATTGCTATAAGGGCGGTCTCTTGCGATGTATTGCGGAGGGTTGCGTTGTGGCTGTTGAATTTTTGCATCCAGTTGTAGTCTTTCTCTGTATTGGATGCGTTAACTACAAGCAGGTATTCTTCATCGCCGGTACGGTAGACTACCAGGTCGTCTACCACTCCGCCGGATTCATTACAGAAGAGTGTGTACTGTGCCGCGCCTACCTTAAGCTGGGACGCGTCGTTTGTAGTAACCTGCTGAATAAAACCAAGGGCTGCCGGGCCTGAGACAAATATCTCGCCCATATGGGAGAGATCGAATATACCGGCTTTTGTTCTGACTGTGGCAACTTCTTCAACAATTCCTGCGTAGGAC
>CALNCU010000250.1 GCA_937875395.1 uncultured Armatimonadota bacterium | reverse complement strand
TAATAAGAATGGATCATAGTGATGGAGTTGAGCCGTCAGAGGGGGGCTGCCAGGAAGCCAGGAAACTGCTAAAAGAGCGACCTACCGCCATCTTTGCCACAAACGATTTTCTAGCGCAAGGATGCTACAGGGCCGCAAAGGAAGCGGGGATAGCTATTCCAAACGACCTCTCTATTGTAGGGTTTGACAATCAGCGGTTTTCAGAATACCTTCTTCCGCCTTTAACCACCATTGCCCAGCCCTTCTACCAGATAGGGCAGAGAGCGGTTGAAATACTCCTAAATAAGATTGATGGAAACAAGGAAACACAGCACGTAGTGCTTGCTCCGGAATTTGTTGCAAGGGAGAGTACTATACAGTTGGCAAGTAACTATGTAGAGGCAGGCAGATATGAGCTTTCAAGCGATAGTATTTAATGAACTCCCGGTGCATGATACATGCTGGTCTATCACCACGGGAATCGACGGCATAATCTACATGGCCGTATGCGGAGAGATGACGGGCGGCCTGGGCGCCTACATTGCCGCATACTCGCCTGAAGAAGATACCCTGTCCTACCCGCTCTCCGTGGCGGATGCAGTGGGCTGCCCCGTTGATGACGGCCACGCAACCCACGGGAAGATTCACTACTGCCTGCTTCCTGCCGATGACGGAACATTATATGCCGCCACGCACTGCACCACTCCCCCTGCGGGCGATACGGTATGGCGCCCCTGGCACACCTGGGACGACCCTGTGAAATCCTTTTCCGGCTCCCGGATTTTCAGCTACAAACCTGCGGATGATTCCCTGCAATTTATGGGCGATCTTGTCCCAAAGCAGAGCACCAGATGCATGGCATTAAACCAGGACAGAGGACTTATCTACGGCATCACCTATCCGCAGGATCACTTCTTTGTCTACCATATTGATGAACGCAGAACGGAGGACCTTGGGCGGATAGGCTCCGTAAACCCCCAGTGCATCTTCCTTGACAATCAGGGGAACGGCTACACCACAAACGACTACGGTTTTATCATACGCTACTCAGTTGACAAGGGGATTCTTGAGGAACTCCCCGTGCAGATACCCCACGCGCCGCACAGAGACGGCTTCCACACCTTGCCATATGACGCGGTGGCATCACCGGACGGCACGGCAATCTACGGCGTCACTTGGGACTTTGACATCCGCCTGTTCAGGTACTTCCCCGAGGACGGCAAGGACGGTCGCATAGAAGATTTAGGCGCCCCGTACGGAACCCCGGCAGATACCTGGTGGGATATAAAGGATGAGCATACCGGCGGCCTTGTTTTTGGGCTTGACGGCTTCCTGTATTACGCCGCAAATTTGATTGAAGATGACCAAAAATCGCACCTGATAAAGCTCAATCCATCAACGCTTGAACGCGAAGACATGGGAGCCATCCATGACGGCGATATATACCCGGATCACATATCCAGGGCAACCAGAGACTACGCAGGCAACCTGTATTTTGCCGATGTTGGCATGAGGCCAACCAGAGTCTTCAAATATACACCCGTTTTGTCAAATAGAGCCGCAAAACAGGAACGCAAGATCATAAGGAGTTGGGGATAAGATGGAAACAATAGTGCCGCAACACATAAAAAACATGGAGTGGCCAACTCCGCCGGAGCAGGAAGAGCGGTTTAGAGAAGGCAATCTAAAACAGCTTATCCTGCAGCGAATCAACTACATAAAATCCGTCTTTGTAGATGAAGGCAAGATGGAAGTCCGCAAGCTCTCTCCCGGCGGCTTTGCAAAGGGAATCCCGCCTGGGGAATCGGCCATATCTGCGCTTGCAACAGGCGCATCCGGGAACATCTTTGGCGGAACAGGCGGAAGCCGGGCGCACTTCTTCTTCTACAGCCCGCTGCCGGATGCAGATTTGGTTGTAGACGTTGGGGTAGTGGCAGAGAATGCGCGTATCACCGCTCTTGCAGCACACCCGGATGGCCGAGTATTCGGCTCTACAGCCGCGCTTGACGGCTCTTCTGAGGGCCGTATATTTGCATACATACCTTGCGAATACCTGTTTGAAGCCGCAATAGAGAGCTGCGACCCCGGCGAGGCCCGGAAGATTATGGATACTCCCCCCAGAGATTCCGTCACTGCATTTGTAGACGACCCTTGCCATTCATGCGGCAAAATAGAAACGCTCGCCGTGCCGGTAGAAGGGGAGGGCGTGGCATCTCTGGTGCTCTGCAAAGAGAACACGCTGCTATGCGGCCTTAGTTCAAAGAAAGGCATCCTGTTCACCTATGACCTTGCCACAGGTGCGGTAGCACAGAAAGGGCAGGCAGACGAGGTTAGGGATTATTCCTCTGCGCTAATCACCGGCACGGACGGCCATGTATACGGCGCAAAGTCTGAGGGCCGCATCTTCAGGTACAACACGGAGACGGATAGAATAGAGGATACGGGAGTGCATGCTCCATCTCTAAAGGGTCGGCAACTATACAATAAAGTTGAAGTCTGGGCCAAGGATGAGTTCTCAAAAATCATCTACGGCGGAACCAGCGACGGCCTGCTCTTCACCTTTGATACTGCCAGCATGAAGATAACAACGCTCGGCAAACCGGTAAAGGAAGACCGGATAAGGGCTCTTACCGTGGGCGCAGATGGGCGCGTATACGGAATAGGCGGCGAAGAAAACGGCTGCGCACACCTCTTCTGCTACAACCCGGAGACAAGAGATATGCGAGACCTGGGGATGCCCATGGCCTGCGTAGAGGAGCACTGGTACGGCTACCAGTTTGCCGCCGCCGCAACCGGGAAGTGGGGTGAGGTATACCTGGGTGAATCAGATAGAATCAGCCATTTATTTATATATTTTCCACCGATCAATACAAGGGAATAATGCGTATCATAAGGATTTCTAAAAGAAGAGTTACAGTAGAAACGACCT
>CALNCU010000249.1 GCA_937875395.1 uncultured Armatimonadota bacterium | reverse complement strand
ACCCCGCCTTCTCCGCCATCCCGGAAATAAGGCTTGCCGTGTATTCGCTGTGGCTCCTTGCCAGGGGGGCGATTGCGCCCTCTTCTATGGAAAGGTTCCAGTCCGGCAGGATTAGCGCCGGGTCCAGTTTTGTGTGCGTGCCAAGGCCGTGGCAATCCGGGCAGGCGCCGTACGGGCTGTTGAATGAGAAGTTCCGGGGCGCAATCTCTTCCAGGCTTATCCCGCATTCCGTGCAGGCAAACTGCTCTGAAAAGACCATCTCTTCGCCGTTCATAAGGTCTATGGTTACGGTGCCCTTCCCCATTTTAAGCGCGGCTTCCAGGGAATCTGCAAGGCGCTTCTCTATCCCCTGTTTTACTACAAGCCGGTCAACCACTACATCTATCCAGTGCTGCTTGTAGCGATCCATGGGGATGTCATCCGTTACCTCATAGATGGCGCCGTCTACGCGCACGCGCACGTAGCCATCTTTGCGGATATCTTCAAAGACCTGCTTGTATTCCCCTTTGCGCCCTTTAACTATTGGGGCAAGCACCTGAAACTTGACGCCTTCTTCTAGCGCCATAACGGCGTCTACCATCTGTTCTACCGTCTGCTGAGTAATCTCCCGCCCGCATTTGGGGCAGTGCGGGTGCCCTATCCGGGCGAAGAGGAGCCTTAGATAATCGTATATCTCTGTCACGGTGCCCACGGTGGAACGTGGGTTCCTTGTGGTAGACTTCTGATCTATGGCAACGGCGGGGGAGAGCCCTTCTATGTAATCTACATCCGGCTTGTCCATCTGTCCCAAAAACTGGCGTGCGTATGCGGAGAGCGATTCTACATACCGCCGCTGCCCTTCTGCGTAGATGGTGTCAAATGCAAGAGAAGACTTGCCGGAGCCGGAGATGCCGGTAATTACCACCATCTTGTCTCTGGGTATCTCTACGTCTATGTTTTTTAGATTGTGCTGCCGTGCCCCACGGATAATTATGCTGTCAGTCGGCATGACTGTTTAACCCTTTTAACCTTCCAAAGCTTCGGCGGCGTGCATTGCTTGCTGCTGCCGAAGTATTCTTTTAAATCAGTTGAATTCTATCAGGCGGAATCCCCGCAGTCAATGGGTGAGGCGCCTACTTCCGGCTGCTTGCGGGAAGAAGCTTCTTCAGGCGGGATATCTCATCCCGGAACTCCGCCGCCTGCTCAAAATCTAAATCCTTGGCGGCGCGTTTCATATCCTTCTCCAAATCTGCCAGCACCAGCATAAGCTTGTCCAGCGGCAGGTCTGCCGGCACATCCTTCCTGATTTTGTAGTGCGCCTTGTTGTCCGAGACTTTTCTGGATTCTATAACATCCCGAACCGATTTCTTTATGGATGCAGGGGTTATGCCGTGCTCCTTATTGTAGGCGCTCTGAATGACCCGGCGCCGGTTTGTCTCTGTTATGGCGCGGCTCATGGAACCGGTGATATCTTCTGCATACATTATTACTCTTCCGTCCACGTGACGCGCCGCACGCCCTATTGTCTGGATAAGCGATGTCTCCGAGCGGAGGAACCCTTCTTTATCTGCATCCAGAATGGCTACCAGAGAGACTTCCGGCAAATCCAGCCCTTCCCGGAGGAGGTTGATCCCCACTATAACATCATATACGCCAAGGCGCAGATCTCTTATAATCTCCAACCTGTCCAGCGTATGCACGTCTGAGTGGAGGTAGTGCACCTTTACATCCATATCTACCAGGTATTCTGTAAGGTCTTCCGCCATCCTCTTGGTAAGGGTGGTTACAAGCCCTCGCTCCCCTCTGGCTGTACGATTCTTAATTTCATCTACAAGATCATCAATCTGCCCCTTGGGCGAACGGATTTCCACAACCGGGTCTATAAGTCCCGTGGGGCGGATAATCTGCTCTACCACCTGCGCGCTGTGCTCTGCCTCAAACGGGCCGGGGGTGGCGGAGACAAAGGTCACCTGGTTTATTCTATTCAGGAACTCTTCAAACCGGAGGGGGCGGTTGTCTATTGCAGATGGAAGCCTGAACCCAAACTCCACCAGCGTCTCTTTGCGGGACCTGTCGCCGGCGTACATTGCGCGCAACTGGGGGATGGTCTGGTGGGATTCATCTATTATGATAAGAAAATCGTCCGGGAAGTAGTCCAGGAGGCATGAGGGTGGCTCGCCAGGGGCGCGGCCGTCCAGTATGCGGGAGTAGTTCTCTATGCCGGAGCAGTACCCAACCTCCTTCATCATCTCCATGTCATATTTGGTGCGCTGCTCTATGCGTTGCGCCTCCAGGTATTTATTGTGCCGGTTGAAGTATTCTACGCGTTCGTTCATCTCACGCTCTATCTCTACAAGCGCCTTCTCCATTGTCTCCGGCGTGGTGACAAAGTGGGTGCCGGGATAGACTGTCATTCTATCCGACCGGGAGAGCACCTCCCCGGTAAGTGGGTCTACGGTGGTAATTCTATCTACAGTGTCTCCAAAGAACTCTACGCGAATGATGTTCTCATCGTCTACGGGTTGAATCTCCAGGATATCCCCTTTTACTCTGAATGTGGCCCTTGAGAGCTCCATGTCGTTACGGGTGAACTGTATCTGCACCAGTTTGTGCAGTATTTCATCCATCTCATAGGAGGTGCCTTCATGCAGGGTGAGGGTGGATTTTGTGTATTCGGCGGGCGAACCCAGGCCGTAGATGCATGAGACGCTTGCAACCACTATAACATCCCGCCTGTCAAGCACGGACTGCGTGGCGGAGTGGCGGAGGCGGTCTATCTCATCATTGATGGATGAGTCTTTCTCTATGTAGGTGTCCGTCTGCGGGATGTACGCTTCCGGCTGGTAGTAATCATAGTAGCTTACAAAGTATTCTACGGCGTTCTGCGGGAAGAAATCTCTAAACTCTCCGCAGAGCTGCGCCGCCAGGGTTTTGTTGTGAGCAATCACCAGGGTGGGCTTTTGAACCTTCTCTATGACGTTTGCCATGGTAAAGGTTTTACCGGAGCCGGTTGCGCCAAGGAGCGTCTGGAACCTGTGCCCGGATAGAATTCCTTTTGCCAATCCTTCTATTGCCTTGGGTTGATCGCCCTTGGGTGCGTAACTGGATACTATCTTTAAATCTGACACGCTTTTCACCATGTAATCTACTAATCTGTAAACTTGGATTTGCAAGTTTAAACAGGACAACGCCCGCGGCGCACTAAAGTGCTCTGCGACTGAAGTATCACCACCAAGCTTCGGCAGCGGCGCCTCCGGCTCTGCGACCGAAGTATCGCCCCGGGGGTTGATACACCTTGCTTCGGCCCGCGAGTGCCTCCGGCTTTGCCGCACATTTGTTCGGGTGCGGCACCATCAGCTTATATTTTACACTAAAATGATACGGAACCCAACTCCAGGAGCAACCTTCCTTTGGACTTTGACCATACCAGTATAAGCTCCCGGTTTGCTATGGCCTTGCCCAGCGCAAGTTCAAGATCGTTATAGCAGCCTGTGGGGTACTGGTTTATTGTAGATGTTACGCCAAACCTCCACCCCGGAGCAAAGTAGTAGCTAAGATCGCCAAGCAGGTTGAAACTGTTGTAATCCAGGCCCATTATTCCATAGAGCGAGAGCCTTATGTTATTGTTGGGATTGACGGCTGTAAGGCTTGCGGCAAGAGACTGCCTTCCCAATACGTACGAATATGCGTTGGATTTATCTGAATACCGGTAACTTAGCTGCAGGTTGCCGTAACTAGAGAGCTTACAATCTACCATGGCGCTGGCAATTGTGGAGAGCCCGGTAGTGTACTTATCCCCCCACAAGTACGCCAGTCCCGTTGATGTACGCAATGAAATACTTGGGCTTACAATAAGGGGCATGGAGTTGATGGTACCCTCTAAGCTTTGCCTGATTGCCGAATCTACCCCTGATGTATCTATATAGCTTGTTCTTGCGGCAAGATTGTATGTAAACGGCCCATCGCCAAGTTTCCAGGGTTTTGTCTGGATATACACATCGCTGTTGGTGGAATTGCACCCGGAGGAGTTGCTCCCTGCAATACTTAGTCCCACGTTTACCGTTTTGTAAGACCTGGCCAGGTTTACGTTGGCAAAGATGTCTCTGTGCGAGGGGAAATCCACATAGAGATAGCCGTTTGTGGCAGGGTCCAGCTGCTGGGAGTGTGTAAAACGCGCGCCCCAATCTGAATTTAAGACCCGATTGAAATTCAGTTCTCCCTCTGAGTTATCTGTATTGTATTTCTGCGCAACATCCAGATGCCAGCCCGGCTGACCGGTATACATCCCCCATCCCGGGCTTACCCCATGCCGCACCAGCAGGGCGCCGCTGCTTGAAGGTGTAAGGGCGTAGTACAGGGGGAAGCTGAGTTTAAGCCCATCCGTTCCACAGCCAATATACTGTTCATTTGAGTTTATGTAGCCATCCAGCCGCAGAACGTAATACGGCAGGGTTACCATTCTCTTTCCGCTTACATAAATACTTGCCTGCGTAAAGTTTATCTTCTGATTTGGGAAGATGGTGACAGCTTTTGACTTTATTACCATGGCACTCTCAGAGAGGTCATACATGTCAAACTGTTCCGGAATGTAGATAGGCTCCTCTTCTGACAGCTCCGGCACGGATTTAGAGAGGTCTAGTTTTTGTACTTTGCCGGATTCTATGGATAGAAGAAGCCCTTCCCCGCCGGAGATGCTGCCGCTGAACATGTTGCCTTCACTGCGCCCCTTGTTGGTGAGGATGGTAAGCGGACGCTCTCTATCCATGGATTTTGCTACAATCCGGTTCTTCTCCAGGTCTATCTGCGCCTTATGCGCATATAGTTCCAGGGAAAGGTAGCGAATTTTTACATTGCCTATAGCTTCCAGTATCCGGCCGTCCACACTGAAGGCCATGTATTCGTCCGATTCAACATTTATGTATTTGGGGCCCGATACCTGCTGAACTTCTCCTATTAGAACAGAGAGCATTGCAACCGCCG
>CALNCU010000248.1 GCA_937875395.1 uncultured Armatimonadota bacterium | reverse complement strand
ATTGAATACTCCACCGGGGCCGCATTTGGGCAGCTCCATGGGCAGCCGCCGCCGTATCCGTTCTTTGCCTGAAAGACCGTCATGGCCGGGAGTATGAAGCTCTGCCATATCCCGGTAGGCACTCCCTCTGCGTTTATGGCGCCTACCAGCTTATCCCGGTACTCCCTGGCATCGTGCTCATGCCCCAGAGCCTTCATATCAAAGCGGATGATGTAGTTGTACCAGTTATGCACGGCGCCATCCGTAACTTTTGGAAGGATGAGCCCCGGCACGCCGTTAAGCCCTGCATCCAGCGCGGCCACGTTCTCTTTTATGGTGGCAAGGTACCCGTCCAGCTTGGCCAGCTGCGCCCGTCCGAATGCCGCTGTGAGATCGTTGTTACGGTACATCCAACCCATTGAGTAGACGTGATAATCCCTGGATTCTACCGGCGTACTAGTCTCTCCAAACGACCAGAGCGCCTGCGCCTTTGCAAGCATCTCTTCATCATCCGTTACAAAGATACCGCCTTCTCCGGAGCAGAGGAGCTTGTTCTGGTTCATGCTGAACGCGGCACAATCCCCCCAGGTTCCTACCTTACGCCCTTTGTATACTGCGCCGTGCGCCTGGCATGCATCTTCTATAACCTTGAGGCCGTGTTTTTTTGCTATTACCATAACCTTATCCATCTCCACAGGCAGGCCGTGCAGGTGGACGGCTATGATGGCTTTTGTTTTGGGCGTGATGGCGGATTCTATTTTATCTACATCCATCAGCATAGTATCAAAATCTATATCTACAAAGACGGGGATGCAGTTGTGCTGCATAATACACGTGGCGGACGACGACCAGGAGTAGGCCGTGACTATTACCTCGTCACCGGCTCCACAATCACAGGCGGCCAGGCCCATATGGAGCGCCGCCGTGCCGGAGTTTGTGGTTATGGCGTGTTTGTTGCCGTTCCAGCTTGCAAACTCTTCCTGCAGAGCGGTGCAGTTTGGCCCGAACGCATGGTTTATACCCTTCACGGATTCCAGCACGCGGGATATGTCTGTATCATCTATTGGGGGCCAGGGCTTGATTATCCCCTCCGGCATGGTTTTGGGCCCGCCGCATGCGGCCAGTATTTGCTTAGACATGGTTTTATCCTCCTATACTAATCTGCAAAGGCTTTGTTTATAAGCCTGGTTGTGTTTTCTACTATAATCTCTCCGGCGTTCTCTTCAAGCAGGCTGCTTATTGCGGGCCAGGTTTCATAGCCGCCGTGGAGGAATGCATCTTTTGTGGGCACGTATCCTACGTAGCCGTCGGTGAGTTCACTTAGAAGGGTTACCTTTGCTTTGGATTTATTCTTCATGGCCAGCCCGTGCTCTACAAATAGTTCCGCCGGGGTGGTGCAGATTGCGGCATCCCCCACGCGCACTACGTTAAGCCGCACGTCTGCCGGGCTTTCTTCCGCCAGTATGCGGGGCCATTCTGCCAGCATCTTTGTATAGTATTCACGGAACCCGCCCGGCATATCGGCGGGATTAAGGTTCTTGGGCCACTCCCTTATTGCTATTGGCACGGTTGCCTGCTCCAGGCGCAGAGAAGGGTTCTGCATGGGCTCCACGGTGCCGGAGATTATTTTTACTATCTCGCCCCCCAGATAGAGGCCGGAACGCTTCCAGCCTTCTTCCCCACGCCAGGGCATCTTTCTATCTTTGTTATCATCCAGCTTGGAGGGAGCTGTGTTTCCGGCGGCGCCGGTGAGGTAGACTACGCCCACATCTTCGCCAAGATTGCGGCGGATGAACATGCGTACGGAGCCTGCCAGGTCTGCACTGTAGAAGCTCTCTCCCTCCACGGAGTTTGGGTGCGTGGAGAAGGAGAAGATT
>CALNCU010000247.1 GCA_937875395.1 uncultured Armatimonadota bacterium | reverse complement strand
ATGCTTCGGCAGCGGCGTGCCAAGGCACTCTGCGACCGAAGTATCCTCCCCGGGGGATTTTGCCGCCCTTCGCTTCGGCAGCGGCGCCTTCGGCTCTGCGACCGAAGTATCATCCCGGGGGATTTTGCCGCCCTTCGCTTCGGCAGCGGCGCCTTCGGCTCTGCGACCGAAGTATCGCACCGGGGGTGATGCTTCGGTCGCAGACATAATTAAGCTTACACGCCGCTAGGCAGATTTCACTATGGCTGCAAAATCCGGCACCTTTAGCGCTGCTCCGCCTACAAGCGCGCCGTCTATATTCGGCTGGCTTAGTAGCTCTTTGGCGTTGGCAGGCTTTACGCTTCCGCCGTACTGCACTCTCATGGACTGTGCGGCGCTCTCTCCAAAGAGGGTTGCCATGGTCTTTCTAATCATGCCGCATACCCGTTCTGCCTCGGGAGTATCGCAAGTCTCTCCGGTGCCTATGGCCCATACGGGTTCGTACGCTATTACCATTGAGGCCGCCTGCTCCTGGGTGATGCCGGCAAGCCCGTTCTTTACCTGGGACTGGATTATTTCATCCGCCTTCCCGGCGTTGCGCTCTGCCAGGGTTTCGCCTACGCAGACTATGGGCTTAAGTCCGGCGGCTATTGCGGCATGCAACTTTTTGTTTACGCTCTCATCCGTTCCGCCAAAGTATGCTTGAAGGGCGGGGGTCATCCCCTCCTCCACCACACCAAAACGGCCCCTTGTCTCTGAGTGGCCTATTATTACGTAGGTGCAGCCCACATCGGTAAGCATAAGGGGAGAGATTTCTCCGGTGTATGCGCCCTTGGTATTCCAGAATACATCCTGGGCGCCCATCTCTATTTTTGAGTCTTTTATGGCCTGTCCAACCGCGTACAGGGCGGTAAATGTGGGGCAGATAAGGATTTCTGCATTCTTTACATCTGCAACTTCCGGTTTAAGCTGGTTTATAAAATCAACAGCCTCCCCTACGGTTTTATGCATTTTCCAGTTTCCTGCTATCAACGGTACCCGCATTAATATTACTCCTTGTTCTTTTTGTTTAACTTATCAGGCAGGATGCCGCCCCCAAAGCTGCGCCCTGCCTGCACTTAACTTATTTATCCAGAAGCGCTACCACGCCCGGAAGCGCCTTGCCTTCCAGAAACTCCAGTGATGCCCCGCCGCCGGTGGAGACGTGAGACATTTTATCCGCAAACCCCACCTGCTCTACTGCGGCGGCGGAATCTCCCCCTCCTACAATGGTTACGGCTTTGGAATCTGCCATGGCCTGAGCAATTGCCTTTGTGCCGCCTGCAAACGGAGCCAGCTCAAAGACGCCCATGGGCCCGTTCCAGACAACTGTTCCGGCACTCAGGATGAAGTTTCTGAACTTCTCCCGGGTCTTGGGGCCTATGTCTGCGCCCATTCTATCCGCCGGAATCTTATCTGCATCCATAACCTCTGTTGAGGCATATGCAGATAGCTGGGTTGCTGTCACAATGTCTACGGGCAGCTCAAACCTTACGCCCTTCTGCTGGGCTTTGGTGAGAAGTTCTTTGCATAGGTCAACGCTCTCTGCATCCAGGAGGGACTGGCCTATCTCATACCCCTTTGCCTTAAGGAAGGTGTACGCCATGCCGCCGCCTACAAGCAGGGTATCCACCTTCTCAAGCAGGTTTTCTATTACGGGAATTTTATCTTTAACCTTGGCACCGCCCAGTATGGCTACAAACGGGCGGTTTGGGTTTGACAGCGCCCGGCCAAGATAATCTATCTCTTTTTGCATAAGAAAACCGGCAACTGCAGGCAGGTAGTGCGCAACGCCTTCTGTGGATGCATGCGCCCTGTGCGCCGTCCCAAAGGCATCGTTTACATAAACATCTGCAAGGGATGCCAGTTTTTTTGCGAATTCAGGATCGTTTTCTTCTTCTTCCTTATAGAACCGGACATTTTCCAGAAGAATTACATCGCCGGTCTGCATTGCATTTACGGCGGAGTCTACCGCCGGGCCTATTACATCGTCCAGCTTTTTTATGGGCTTGCCAAGAAGCTCTACAAGGCGGTCTGCCACGGGATTCATCCTGAACTTTTCATTGAACTTTCCCTTGGGCCGGCCAAGGTGCGAGACCAGTATAACTTTGGCGCCCTGGCCAATAAGGTACTGTATGGTGGGGAACGCAGCTTTTATTCTGCGGTCGTCTGTTATGTTTCCTTCCTCATCTTGCGGGACGTTAAAATCTACGCGGACAAGGACTCGCTTTCCCTTGACGTCTATATCTTTGACAGTCTTTTTGTTCATCTGCTTCCTCCAGATACAAAAGAAGGCTGCAGACTACAGACTGCTACTGCCGTCTATAAGTCTGCAGCCTATTTTCCTGCTGTCGCAGCCTAATGGGTCTTGTAGATTACAGGCCCTTCTTTACCATGTAGTCGATAAGATCGGCCACGCGGTTGCTGTAACCCCACTCATTATCGTACCAGGCCAGAACCTTGGCCATGTTGCCGCCAAGAACCATGGTGGACTGTGCATCTACAATGGAGGAGCGAGGATCGCCCTTGAAATCTATGGACACAACCGGATCATCCGTTACGCCAAGGAAACCCTTCATCTTGCCGTTTGCAGCTGCCTTGAGGGTATCGTTTATCTGCTGCTCGGTGATCTCCTTGGGGAACTCCACAACCAGGTCTACAAGAGAGACGGTGGATGTGGGTACGCGGAGGGAGAGGCCGTGCATCTTACCCTTGAGCTCCGGTACAACCAGTGCTATCGCCTTTGCGGCGCCGGTGGTTGTAGGGATGATGTTCATTGCTGCTGCGCGTGCGCGGCGCGGGTCTTTGTGGGCCTGATCCAGAATCTTCTGGTCGTTGGTATAGGCGTGAACTGTGGTCATGAAGCCCTTCACAATCCCAAACTCGTCCTGCAGAGCCTTGGCTACAGGCGCCAGGCAGTTTGTGGTGCAGGATGCGTTGGAGATGATGTGATGGTTTTTGGGATCGTACATCTCTTCGTTTACGCCAAGGACTACGGTTACGTCTTCATTCTTGGCAGGTGCGGAGATAATAACTTTCTTTACGCTGCCCTTCAGGTGGGCCTTAGCCTTTGTTGCATCTGTGAAGAAGCCGGTGCTCTCCAGAACTACGTCTACGCCCAGATCGCCCCAGGGGATGTTTGCCGGGTCTTTTTCTGCAAAGACGCACAGCTTTTTGCCGTTTATAATAATGTCTTTATCTTCTGCAACTACATCGCCTTTAAAGACCCCATAGTTTGTATCGTACTTAAATAGATGCGCGTTGGTCTTTGCATCTACCAGGTCGTTTAATGCAACAACCTCAATATCGTCCGGGTATCTCTCAAGCATTGCCCTGAGAGAGATACGGCCGATACGCCCAAATCCGTTAATTCCTACTTTGACTGCCACTGATATACCTCCTAGTATACAATAAATTCCCTTGCCAAAGCGATGGGGATTCCCTGCTAACAGCAGAGTTAACAAGCTTTTCCCTAATTGCGAGGTTTCCTAGCAACTCCATATTGTAACCCACTGCAAAAACTCATGTCAAGTGCAAGCTTACCTGGGCAGGAAGGATTTTTCCATAACAAGCCTTAGCACCGCCTGCGCAAGTTTTTGCGGGTCGTGCCGGACTACCTGGGTCTGGCTTATAAAATTCCCCGTTATGGGTTTATACCCCATTTCCCGAATGGCATCTATATCTGGAACAACCAGTTCCGCCCCAGCGCTCTGGTATTTTTCTAGCAACCGGATAGATGGGACTTCTTTATTTAAAAGGACATAGTTAAAAACCTTGCGCCCGCCATGAGAGGCTACTGCTCTTACGTGATCGCTTGCCTTAAACCCGTCGGATTCGCCCACTTGTGTCATCACGTTGCATACGTACACTTTTACGGCATCAGATTTGGCAACGGCATCTGCCAGGCCTTCAACCAGCAGATTTGGAATTATACTGGTGTAGACGCTTCCGGGGCCTATGATAATGGCGTTTGCAAGCCGGATGGCATCAAGGACTTCCTGCAGAGGCTTGGCGTCTCCCGGTACAAGGTTTATCCGTTTAATCGGGCTGGGATGGCTCACTATGGTTGTCTCGCCGTCTACAAGCGCCCCATCCCCCATCTCTCCTCTAAGGATGACGTGCTGTGTTGTGGATGGAAGCACACGCCCACGGATAGCCAGAACCTTGCTTGATTCCTTTACGGCCTGCTCAAAATCCCCGGTAATATCTGTCATGGCGGCTATGAGGAGGTTCCCGAAGGAATGCCCGGTAAGCCCTTCGCCCGCATCCATGAACCGGTGCTGGAAGAGTTCCGTCATAAGGGTTTCTTCATCTGCCAGCGCCACCAGGCAGTTGCGGATGTCTCCCGGGGGGAGAACCCCCAGTTGCCGCTGGAGCATGCCAGAGCTTCCGCCGTCATCCGAGACGGTAACTACGGCTACTATATTGCTTGTATACTCTTTTAGACCTCTAAGCATTGTGGAGAGGCCGGTGCCGCCGCCTATAACCACTATCCGGTGGCCGTGAGAGAGGTATCTGCGCTGGTATATAACATCTGCAAGACGGTCTTTCTGGGTGGGGCTGATTACGCTGGCAATGGAATCTATTACCTGCCGTATGCTGATAAATATAAGTACAAGCCCGGCAATTGTGGCTGTTATGGCTATGGGTACATAGACTCGGGGCTCGGTAAGGTTAAGGCGGGTCTCAACTGCAAGCACGTGGGCGGCCGAGTTAAGGTAATCTACAATCCTCATGTTGGTGAGAAGCGTTACTCCCACAACAACAAACAGAACTCCCAGGGGGGTGAGGAGGAGCCACCGTTTTACGCGCATCCCGGGATAGAGCCACTTAAGGCTGCTTCTGATCCTTGTCATGCGGATTCTCCCCTTCTGGCGCCCTTGGATACGTCTCTGTGGTCTATAATTGTGCGGTAGCCCTTGCCCTTAAGGTGAGCGCCCAACTCCCCGGCTATTGCCACGGATCTGTGCCGCCCGCCCGTGCACCCTATGGCTATGTTCAGGTATGCCTTGCCCTCCTGCACGTACTGCGGAATAGAGAAGTCCATAAAATCATGAATCTTCTTTATAAACTCTCCGCTTCTTGGGTCGGACATTACGTAGTCCTGCACGGGCTGGTCCCGGCCGTCATAGAGTTTAAGCTCCGGCACGTAGTAGGGATTTATAAGGAACCGCACATCTAACACAAGGTCTGCATCAAGCGGCAGCCCGTATTTAAAGCCGAATGAGGTGACGGTAACAATAATCCCGGCGTTGGTGCTGCCTTTGCCAAAATAAGTCACTATCTCTGACTTGAGCTTGGCCGGGTCCATGTTTGAAGTATCTATAATCTTGCTCGCATGCTCTTTAAGTTCTACCAGCATCTCCCTTTCCGATGCTATGCTGTCCAGTATGCCGTTGCAGCGTTCAAAGAGCGGGTGGCGCCTGCGTGTCTCCTTGAATCTTTGGACAAGCACCTCATCGGATGCATCCATGAAGAGCAGCCTTGCGGTATCGTAAGATGCGCACAGGCTGGGCAGAACTTTTATCAATTCGCCAAAGTGCTTGCCGGAGCGAACATCCACAACCACGGCAAGGTCCCGGCGGCTATCCCCCCCGGAGTACAGCACCCTAAGATTATCCAGAAGGTTTGCAGGAAGATTGTCTACGCACAGGTAGCCCATATCCTCAAAAGCTCTAATTGCCAGCGCCTTACCGGCGCCTGACATGCCTGTAACAATAACAAGCTGCATATTATTTACTCCCTACTCCCTATAAGATTATTTGTCAGGCCGGCTATTATGCCCATCATTATAGAACCAAAGAGCGCCGCCAAAAAGTTTTTTACCTCAAAACCAAGGTGAAGGCTGCCCACCAGCCAGAACATCAGCACGTTTATAACAATGGTAAACAGTCCCAGTGTAAGACAGTTGAGAGGCAGGGTAAGCACTATAAGAAGCGGACGGATAAGCGTGTTTACCACGGCCAGAATAATCACGGCCAGGAACGCCGCCCACACGCCGGAGAGCGCCAGCCCTATGCCAAGGCGTTCTGCAAGAAGCACGGTAAGATAGAGCGCAAGAACGTTAACCAAAAGCCTTGTTACAGCGTTGCTCAAAGCCTTACACCTCCAAGCGATTTCTCTAGATTCAGCAGCATTTTCTTCCAGTGCAACCCGGAGCTGAACCCGCCCAGCCCGCCATCTGACCTTAGTACTCTATGGCAGGGAACCACCACCGGCACCGGGTTTCTTCCAAGAGCGCCACCCACGGCGCGGGCTGCACGCGGATTATCTATTTTATCTGCAAGGGCCGCATAAGTGCTTAAACCGCCGTATGGAATCTCTCTTGCGGCGTTCCATACTGCAAGGTTGAACGGGCCGGCATCCGGCGCAAAAAGATTGCATGTAAAGGCGGCGGGGCTTCCGGCAAAGTATGATTCAAGGTTCCCGGCCTCACCGGAAAAATCATCCCTTGTAAATGCAAGATCAAAACCTGCGGCATCGGTAAGCCGTTGCACTGCGGTTGATTTTGAATTGCAGGGAAGCATAAGGCGTGCAAGAGCGCCGTCTATCCCGGCTATGGCCACCCAACCCATATCTGTCTCAATAATATTATAAAGCAGACGCATAAACACTCCGCCGCATAAATTGTATAAGATATTATAGCAGAAAGTCCCGCGCCTTCACCATGTTTAGAGCATGCCTCCCGGAATATCAGGCAAGCCTGATTCCATCCTGCTCAAACCTGTCTATAATCTTCTCTCTCAGCGCCGCCTGCACGGTATCTGCACGCCCCGGTCTTACCTCCCCTGTCACACGGATGGTTATACGGCCAGCATCCGCTGCCACTATTCCATCCGCTACGGGCGCAGAGATAACGCCTGCTACACTCTCTTTTATCTCTCTCCCAACATTATCAATTATTTGGCGGACTCTTTCTATGCTGGAATCCGGCGCCACGCTTATCTCTATTGCAGCCAGGATAGGGCCGCGGGAATGGTTTGTAACCTGCGTGATATCTCCGTTTGATATAAATACCAGTTTGCCGGTGCCGTCCCTTATCTGTGTCACCCTCATGCCAAGATCAGTGACAATCCCGGTTACCGCACCTATGGTAACATACTCCCCCACGGAATACTGGTTTTCAAGCAGCACAAAGAACCCGGCTATAATATCCCGCACAAGTTTCTGCGCGCCAAAACCAAGCGCCAGCCCTATAACACCCGCTGCAGTTAAAACGGCTTTTGTATCTATATTAAAGGTATCCAAAAGCATGATGATAGTAATAAGCACCAGCACATAAAATATTACGCTCTTTGAAAGGCTGCAGATAGTTTTAACTCTTGCAGTATTCTGAAAAACATCTGCGGGCGCCTCTCTTTCAAGAAGGGATTTCATCAGCCTGTCTATAAGCCGGTTCGCAAAAAATCGAACCAGAAAGAACAGTACCAGAATAGATGCTACCATCCATACCTTAACTAATGCGGCCTGAGCCAGCTCACGCCAGTAATCTGATGCAAAGAACTCCATAGAATACTATCCTTTCAGGGGTGCTATTGCCCTGTTATTAGTATTCGGCACCGTCCGGCATACATCCTTTCTGCAGGCGGTTTTAATGCACTCTATGCCGGGTAACTAGATTACTACACCACGCTAATTGACGTTGCCGGAACGTCTATGATAGACTTGTGCCGGGAGTTATGAATGGCAGTTAGAAAGGCAGAACCCAGACTGGTTCCAGTTACAATAGAGCGCATGCAGCTTGAGGATATAGACCATGTTGTAGAGCTGGATAAAAAGTGTTTTCCAATCCCATGGTCTGCAAGCGCTTATGTAACAGAGGCGCACAACCCGTCTGCATACTATATAGTTGCGCGTGCCAATAGCGGCCTGGCGGGATACGCCGGCATGTGGCTGATAATGGATGAGGCGCATATTACAACCATTGGAGTAGACCCCGGCTACAGAGGCTGCAAGGTTGGTGAACGAATGCTTATAAATCTTATGCAGCATGCCATAAGCCAGGGCGCCACCCGTGCAACCCTTGAAGTTAGAAAGCGCAACCTTGTAGCGCAAAACTTATACACAAAGTACGGTTTTCAGATAGTTGCGGTAAGGAAGGGTTACTATACAAACAACAATGAAGACGCCCTTGTTATGTGGACAAACAATATGGATCAGCCGGATTACCTTCGCCTGCTCACCCAAAATACGGCACAACTTGGAGTGCAGCTGTGATTGTTCTTGGTATTGAAACAAGCTGCGATGATACGTCCGCAGCCATCGTCCGCAACGGGCATGAGGTGCTTTCCAGTATAGTCTCCTCCCAGATAGATCTTCACGCAAAGTTTGGCGGAATAGTCCCGGAGATTGCATCCCGCAAGCACGTAGAACTTATAAACCCCGTAATCCGCGAGGCGCTTAATAGTGCAGGAATAACATTTCAGGACCTTGATGGAGTAGCCGTAACAAACCGCCCCGGACTCCTTGGATCTCTGCTCATAGGGGTCTCCGCCGCAAAGGCCGTCTCCGCCGTTCTGCAAATCCCCATGGTGGGCGTGCATCATCTGGAAGGACACATATACGCAAACTTTCTTACAAATCCTGATTGGCAGTTTCCGTTTATATGCCTTGTGGTCTCCGGCGGGCATACAGACCTGGTGCTGGCGCGCGCTCACGGCGATTACACAATCCTTGGACGCACGCGGGATGATGCCGCCGGAGAGGCGTTTGATAAGACAGCCCGGGTGCTTGGGTTAGGATACCCCGGCGGCCCGGTGATAGATAAACTTGCAAAAACGGGCAACCCCAAAGCCGTCCACTTCCCCCGGGCACGGCTTGATGGCACGCTGGATTTTAGCTTCAGCGGAATAAAGACCGCCGTTATACGTTACTGGGAAGATCACAGCCAAGATACTTCCGTAGAAGATGTAGCGGCCAGCTTCCAGGCGGCCATAATAGATATGCTTGTCACAACAGCTTTCCAGGCGGCCGGCAGCACCGGCATCCCCCGGCTTGCCATAGGCGGCGGAGTGGCGGCAAACTCCGGCCTTCAGGCACGCATGAAGGAAGAGGCCGCGCGCCGCGGGATAGATTTCTCCTGCCCTCCCCCCAGCCTTTGTACAGATAACGCCGCCATGATAGCCTGTGCCGGTTACCATCATCTTGTCCGCGGAGAAGAGGACGGGCTGGATCTGGACACAATTGCAAGCGAACCCCTTGCCCCCACCCCCGACTGAATTAATCACATCATGGGTAGAAGATGAGCATGAAAATACGGCAGCTTCACCCATGGAACGTCTCTGCAAAAGAGGCGGTGGAAATTCAAAGAGAACTCAGAGACAGGGTAACCCTGTGCGATACCCGGGGGCCCGTGCATCTTGTTGCCGGAATAGATGTGGGAATCCCCGCCGGAACAAATACGGGAAACGCGGTAGTGGCAATCCTCTCCTTCCCCCAGCTTCAAATTGTGGAGGTACAAAGGGCCTCACGCACGCTGGAATTTCCTTACATTCCGGGACTCCTCTCCTTCCGTGAAGCGCCGGTAATATTGGATGCCCTGGAAAAAGTAAATAACACGCCGGATTTAATTGTAGAGGATGGACAGGGCATTGCGCACCCCAGAGGGTTGGGAATAGCTGCCCATATAGGCGTAATTTTGGATATGCCTGCAATAGGATGCGCCAAATCCCACCTCTTTGGCAAGTACGCGGAACCCGGCCCGGAAAGAGGAGATTCAACCCCGCTCCTGGGCAGAAGCGGTGAACAGGTGGGGAGCGTACTGCGCACCCGCACGGGCATAAAACCCGTCTTTATCTCCCCCGGAAACCGCATAGGGTTTGAATCATCCGTGCGGTGGGCGCTGGCCCTTGCCCCCAAATACCGTCTCCCGGAGCCCATCCGCGCCGCGCACCGTCTTGCGGCAGAGGGCGCCTGATTTTATCATCATCACATTGAAGGATTAAGGAATGCGGCTGTCAAATAACACAGTAACTTGCAAGTCCTTAATAATAAAATGTGAGGAACAATTTTGGATAACACCGCAGAGCATAACAGCCTGGCCGCCCTTGCAAAAAATGTTGGATGCAACAGTGTGCCGCAATCCTGGCAGGCATCATGGGCAGAATCACTCTGCACCTATGCAGAAGGAGATTTCTCTTTTCTTGAAGCCGAATACTTTGCAGATATCAACAAAAAATGGCTTCATCTGGAAGAAGATGCCCTCTCCGCCATTATTGCATCCGGCAAAAAGATAGCTGAACAAGATTATCTGCGACTGCTTGCACGGCACTGCAAAAACCTGCTCTTCTGCACAAAAGAGCCCCCTGCAGATTGCGAACACTGGCCGCTGCCTGAATCTGCCATGGGTAAACTGGCCCCTCTTTTTTATGCCGTTGTACTGCTCTCAGAGGTCCCGTCACTTGCGCTAAAGCACGGCAAAAACGGGATTCCGGCCCAGGTTACCACGGATACGCTAAAAGACATAGATATCTGGCTTCGCGACTATAAGGAGAAGCACGGCGTATGGGGGCTGAAACAGACTCCGTGGCTGATGAATCACTTTAAAGAAAACCTCTACCGGGTAGGACGCCTGCAGTTTCAGCCATACCAATTTACCGGCAATGTAAGGGTGTTCAAATCTTTGGACAGCGGCGAACTTTGCGTCTTTTCCGAGGCGGATGTTGAATTCCGCGCAGACGGCCAGGTTAACGGCACAAATGATATTTTTGATACGGAATGCGTATGGAAACCCATCCTTGAAATAACAGAAGAAGCAATAACAGGCAATCCCATCCTTCCAGATGGAACCATAATCAGAAAGCCGCATAGAATCTATGCAAACAGATGGGTTCCGGCGCTCTCCAAGGGAGATCCTATCCTTAACGTGCACATACCCGCAGACGGCAGGATGGCCTATGACGACTGCATAGAATCATTCAATGCAGCCGCAGAGTTCTTCCCTAAATACCTGCCGCACATACCGTTTAAAGGATTTGCCTGCAACTCATGGCTCCTGGGCCCCAGGCTGGGACGCCTCCTTCCGGATACTTCAAATATTGCCAGGTTCCAACATGCATTTCACCTGTATCCAATACAGGGCAGTGACCGTTCTACATTTGAACGCGTCTTTGGAACAAAACCGGCAGATCTGGCACAGGCCCCGCGGGATACGCTCCTCAGGCGCGTTATTCTTGACTATGTACTATCCGGCAATCATCTAAGTTCCGGCGCCGGATTCAGGCTTCTGTAATCCGGCCGGGCTTTCCCTCACGCCAATCGCTTTATATATAACCGCCAACATCCACACGCGATCCTTCCAGCATGCCTCTACGTAACAGGTTATCTCAGACAAGTTGCACATTTTACCGCTCATAGATACTTGCATATATATGCGTGTTTAAATGAGTTTTTTGATCGGGTAAATCCAAAATGTCAGAGAGATTCAACCTGGTCTTCCGGGTTGGAAAGGGAGGTGACACTGATGGTGGAGAGAATGAAAGCTCTGCTGAATGATGAGGAAGGCGCCACCATGGTGGAGTATGCACTTATGCTGGCTCTCATTGCGGTGGTTGCAATCACAGCTGTTGGGCTGATAGGTACAAACGTTACCGCCAAGTTCAACGAAGCGGCTGACGCTCTTACAAGTACGTAACCTGAATCGGGCCACGCCTTTGGGTATGGCCCGATTCTCTATTAAATCTTCACCATACGGTTATGCATATAACAGAGTATTGGAACAGCGCAGCATTAGTGTTGCTCTTTACAATTGCCGTGTATGCAGATTTCACAACCGGCAAGATACCAAACAAGCTTACCATTCCGTTTATAGCAATAGGATTAGTATTGCAATCTGCCGCGCACGGCTTGTACGGTTTTATGCAAAGCCTGGGGGGAGCGGGTGCGGTGGTTCTGCTCTTTCTGGTCTTTGGAAATATATCAAAAGTTGGAGGCGGAGACATAAAGCTCATGGCCGCAGCAGGTGCCATTACAGGGCTTGCACTTGCATTATGGGCAATACTCCTATCGGCGGTTGCAGGAGGCATTCTGGCTATTGCAGCAATGGTTAAGCATAAGATGCTTCTAAAATTTGCCAAAAATATGGCGCTCGGCAAATTAATTGCAACCGTTGCGCATGCCGGTGAAGGTATTTCAGCCGGAGCAAGCGGCATAAAAATACGGTACAGCCCGGCAATTGCACTTGGAACCCTGGCCGCACTTCTGTGGAAAGGCTGATAGATCAACACGCGGCATAATACTCAAGCACGCAATTCCGGGACAAAATAGACCGTTGAATTTTTAATGTGTAACGGTTATCCGTTTTGGAGAAGTACGCATTACAGTTAGGGATAATTGCAATCAGGTGGCAGACATGAGCACTAAGTTAAAACATAAAAACGGTACAGCGCTAGTAGAGTTTGCTATTGTTGTCACGCTGCTGTTTGTTCTGGTGTTTGGGATAATTGAATTTGGGCTTATGCTCAAAGACTACCTTAGCTTAAGCCAGGCCGCAAGGGAGGGAGCCAGAAGCGCCGCCCTTGGCAGCCCAACATCTATTGTAGAAACCAGAATTCGCAGCTCAACAACCATGCTCAATCCAAGCAGGCTGACCATCACCCTTCAGAGCAGGACGGGAGATTCCGGCGAATGGTCGGCGCTGGAGAACACATCGGATAGCAAGTACAACAATGCGGCATCCGGCGATCAGGTAAGAGTCTCATTAAAATATACGCATAATCTTGTTACGGGAAAGATGTTCTCCTGGATAGCCGGCGGGGGTACATCCTTCAACCTTAATACGGATATGGTTATGCGCAGGGAGTGATTACACAAATGCTTTTTTATAAAAAAGAGAGCGGAGCAACGTTAGTTATTACCGCAATTGTGCTTTTTGCGCTGCTGGGAATAACTGCTCTTGCTATAGATGTAGGACGCTTGTATGTTGCAAAACAACATGCCCAAAACGTCTGTGATTCCGCCGCAATGGCCGGCGCACCCATGCTTACGGGTAAACCGGAGTGCACATCTTCAAGCGGACTTGCAGCCACAGCGGCAAGAGTTAATGCAGCATCAAACAACCAGGTCACCCCGGCCTGGCTGGTTCTTGTTGCCGGCAGCACATCGCCGGGAGTACTGATTACGTTTCCATCCGGCACAGTAGCAGATGATGCGGGCCGGTCTATACCGGTAAAATCCGGCGAGGCAATAAAGGCGGAGGGATACGTCAATGTAAGCCTCCTCTTCGCCAGAATATTCGGCCGCCAAAATGCCGCCGTGCCCGCCTCTTCCACGGCCATACTGGAGGAAGCATCGTACGTTGCTTCTTCGCTGTATGTGCCCCTTTCAATATCAAGCACTACGCTCCTGGGAGGCTCCGGGGTCCCGCCTATTGCTTTTGGAGAACAGGCCACCATGAAGGTGGATATGTGGCAGCAAGACTTCCTTGGCTCTGGAAACTTTGGCCCGCTTGATTTCTCTACACTTGCGGGCGGAGGCGGAGGCGGCAGCACATACCGCCAACTGCTGGCAGGCCGGGGCAGCGTATACGGCATCTCTGCAGATGGAACATACTGGATACCCACTCTCCCCGGAAGTAAAGTAGGCCCAACATGGCAGGGATTGCAGGATAGGCTAGATGCAGAACCATTGGCAGCTCTGCAAGACGACAGGTATGCCTGGCAGAACTGGCTGGATATGTTTGATGAAAACACCGGGCTGTACCCCAATTCCACACGCATAATCCTGGTGCCTGTTGTAGATGTAGAAACAACGCCCGTAAACGGAAAGAAATCTGTAAAGGTTATAGGCATGGCGGGCTTCTTTATAGAGCACGTAACCAGCAACCAGGAAGAGCCCAATGATGAGTTTAAGACCGTAACAGGCAGATTCATCCAGGGCGTAGTCACCGGCCAGACAATCCGTTGGATTATTGATATAGGCGAGACAGCGGATAGCCCACAGACAATACTGGTTGTCAGGCTGGTATCTTGAGGAGGTAAAGAATATGGCTCAGCTTACCAGGCAGAAAGTCATAATTGCCGCACTCACGCTGGGAGTAGTCAGCGGCGTGCTGATGTACGTATTTCTCTCCGGCAGGATTGCGCAATCTAATGTAAATTACAACGTAGTGGTGGCAAAGCGGGATATCCCCAAAGGCACCATACTCTCTACAGATATGATTCAGATTAAAAGCCTGCACAGGAATATTATCCCTGCCGGAGCAGCCGTTAATCCGGCAGCAGTAACCGGCAGGGCAACAAGGTACAAAATCCTTGCCGGACAGCCTATATCCCAGGATGATCTCCTGCCTCTGGATCATCTTTCCTATATCATCCCGCCGTTCATGCGGGCCATAAGCGTGGGATTAGACCCGGTGGTAGGAGTAGCAGGGTTCATAAGGCCGGGGGATCATGTGGATGTGATAGCTACCTTTACAATAGGACAGGGAACGATCACAAAGACAATCCTCCAGGACGTAGAACTTCTGGCGACGGGGACTCAGGCAACCGCGCGGCAATCCGGCAACACCGGCGATGATACCGCAAAATCCAACAATCAGCCCAACGCCACATTGCTGGTACTGCCCACCCAAGCAGAACGCCTTATTCTTGCAGATGAAAAAGGGAAGATCCGGCTTGCCCTCCGCAGAGCAGATGACAAAGCCTTCGCAAAGACCCCGGGAGTCACGGGGCGCGCAGTAATAGGCCCTGTTCCGCCGGATGCGCCGGAAAGCCAGGAGCTTTTTTCACGAATGTTCCAACCGGTTGCCAGCCAGCCTGATATAAACAGTCTCCTTGCCAAATTCAGGCAGTCCATAGCAACCAGGGCGCCGGTATATCCCAAGCCTACGCCGGTGGTTCAAAAACCGGTGGAGGCAGTCAAGGTGCCTGTGACGGAGAAACACATACAAATAATAAGAGGCACCAAGGTTGAGGACGTTGTTGTTCCTGAGTAGCTATGCCGGAAACAAATTATTGCTTGTTCTCTTACAAAGGAGGTTTGTAGAGTTATGAATACAAGCTCAAAAGAAGGAAGACAACTTCCTGGCCGGATAGTGTATATGCTTCTGTTTACCCTGGGGATTCTGGCCCTGGCAACAACTAGCGCTTATGCAGACCCGGGCGTCCGGGCACCTGTAGATAAACAGTTGAGTGTAGGCGACAGCATTGTAATAAGCTGTAACGGAGCAAAACGCGCCGCCATAGGAAATACGGATGTGGCCGATGTAGTTGCGCTCACTTCCAACGAAATACTCCTAAATGCAAAGGCGCCGGGCAAGACAGTCCTCTACGTATGGGATAAGTCCGGGAAGTCCGCCTATAACGTAACGGTAAGCACGGCAGACCCGGATATGGCGGATTTGTGCAGTAGAATTGCACAAGAGATAAATGACAGCCGCATAACCGTTAAGAGCGTAGGTTACATGGTTATGCTTGAAGGACGGGCCGCATCAGAAGCAATCTCCGCACGCGCAGAATCCATAGCGCGCGCAATAGCGGAGCAGTCCGCCTTCAAGGGGATATCCTCCCAGCCGAAGGGCCAGGAAACCAAAACCGTATCAAGGCCGGAGGGCGATTCATTTGTTGTAGAACGCAACACCCTCTCCAAAGATACCGGCGTGGCTGCCCAGATGGGCCTGCGCTGCCCCAGGGTGGTAAACCTTATCAAAGTAGAGCAGCCCATGGGAGAAGTAAGCGTACGCACGCTGGAGACGGCGGCTGCCATACGCAGTGCGCTTAACAACCCGGCATTAAACGTGCGTGCACTCCCCGGCAGCGTGGTACTTATTGAGGGCAAAGTAGGCACGGAAGCCGAAGTGGCCTACGTAAACCAGGTTATCAAAGGCTGGGAAAAGAGAGGTAAGGACGGCATAGGCATGCCGACAGGAAGCAGTGCGCTCACGGAACTGGTCACCATTGTAAACTCCGTGGTGATTGATAGTTCGGTAGCCAGGCAGGTGCTGGTAAGGGCACAGGTTATAGACATAAACCGCAATGATATTAAAGACATAGGCGTAGATTGGGGAAGCGTAATCTTTGATAAAAACGGAAACCCATCCGTAGAACAGCCCTTCATTATAGGCGAACTGTCTCCGCAGCCCAACCTGTTTGATGTTGGCAGAATACAAAGGCTACAACCGCTTGGCGCAAGAATACAGGCTCTAATTACGCAGAACCGGGCCAGGGTGCTCTCTGAACCCAACCTGCTCGTTCTTGATGGGCGGGAGGCCAGCATGCTTGTAGGCGGAGAGATACCCATCCCAGTGGTGCAATCCATCCAAACGGGAACGGCGGCAAGCATAAGCGTAGAGTATAAAGAGTTCGGCGTCAGACTGAAGATGATACCGGCAATTACAGATGCCAACCGGCTGCAACTGCGGATAATGCCGGAAGTGAGTTCGCTGGACTATGCAAATGCAGTTGTATTCAGCGGATTTGTCATACCGGCCCTAAGCTCCAGGCGGACGGAGACCACCGTAAACATAGGGGACGGGCAATCTCTTATCATAGGCGGCCTTATAAGCAGAACAACCTCACAGCTCATCAAAAAGATACCCATTCTGGGTGATATCCCCATTCTTGGCGAGCTGTTTAAGAGCAGGCACTATGTGACCGGAGAGACGGAGTTGGTTATTGTAGTAACGCCGTATATTGTTCGTCCGGGAGCAACTCCGCCTGTGCCGCCGTCCCTGCCCCAGGTACCGCCGGAGCCCGCAGCGTCAGGCAACAATAATACAAAAGGCGGGTAACACATGGCTGCAAGAGTGCTTATAGCCGAGCATAATCTGGAATCAAGAAACCGCATGCGGGAGGCTGTTGGAGAAGGCGGCAGAGTAGAGATCATTGGGATGGCAAGGGACGGCCAGGAAGCCATACAGATGGCATTAAAGCTGCAACCCGACGTTGCCATTATCTCAGATGATCTCCCCGGTATCCCGGGCATTAAGACCTGCGAAATGCTTAACGCCATCGCTCCGGATGTAATGCCGGTGCTAGTCAGTAGCAGGCAGGACGCCGCGCAAACAGCTAACGCCATGCAGCTAGGCATAAGGGCTGTTGTGTCCAAAACCTCAAGCGCAGAGGCGCTTATTAGTTTAATAGAAGATCTGGCGGAGATAAGGAACAGACGGTTATCCAAAGAAATTCAGGAATGGAAAGATGCCGCCAGGTTCCCAAAGATAGTAAGCGTAACGGGGGCTAAAGGCGGCGTGGGCAAGAGCACAATAGCAGTTAACCTTGCCGTTACACTGGCAAAAAGGCTGCCCCGCAAAATAGCCCTGTTTGATTTATACACACAGTTCGGCGATGTATCCACTATGCTGAACGTGGTGCCAAAACACACAATCACAGATCTCTTCTCCGCCTCACCGGAGCTTGATGCAGAGATGGTGAAAGATTACATCACCCATCACCCCAGCGGAGTTGATGTGCTTGTAACCGCAGTAGAGCCAAGCCCGCTTAACGCCGTGGGGGTGGAATTCCTGGACAGCCTGCTGTATACGCTCAAGAACAACTACCGGTATATAGTCATAGATATGCCGCATATGCTGCAAGAGCTTACGTTCAGCACGCTCATTAGCTCTGATGAGATACTTCTTATAGCCAATCTTCTGGATGTAACAACAATTGCCGATACAAAAAAACTCTACGATACACTGTTGAAGGAACATTTTATCAAAGAGAATATAAAAATTGTGCTCAACAGAGAATCCAGAATAAACAGGCTGAACTTGAGGGATGTAGAGCGCGTATTCAGCGGGTGCCGGCTCTATCATCTAGCTAACGATAACGGCATGACGACTGCCGTCAACCAGGGCACACCCATTGTATTGACGGCCCCGGATTCGTCCTTTGCGCACGATATGCTGCTGCTGGCAAATGCAGTTATGGGATTAGATAATGCGGCGGATAATAAAACAATCTCCGTAATCCACAAACTCTTTAAGAAAGCCGCATAGGAGGTCTACCTTGAGATTTCAAGACAGCAACGAAGATGCAGGTAGCAAACAACAAAAACGCACCCAGCCCGACAGTCAGAATCTGCAGGTACTTAAAGACAAGGTGCACCAGAAGCTGATGGAGACAGGAAACCCGGTGGAACTGCGGAAGCTGGATAGAGCAGCCCTGTCCGCAAAAGTGGCAGAGGCGGCTTCTGCACTGCTCTCCGCCGAGGGCATCTCCCTTCTGGCGCGCACAAAAAACCTGCTTGTTGAAGAGGTGCTGGACGAAATACTGGGTTACGGCCCAATCCAGCCGCTTCTGGACGATCCCACCATAACAGAGATTATGGTCAACGGTTACAGCAGGGTCTACGCAGAGCGCGGCGGCAAAATCTTCCTTACAGATAAAACCTTCCTAAACGATGCGCACGTGATGCGGATCATAGAGAAGATAGTCATGCCGCTGGGGAGGCGCATAGACGAAAGCTCGCCCATGGTGGATGCGCGCCTGCCGGATGGTTCGCGTATAAATGCTATTATTCCGCCCCTGTCCGTAAAAGGGCCCACGCTCACTGTGCGCAAATTCTCCAGGGAGCCGTACACAGCACAGAATCTGGTGGAATTTGGCACCTTCACATCGGAGATGGCGGAGCTTATGGAGGCCTGCGTCCAGGCGCGTTTAAACATAATTATCTCCGGCGGAACCGGCAGCGGCAAAACCACAACACTCAACGTACTATCGGCCTTTGTGCCAAACGATGAGCGGATAGTAACAATAGAAGACGCCGCGGAGTTGCGTCTGATGCAGGATCATGTGGTGCCGCTTGAGAGCAGGCCGGCCAACATTGAGGGCCGGGGCGAGATAACCATCCGCATGCTTGTAAGAAACGCCCTTAGAATGCGTCCCGACAGGATTATTGTTGGCGAAGTCCGCGGCGCAGAGGCGCTGGATATGCTTCAGGCCATGAACACCGGCCATGACGGATCTCTCAGCACTGCGCACACAAACAGCCCCCGGGACACCCTCTCCCGCCTTGAAACCATGGTGCTCATGGCGGGGACGGAACTCCCATCAAGGGCTGTCCGAGAGCAGATTACGGCCGCCATAAACCTTATAATCCACCAGAACAGATTAAGGGATGGAAGCCGTAAAATCACTCACATCACGGAAATTCAGGGTATGGAGGGTGACGTAATAGTTACTCAAGATATATTCCTGTTCAATCAGAAGGGCGTAGATAAAGACGGCAAGGTCATAGGCGCGCATGAGGCCACGGGGCTCAGGCCCAGGTTCGTAGACAGGTTCCAACAGCAGGGCATCCCTCTGCCGGCCAATCTCTTTAAGGTGAGGTGATACGCATGGCACTTATGGGAGCACTAATAACCTTTTTGCTTGTGACATCCGTGATTATGCTTGTAGATTCGCTTGTAAGGGGGATTCCGGTAACTGCAAGCGCCAGATTGCGTTCCATTGCGCCGGAAAATCCGCCGGATAAAGACGCTTTGCCGGGCGATGAGGACAGGCTGCCCACCGTAACAAGGCTGCTTAGCGCCCACAACCTTGCGGAACGGCTGCAATCAGAGATATCTGCAGCAGGATTAATGCTCAGGCCGAGCGAGTACATTGCCATAACCATCTGCACGGTGCTGGTGTTGCAGATAATACCGCTGTTCTTCCTTAACAACATAATAGCGATTATAGGCTTTGCAATTTTAGGAATAGCGCTCCCCTACCTGTTCCTGAAATCTCTGCAGGCAAAGAGAAAGACCGCCTTCAACACCCAACTGGTAGGGTCGCTGACTATGATTGCATCAAGCCTTCGTTCCGGATTCAGCCTGCTGCGCTCAATGCAGATGGTTGCGCAGGAAATGCCTCCCCCCATCTCTCGGGAGTTTGACCGCATAATAAATGAGGTTGACATAGGCCGCTCGCTGGAGGATGCTCTGCGGGAGAGCGTAAGCCGCGTTAAGAGCTATGACTACGATCTGCTGGTAACAGCCATCCTTATAAACCAGCAAGTTGGAGGAAATCTGGCCGAAATCCTGGAGATTATAGCAAACACTATAAGAGAGCGTCTGCAAATTCTTGGAGAGATGAGGGCGCTCACTGCCGAGGGACGCATATCCGGCGTGATACTTGTTATACTGCCGCTGGTGCTGGCAGGCATAATAGCCGTTCTCAATCCGCCGTACCTGCTGACGCTTATAACAGAACCCATAGGAAAGTATCTTATAGTAGCGGCGGTAGTGTTGCAGATAACCGGAGGCTTTTTAATTAAAAAGATTCTAACCGTTGATGTATAGTAAAAGTTATGTTGGTTGATACTTCCATAGGAGGCGGGCACATGGTTTTTCTTATAGTATTCTTAACCTCTGCCAGCGTAATGCTGTTTGTGCTTGGACTAAGCATGAAGTCAGGCAGAGAGATAACAATGGAGAGGATAGAGCAGCATTCTTCTACCATTGAAACTCAGAGCTCTGTAAAGGCAGAACTCAACCTGCCGTTTAGAGAACGCGTCCT
>CALNCU010000246.1 GCA_937875395.1 uncultured Armatimonadota bacterium | reverse complement strand
ACCTGTTCAGCAATGTTACAGGTTTCACGGACTTCCAGCTCTCCATCAAGGGCAAAGTCAGCGACACCCTCTCTGCCACCGCCCTTATAGATGCTGGCAACTACCTGCCGTTTGCACTGAACAGCGCTGGTGCATTTGCAGTGAGCAGAACAGATAGATTCACGCTATGGAATGCATACGCAGATGCAGCGCTCAACCTGCCGCTGGTAGGCAAGACCGGTCTCACCGTGGGCCGCTTCCCGTTCCAGCTGACACCGTACACAATGAAGTTCATCGACCCGGATAGCTATGCATACCTGCCTATCCTGGACAATGGCGACTTTGTAGTAGACGGCATGAACGCCCAGATGAACATTGGCTCCGTTGCGTTCAACGCATTCGCTGCCAAATCCAACGTGGGCAACTCCAACGGTGCAACAGCTCTGAATCTGATAAATCCAGCTATACCGCTGGGCGGCATGGGCTACTCAGACCTTGGCGCCTTCTTTGGCGGCCGCGCAGTTATAGGCATACCGTTTAACGGCAACCTTGGACTGACATACCTGAACACCCAGGTGGCAGATATAGCCAATGCCCAGACCCAGATATACGGCGCAGACCTGAATCTGACGGTTGCAGGCATAGGCATATCCGGCGAGTGGGATAAGAGTGATCCTAACGCAGCGCTCACAGATGCAGTAACTGCTCCTGACGGAAGCAGCTATGCAGAGAAGAACAGCGCATGGAACGGCAAGCTCAGCTACCAGACAGGCAATCTTGGCCTGGCAGCCGGTTACACCGTGGTGGAGGCAAACTATACCGCCCCCGGCAGCTGGAACAGGCTGGGCATATGGATAAACCCCACCAACATCAAGGGTATAGTGGGTAACGTAACATACGCGTTTGCCCCCGGACTCTCCTTTGTTGGCGATGTCCAGTTCCTGCAGCCCAACGATACCGGATCACCGGTTACCTTCCGGCAGCCGGCGGATAAGTTTCAGGTAGCAACACTGCCCAATGAAATAGACAAGATCAACTACTGGAAGGCCGGCGTAAAGTATGCGCTCACCTCTTCAGACAGCGTAGACCTTGGCTACGAGCAGGTGGAGATAACACCTGTTAATACCGCTAACGTAAACCAGGTGCAGAGGTATGTAACTCTGGGCGTAGGCCACACATTCAGCCCGGGTGCAAGCCTGAAGGTGCTCTATCAGATAACCGAGCTGACCTCGGCTGATACCCTTCGCGGTGGAGTGGCATCAGCGCAGATTCAATTCAAGTACTAATACTTGGGTATAGCGCTGATATAAAATAGTACCAGAACCCCGGAGCCTTATGGTTCCGGGGGTTTTTATTTGCCTTCAAAACCCTGATAACTGCATGGTAAAGCCAAGAGGCTATTGCAGGCAGTATAATGCTTGCAGTTAAATGGAGGTATAAAGTAATACTTGACAGAAATAGTATATAATGCTAACATACAAATTGTATAAGCAGGCTATCACACTGCACGGCACAAGGTTGAAAGGAGGTGCAACATACCTTGAATG
>CALNCU010000245.1 GCA_937875395.1 uncultured Armatimonadota bacterium | reverse complement strand
AATAATACTTATGCTTCCGGTGGGCGCAATAGATGTAACCGTGGCGTTCCTCATTACCAGGGCGCCCGGCCTGTCCCAAATGCTTCCAATAAAGGTTGGAAAGGCGCCTCGTTTTTCGGCCAGTATCTGGGACATTTTGCAGGCCTCTTCAAATATACAGCCTATTACCTGTTCGCCAATATCCAACGCTTCATTGGAAGCATAAGATACGCCGAGCTGGATAAGCATATCTGCCAGCCCCATTACCCCAAGGCCGACCTTTCTGGTCTGCTCTGTTGCCGCCTTTATCTGCGGAAGAGGAAATACGTTTGCAGTAATTACGTTATCCAAAAAATGGATTCCAGAGTGTGTAAGTGCTTTTAGCTTCTCCCAGTCTATTCTTCCGTTTGCTACTATTTGTGCCAGGTTGATTGATCCAAGGATACAAGATTCATACGGCAGCAAAGGTACTTCGCCGCATGGATTTGTGCTTTCAATCTCACCCAAGCCCGGGGTTGGATTCCTCTTGTTTATCCTGTCAAGAAACATTAATCCCGGATCGCCGGTCTGCCATGCGGATACCGTGATAAGCTCAAAGACTTCGCGGGCGTGCAGGCGCCTTACAATCTCTTTGTTCCTGGGATTAATCAGTGCATATTCTTCATCCTTGTTTACCGCCTGCATAAAATCATCCGTTACTGCAACGGATATGTTAAAATTCTCCAGCGTGCCTGTCCTGGATTTGGAAGTTATAAACTCCAGAATATCAGGATGATCTACGCGGAGGATGCCCATATTTGCCCCGCGCCTGCGGCCGCCTTGTTTTATAATGCCCGTGGCCTGATCGTAAATCCCCATAAAAGATACGGGGCCGGAAGCCACTCCCATTGTAGATTTGACCAGGTCTCCTTTTGGCCTGATCCTTGAAAAAGAAAAGCCGGTGCCGCCGCCGGATTTGTGTATGAGAGCCATATGTTTCAATGTTTCAAAAATACTCTCCATGGAATCTTCAATCGGCAGAACAAAACATGCGGCAAGCTGGCCTATATCTGTGCCGGCGTTCATTAGAGTAGGGGAGTTTGGCATAAACGTTCGGTTTGCCATCAGTTGATAGAACTCTTCCTCTATGCGGCAAACTTCTTCTTTTGTAGCTCCATACAGGGCATCGCATGCAGATACGGCATGCGCCACCCGGCGGAAGAGCTGTGAAGGAGTTTCCACTACATTACCTTTTTCATCTCTCTGCAGATACCGGTGCTTTAGCACGTTGACGGCATTAACTCCAAGTTTAAGATCATCAGTTACACCTATAAGACGCTTGGCTTCCCTTGCAATCGTCCGTTGCTGGCGATACAGAATATAGGCTTTGGCAACCTCTGTGTAGCCGGCCTTCATCAGAACTTGCTCAACAATATCCTGCACATCCTCAACCCTGGGCAGCTGCCCCGTATAGCGGATATTAATAAGTTCTATGACCTCTTGCGCAAGTTTGCTGGCTGCTTCGCCATTCTGCGTGCCCGTGGCTTTGAGTGCTTTTGAGATGGCATTTGAAATTTTTTCAGGTTGAAAGGATTCAATCCGGCCGTCCCTCTTGCGGATTTGCGTTACCTTGTTTGCCGTTGACATGTAAGTGTCTCCCATGTTTCACATGAAATCTAAGGATGCAATCTGCTTTCAAGGATGGCGGTTATCTGGCTGCAAAGATTATTCAGGTCTAGCGTAGAATGCAGGTCAAACCCCTTGAGACGAAGCTCCTTAATCAGCGTCACAACCGGCGGAGGCGCCAGATTGTAATCGCCCAGATCATGATTAAAGAACAAGCCGGTTATTGTGCCGTATAGATCAAGCTTTCCTCCGTGCTTCATAACATATCCTTTATCCGCAAGATTGCTCACAACATTCATATCATGAATAGTGCTTATCATGGTCATGCCGGTCTCTTTATGGAGTGCGCCAAGGAAACCCGCAATTTCGCGGCGGCTGGCATAGTCTATGCCCTCCATAGGTTCATCCAGAATTAATAACTCCGGCTTAAAGACCAGTGCGCCTGCAAGAGCAACTTTTTTGCGTTCTCCACCGGAAAGATAGTGGGGTAGCCGGTTGCGCAGGTCATAGATATTTAAGGCATGAAGTATTGCTTCAACCCGGCGGTGCGTCTCTGCACGCGGCAGGCCAAAGTTCAGCGCTGAAAATGCTATATCATCAAACACCGTCGGGCCAATCAACTGTTCATCCACGTTCTGCATAACGGTACCTATCCGGGATCTTATTTCATCATATTGGCGGGCGGGATCTTTGCCAAATACGGTAACCCGGCCGCTGTTTGGAACTATCAGGCCCAGTATATGTTTTAGCAGGGTGCTTTTGCCGGAACCATTGGCCCCCAGAACGGCTAAACGTTCTCCGCGTTTTACCTTAAATTCTTTGCCGCAGATATCAACTTTAACGCCGCCTGCATAGGTGTGTTCAACACAGTTAATATCTACGACTAGTTCATCATCCATTTTTATCACCCAAATGATATATGCGGTTCTTAAAGCCGCGTACCTTAAGTGCATCTGATATTCTCTGGCTCATCTCAATTGAGTGCACAAGAAAGTGGCCAAGCGCCGTTCCCAGTCGGCTTAACGTAGCTGCCGGATGCCTATAATTAATGCCGCCCCGCAGGTGAAACATTGTGCGAATATTATTCAGGCTGTCTGAAATTATAAAGATTGAACGATACGTAAAAAAGAGTGCGGCTATCATAAATCCGGGCAAAAACCGGCTTAGTATGCTGAATATGGCTGGGTAACTGGTGGTAAGGAAGAACACAACAACAGCCCCCGTGATAGCAAACACTCGAAGGATAATTATTAAGACGGCGGCGACGGTGATGCCAGTAATACTAAAGAATAAAATAACAAGAAAGAGCGATGGGTAGAGCATGAGTACAAATACAGTTTTTACTGGCAGATGCGCCGTAATTGCTATAAGGATCACAGCAGCCAGCATTGCTGATAATAATGGAATAGTTTGGATATTCAGCAATAACAGTATTATCAATGCCAGGGCAATCATTTTTATAGCTGCCGGTACCCTGTGCATCCAGCTTCTGCCATATACTGATATGTAATCTATATAATAAAGATCCATGATTAAACTAGCCCGCTTCCTGATTGCTGATAAGACCAGGCATATTTTTGGATAGAAAAACAAGTATGGCTGCGGTGAGGATTCCCTCAAGAATCCAGCCTATTAATCCTATGGAAAACATTATTACCGCAAGCCGTCCCAAAATAAGATGCCCTCCGGTAAATTGCTTGCCTAAATGAATGTATGTCGATTGCGAGATTTGTTCTATCCACCTGCTCCCGGCCGCTATAATGCCAAAGCTTGCCGCCGTACCGCAGGCAAGTCCAATAACTGTTGCTGCAAATCCGGCGCCGTACATAGGCATGCGTTTTTGGAGAAACCTGAACATGTAGCATCCAGCAACCATTTCAATAGTCAAGACCAGCGTATTTAAGCCTACTACTGTAATTCCCCCATGCCCAACAAATGCAAGCATTAGATTGACTATGAATGCAGCTATGATGGACATTCTTGGTTTTAGGATGATTCCGGTAATAACAGAGAGATTGAAATGAAAACCGATTGGAGGTATTTCTAAGGCCATGGCAAGGATCATTACAGCGGCAAATATCCCAAGATTAGCAAACTCCCTGGGTTGCGCGGTAGCTGTCCCCTTGCGCCATAGTATTGCTACCAGGAGAGCAGATATAACATACCCGGCGACCCAGAGCCAGGCGGGTAAAATGCCGTCGGGAAGATGAATGTGAGACATGAATAGATACCGGCCTCATTTTCTGAATTTGTGTCTTTTGTTGTTTTACCCAGTGCAGGCAGGTAGTATTCCCGGCCTAATTGCCAAGTAAAAGAAAACCCCGCCGGCGGCCCGGGCGGGGGTGTATTTTAAGAATGGGGCTTTGGAACATATAACAAGGCAAAAAATTGAGTCCTCTGACAGCAAACCGTTCTATGTGTCAGAGGACTCTTATGTATCAAACGATCAGGTGCGGGCGCCTATACCGGACGCCCAACGACAAGGGAACATCTTGGATTTTCATTTCAGTATAACCTTTCTGAACATGGAGGGGTCTTTACGGCCGCCTGCAACTCCGCGTGTGAGTTCCATCCAGTATTCCTGCCCGCCGTTTCCATCATCATCAAAGAGTACAAAACTTATGCCTATTACCCTTCCGTTCTTGTATTCCCCAAAGCTTGGCAGGGAGGAGTATGGTATGGTTATTTCATAGTTTGTAAAGTTGCCGTCTCTTGTAACGTTATATTTCATCTCTCTGCTGCTTATAACGCCGGCATTAGGCATCCAGCGGTAGGCCTGTATACCGCTTTTTGTGAGCGCAAGGCCTAGTTCTATATCGTTCTGGTCGTAGCCGGTGTATCCGCTTGCTTCCGGTGATACGGCATCTCCGCCTGCATCTATTGCTATCTGCAAGGCATCACCATCCCATATCTTATCCAACAATTTATTGTTTATATGCTTGTCATCCAATACCTTTACTGTGAGGTACAGGTTTTTATCATCATTGGCAAGGTATGCCTTGGCACTCAGGTCATCATCTCCGGTCCAGAGATGATGTACCGCCGCATCTACTGGGACTAGATTGTTATAAGAGAGTGCGGCAAACGGTTTATCCGTCATGCGTTCAGGAGTCCGGCTTTCCAGGAAAGTTAATATCTTGTTTGTGTCAACTCTCTGTCCGGCTGCTGTTATATTCAGGCTTATCTTATAATTTGGGCCGAGGATGAATTTGGAATCTTTGAGCGGAAACTCTATAACTTTGGTCTCTCCCGGCTTAAGGGTGAAGGTTGTGGTGGGGTTAATCAGGGGAAGCGGGCAACTCACATTTAATCCTGCTTCTAAGCGCTCTGCGGCAAGACTTGTTGCAAATACCTGAAGCGCAGAATCATCTGTTGTATACACATCGGCTTTTATTGCAAGAGGTGTGTTTATTTTGCATGTGAAGATAAACTGCTCAAGCTGATTCATGGAAGCGTTCTTCATCACCAGGAACACCGGGCTTTCGGTGAGCGGCAGGCGGCCGGTTTGTGATGCGGGCAGGCTGCTTCCCACCACGTTCAGCACTTTAAGTCTTATGTTCCTGGGGATGTCTATTGAGATGTCTTTGGCAATACGTGGCGCCCAGATGCCAGCTACTGCATCTTTGCCGCTCTGGAAGATATAGCATTCCACAGATTTGCCCATGTTCAGGTGTTTTCTATCCGTCACAGGCTCAAGAAGGTTGGCGATGTTTGCAAAGACTGCTGTTGTGGGCATGGGAATGAAGGCATCCGTCCACATGCCGTAACTCTCTCCGCTGTTTGTCCAGAACCTATGGTATGAGTTAAACCATAGGAATCGCTCTATCTCCTTGATGCTTCTTACAATAATCAGGCTTTGCGCCATGTATGCAGCCATGTTTTTTGCATAGATGCTGTCCGGCCGGCAGTGGTAAGAGAATCCATACTCTCCTATCCACATGTGCTTGCCTTGAGCCAGCGGCACCATATTCTGGAGATACTTGGCAAGACCTCCCTCCGTGGGTCCAAGAACCGCAAGCCCCGGCCCAAACGTGCGGGGATACATATAGGGGTGGGGGGCTATTCCATCCAGATTCGGCCCTATATCCTTAAGAACTGCCTTGGCGAATGGGTATCCTGTGCCCGCGTCATTGCTTGTGACCGAACATCCGGCGAATATGCAATTCGGGTCCGCCCGCTTGGCCCCGTCATACCCGGCTTTAAGGAACTGGGCGTATGCGCTTGCTGAATCGGTGCCCCAGGTATACTTTACGCCCAGGTCTGGTTCGCTCAGCACATCCCATACCTTTATGCTGTCTTTATACCGGGAGACCATGTTGTATACATAATCGCTGAAGTCTTCCATATTCCTTGGCCTTATTCTTCTTGAATCCATCGCAGCCCAAGCCGGTATTCCGGCATCCTCACCACTGTAAATATAGCCTACAATGTTGAAGCCGTATTTCTTTGCAAACTCTACATCTCTATCCATGCCCTGCCAGTTAAACTTGCCCTTTTCCGGCTCTATAGATTTCCAGGTGCGCCTCAGCGGAAGGTTAAGCCATCTGGAGCCTATTTTTGCAAGAGACTCCATCTGCTCTTCTGATGCCTGGCCCATGTAATCCGAAGTCCCCATGAAACCCTGGGTCTTTCTGGTGGGAGAGACGGGTGGGACAACACAGAAGAAAGTCTTGTCTTCATAAATTACTTTGCCGTCGTTTGTAATGGATGCGGATATGGTGTAGAAGCCCTTGTCAAAGGTAGCAGGCAGGCTGATTGGCAGGGTGAAGGATGCATTGCCCTTCATATCCACCTGTTTTGTTCCTTTTAAAACAGATTTTCCATTATAATCTGCAATGTTGTAGCTTAAGGTTAGAAGAGAGTTCCGGACTGTGCCGTTATACAGGTTTATCTTAACTGTATTCAGCTTGCCGCAAGTATAGATGTTGCCGGGCTCTCCTGTTACTATGGAGAACCGCTCTGGATGATGGTAGTCTGTGAGGGCGCCTTCTTCAAGCTGGATTGCATCTATCCAGAAGTTAGCGTCAGATTTTTGGGGAATCACAATCATCCGCCAATCATCTGTCGTAAAATTCAGGGGCGGAATAGTAAAGCTGTACCTCTTCCACTCCGTGCCGTATGCTGCGTTCCAAATGCCGTGTGTTGCATCTTTCCCCGTCTCAGGGTTACGCGTCCAAATGCTTGCAGAGCATGGTGCACCGGGCTTATCCGTTTTCATATAGAAGGAAAGCGTATACGAACGCCCCTTCTCAAGTTTGAACCTGTATGCCTCAAGCTGGGTAGGATATGCCACCCTCAGGCTCTTTTTGCCGTGGTATGCCGTGGCTGCATCCACACCCCAGTTGCCCGCATATGCAGAAGTCCAGGAAATCCAGGGTTCTGCACCCGTTTCAAAGCTGGTGTCTCCTGGGAAGAGATTCTTACCCTGTGCAGCAAGGAGCGGAGCTTGTGTACCTGCAAGCACCATAATCAAGCAGATTGCAAGCATAAGAAACAAAACCTTGATACGCAACATTTGGGAAATTCCTTTCTTCTACTCAACCTTTATATTGTCTATGGCAAACTCTATATCCGTGCTGCCGGTAATTGGTAAGAATACAAGGTAGATTATCTTGCTCTTATCCAGCTTCTTATCACCATCGGCGGGCCCCCAGCCATACTTGAAATCTGAATAGTTTATGTTTACCTTCTGCCATACCGGACCAAGCGGAAGCACGGGGCCGTGGAACCATTCTTCCTTACCGTTTGAATCTTCTACCAAGTATACCTGGCACTGTCCCAGACCGGATATCTTCTTTATAGATAAATTAATATTCTGCCAGTCCTTTACCATCGGCCATGCCTTGCGCACCACGGTTTTATCACCAGGAAACGACATTACTACCGCAAACTTTCCCTCTGAAGCGTTTGCATCTGCCAGAGATATGACAGGCGACAGACGGTCTTTTGCCCAAGACCCCGGAGTCCACCCTATCAGACCGTTTTCGCAGTTATCCACAAGACCTGTCAGATCGGCCTGGGATTTGTCTTTTCCAAGAACTGCGCTGTCTGCATACAGAACTATGTTCTGTCCGGAGAAGCCCTCTTTGCTTCTACTCTGAAGGTTAATGGTCAGAGCGTCCACTTTGAAGCCGCTGCCATCCCCAAGCTTCCCATAGGTATTTTCGTTAGCGCTGCATATGCCTTTTACGGCATTAAATATATTCCCGGATGCAAGCACCCACCCATTTGGGCATTGCTGTATAAATGGAATATTGTTGCCCATCTGTTTTCCGTTGGGCACCATAACACTCCAGCCAAATCCAACATTCACCCCGCCAGCGGGCTTCTTGACCCTCATGCAGCAGGATAGATTCAGCAGATCTGTGAGCGGCATTCCGTGTCCAAGCGGCAGGCGGAACAGGCAGTATTGTCCCTTGTTCAACGTAATATCTAGTTTGTAGCTCTTTTTGCCGTCAAAATGCTCTTCATCGGACAGCCCTGCATAGTTTACTTTTATATATCCTTCTTCCTGTGCCTTGGAAAGACTCCAGATATTCCCCGATGTACACCAGAAACTAAAGCCTGTGCCCTCCTCAAATCTATTGCTATAGATTGGCCCATCCGTTGCGTAGCATGCCGGTATTCCCCATATACAGGCAACCCCCGCCATCAATACAAATGCTGCAAAAACTCTTTGTACGTTTAACATATTTCCACCTCCATAGATGTACTGTCTAGTATGGCCAGTCATTCACGCCGCTCCACATATTCCACAAGAAGACTTTGGAGATTTCGGATGACGAAGCTCTTGATAACGGAAACCATGCCACATGGTTATCTGCATAGAGCACATTTGTCCCGCCAAAGTGCCGCGTTGCTATGTATGCACTCGCCGTAGCCGGGCTGTTAAAATCAAAAAGAGGCTCATATGTACGGCTTTTGCATCTTCCATCTATTATTACTGCACATGTTGAAGGCGAGAGGCATTTTCCAAGGCTTCTAGGCCTGTAAGTTGCGTTCGAACCAGCATACCCCATGTGCCCCATATGTGCAGGATACATGTAATTTGTTATCTTCTTACCACTGTTCAGAAGGATTTCGTCAGTATCAGCAGGGCAGAATAGTATTTTACTGGTTTTGGGGCCGCCTCCATCCCATGCACATCCTGCTATATACGGATGGATTGCTGTAATCCATATTGTTGAATATGCGGCAGTGTTATCATATACCCTAGAATTTGCAAGCGGCATAAACTCGTCATAATCCTGGCAGTATGCGGCTATGGACATACCCATCTGCTTAAGGTTGCTTGTGCAAGTTGTCTGTTTAGCCTTTTCCCTGGCTTTTGCAAAGACCGGGAAGAGTATGGCTGCCAGTATAGCTATGATGGCTATAACAACGAGCAATTCAATCAATGTGAACCCCTTTTGCTTTGATGCTGAACTAAACATTTTTACCTCTCCTTCTCCGATAGATATAATCTATACATATCGAATAAATTACCAAAAGCTTGTCATGCGCCTTACCATCAAATATTGGCCACAGCTACCGAGCGGCGTTCAATCAGCTCAATGGGAAGAATCTCATGCTTTACATATGCTTTTCCGTTCAACTGTTCCAGCAATCTTTCTGCTGCATGTCTTCCCATATTGTTCAAAGGCTGCTCAATTACAGTGAGGGCCGGTTTCATGCATCTGGCCCATGATGAATCATCAAATCCTATGAGCGACACGTCCCGGGGAATATAAAGGTTCATATTTTTAAGTTCTGCAATTATCTTCATTGTCACCGGGAAGAAAGAACTAAATATAAGTGCTGTAGGTCTGCTTTCTAATGTGAACATATTTCTAAGGTTAAAGAGTGTTTCATCATCCAGGTTTTCATATTTGGCGGCGATAAACCATTCATTCCGGCACTCAATTTCAAATTCGCCAGCCATGTTTTTAAAGGCAGATCGCCGGGCCAGAGCATCAAATGAGCAGTAATTCTGGTCCACATACCCAATTCTTGTATGACCTCTATCCGTAAGGTAGCGGAGGGCGCACCGGATGCCGTATTCGTTATCGCAATCTACGCTGGGCGTGTTCACATCTTCCCACGATGCGCTTATGATAACAGATGGCACATTGCTGTTTTGAAACTTTTTAATAAGATTTTTTTGGCGTTCTGTGGGCGCCATAAAGATCAACCCGCTGAAGCCATTATAGCTGTTAATATCACCTATACTGCCATAATCTGACATTGTTAAATGCAGTCCGGTCCCATCAAGTACATTCCGTATGCCTTCACAGATAGGCCCCTGATGAAGATTGGATATTACACCCTGTCCTTGAAACTCGCTAAACATGCAGATAATGCCGGAAGTAGCTGGTTTTTCTTTCTGTGCAGAGCTGTCATTTACAAACGTGCCACGTCCCACATGGCAGGATATAAGCTGCTCATCAGAGAGTATCCTGAGTGCGCCTTCCACTGTTGACAGGCTTACGGCATGGCGTTCCATGAGCTCTCTTCGTGTAGGCAGCCTATCACCAGGGGCAAGTTTTTTCTTTATGTTATCTCTCAATACATCAGCCAGTCTCTTATATTTCGGTGGCATGTGTAGTACCTCATTTGGAATTATATCGAAACAATTATATATTCTGCATTTTAGATAAAACTCCTTCTTTACCTACAATTTTTTTTGAAATATATTTTTTTAGGAGGGTTTTTATGAAGAAAGCGCATGAGGTGGATTTT
>CALNCU010000244.1 GCA_937875395.1 uncultured Armatimonadota bacterium | reverse complement strand
TGGGCCAGAAATTTGACGGTTCCGTATGGGAGAAGTATTCCCAGGTTAAGGATATGCTGGACAGGTCCGGCAAAAAGGTGCTTATAGGCATAGACGGCGGTGTGTCAAGAGAGAATATACACGATATAGCCCAGATGGGTGTAGATGTTGTAGTGGCGGGCGGAACAATCTTTGGTGGAGGAGAGATAGAGAAAAACATAAGCATGCTTGCAAGCGCCCTGCATACTGAATAGGGGTGTCTAATGGAATTTACATGCAGTTACAATCTTGCAGAGAGAGTGGCCCTTGTGACGGGCGCCGCTGGAGCCATAGGCTCCGGGATATGCCGCGGGCTTCTGCGTGCGGGCTGCCGGGTGGCGGCAACGGATTTGGCCGGCATGCGCCTTGGTGAACTTGTGGATGAGCTTTCTGACTCATGGGGGGAGAGCGTAATGGGGGTTCCGCTTGATGTGACGGATGAAGCCTCTATATCTTCGGCCCTGGAAGAGATAGCCTGCAAGTGGGGCACGCTGGATATTGCGGTGGTAAACGCGGGGGCGGCGCATGTTTCGCCCCTTGCCGAGCTGGATTTAGAGGCGTTCAGGCGTCTTGAAAAGGTAAATGTGGAAGGTACTCTGCTGGTTATGCGCGAGCTTGCCCGGCGGTTTCAGGCACAGGGCACCGGGGGAGATGTGGTTCTGGTATCAACAAAGAATGTCTTTGCGCCTGGGGCAGGGTTTGGGGCATACAGCGCCACAAAGGCGGCGGCGCATCAGCTTGCCCGCATAGCCAGCCTGGAGTTTGCATCTTTTGGGGTGAGGGTTAACATGGTTGCGCCGGATGCCGTCTTTTCTGACGGGGCCAAAAAATCCGGACTCTGGCAGACGGTAGGGCCGGATAGAATGAAGGCACGCGGCCTGGATGAACACAGCCTAGAGGAGTACTATCAAAACAGAAACCTGCTTAAGACAAAGGTTACTGCAGACCACGTGGCAAACGCCGTGCTCTTCTTTGTCTCCCGGCAGACGCCCACCACCGGGGCAACCCTTCCGGTAGACGGCGGTCTCCCCGATGCCACTCCCAGATAGAAAAGGGCGGCTCCTATGCCTTCAGGTGTGATAGTACTATATCTCCAACCGTGCCCCGGAAGCGCCGTGAGCGGTCGTAATTGCTTGAATAGTGTAGCTGATGCGTCCGGTTGGTTAAAACAATTACGTATCTATCCTGCTCCGGATCAATCCATACGGACTGGCCTGTCCAGCCGCCATGGCCTATAGCTGCATGCGACATGGCTTGGGGACGGTCCAGGGCTTCTGAACATTTAAGCATCCTCCAGCCGAACGCATGTGACGGGAAAGTTGGACAGCTGCAGGCATTCATGAGCCATGAGCGTGATTTGCCTTGGAGAATCTCTTCCCTGCCGGAAAGCATCATCCGGCAGAAACGGGCAAGGTCTTTGGCCGTTGAGAACAGGCCCGCATTGCCAACGGGTCTTGCGGCCATTCTTGCCTGGCCGTCGCTGATTGTCCCCGCCGGTTGCTCTGTTGGTACCACCAAATCCAGGTTATCCGTAACCGGGCCAAAAGAAGTATTCGTCATGCCAAGCGGATCAAATATGTTTTGTTTGCAAAACGCTGCAAGGTCCGTTCCGGTAACAAGTTCTACAATATATCCAAGGAGGATGAAGTTCCGGCATGAGTATTCAAACCTTTGCCGCGGGAGCCATTGCGGAGGGGTTTCAACTATGGCTTTAAGAAAGCCGTCGTAATCTGTATTGATAACCTTCTGGTTGGAAAGTCCGGAAACATGGGTTGCCAGGTCCCGCACAAGTATACTTGTGTTGTTTAGACTGCCTATATTGCCAATATAATCGGCAACGGGGGCATCAGGGTTCAGGAGGCCGCGATCAATGCAGATACCGCACGCTGATGCGGTGGCAACAACCTTGGTTACGCTTGCCATATCAAAGATGGACTTAACCGTCATAGGCCTTCTTTCAGGGTAAACCGATGCATCCCCCCAGGCCCAAAGGAAATCAACCGATGTGCTTCTGCCGG
>CALNCU010000243.1 GCA_937875395.1 uncultured Armatimonadota bacterium | reverse complement strand
AGCGAAGGGAAAAATGCACCCCGGGGCCGAAGCGAACGTATACAAGATTATTTTACCATGATAAAACCCTTCGCGCCCCCTGCCATAACCGGCCTTGAGATAGATTGTGACTGGAAGGGCAACCCGGTGGTTCTTCCAGGAGAAATGGAGCGCGCGCAGGTGCTTGTGGGCGCCGTTCACTGGCTTCAGGAGATTATGAAACCCAACCCCAGCGCGCAGGCCGCAGCCGAAGAGACACTTCGCCTGCTAAGCCGGTTCCTTACCTGCGGCGTACACATACTGGCGCATCCGTTCAGATTATTTTTGATCAAAAATATGCGCATACCTTACGAAATTATCCCGCAACTTGTGAGCCTTCTTAAAGAGAACAACGTGGCGGCAGAACTAAACTTCCATAACATAGACGAGCCTCAGCCGGAGTTTGTGCAGGCATGCGTAGAATCCGGGGTGAAGCTTGTATTTGGAAGCGATTCCCATAACCTCTATGAAATCGGCGAATTCTTCCCACATATAGAGTTTATGAAAAGATGCGGCTACACACTCTCGGATCTGCCGGAGATAATGGCCCGGCCGGAGAAGGAGCTTTAAGTATCCCATAAAACAGATGATATGCGGATTAAGGGCAACCGCACATGTGCACCGGTTGACAACGCCCTGCCGTGCGAATATACTTAGCTTATGAAACTATTAGATAATGCATCTATTAAGCCTTTCTCCGTAGATGAATGCGCAGACAGGCTTGTAAACGCTGTTCCTCTTGTGATGAAGGTTATACGTAAAGAGATACGTAACAACCGGCCGTCATACCTCTCTCTGCCCCAGTTCAGGGTGCTTGCCTTTGTTCATAGAAGAGAAGGCGCAAGCCTTTCCGACGTTGCAGAACATATAGGCATAACGCTTCCAACAGCATCCAAACTTGTAGATGGGCTTGTAAAAAAAGACCTTGTGCTTCGCAAATATTCTACATGCGACCGGCGCAGGGCGGTACTCAATCTAACGGCGCAAGGCAGCGCTGTTCTGGAGGCATCAGGCGCGGCCATACAACCCGGCGTCGCCCGGATGCTTGCAACCCTCAGCCCGGAGGACCTCTATGTACTGGGGCGGGCTGCAGAGGTTATTCAACATGTCTTTGCAGGCGAATGCATCTCCAAAAAGCCATTTCCTGCGAACAATAGCAACACAAAAACGTCTTAAGTAGTGTTAAGCTCATCAATACTTGAAAGGTAACGTTAGATGGTTTCAAAAAAAGGATTACTTGCCGGATTAATGTTTGCATTGGTTTGTGCTGCACCGCTCTTTGCATCAGATGCAGCCAATCTCCCTTCCGACCGGACGCTCTCGCTAAGTGACTGCATAGGCTATGCGCTCGCCCACCACGGCAGCGTGCTCTCTGCAAAACAAGATATAAAGAGCGGAAGCGCAAATACCACCCAGGCCCGCGCCGGGTATATGCCAAAACTGAGCGTAGGCTCTTATTATAACAATAACGGACAGAATACAAACAGCAGCTATGACGGAATTCAGCACTCGCTGCAAATCACAGAGACGCTCTATGACGGCGGCCGCACGCAAACAGCAATCCGGCAAGCCAAGTCAAATGAGCAGGTTCTGGCCACGCAGCTTGATCTTGCACAGCAGGATAGAGCGCTTAAGGTTACGGAGGCATACTTTGGCGCGCTTAAGGCCAAGCATCTTGCAGATATAGCCCTCCAAACCGTCACCCAGTCTGAAGAACAGCTAAAACTAATTAAAGCCAGAATAGATGCCGGCGATGCGGCGCAGGTAGATGTATTCCCCGTTGAAGTGCAGCTTGCAAACGCCAGGCTTACAAAGATTCAAAGAGATAACAATGCACGCATGGCCTGGAACTCTCTCAGAAACACAATGGGGCTTCCAAACGGCCCGGAACTTAAAATTGAAGACGTGCAGGAACCCTCTGCAAACACCCCTTCCCTGGAGAACTGTATTGAATCCGCGCTTGCAAACAGGCCCGAAGTTGCAAAAACAAGCGCCCAGATAGAATCGGCGGAAGCCGCGCTTGCCCAGGCACGGATAGAAACCCTCCCCGTCCCAACGGTAGGGGCAAGCTACGGCATAGGGCTTGGTGGAGCAAGCTACAGCAACCAGTGGTCGGTAGGGATAGGCCTCTCCCTGAACCTTTTTGACGGAGGAGCTGCAAAGGCGGCTGTAGACAGCAACAAGGCAAAGGTAGATTCCGTAAAGCTCCTTACGGAGCAGATGAAGAAAGATATAACCACAGATGTGGAACAGTCATACCTTAACCTTACAAGCTCCCTGGAGCAGCTCACCGCCAGCAAGTCAAACGTCACGCTGGCGCAGAAGAACCTGGAAGTGGCAAAGGCCAAGTACCAGCAGGGATTAGCCATCCCCCTTGAGATAACCACGGCCCAGACATCTTATTCTGAGGCGCTTGCAAACAACGCCCAGTCTCTATACAACAGCTATATTGCCCGCGCGCAACTGGACAAGGCTATGGGAAAGAAGGGTTACTAAGAGTGATTTACACACGCAAAGGTAAACTAATACTGGCCGCCGTAGTTCTGGCTATTATAGTAGTCTGGGCGGCTGTGGGAAAGGTTCGCTCCGCCCGCACAAACGAACCTGTCATAGAAACAGAAAAGGCAGCACGCGGAAGAATAGTAAGCACGGTCTCCGCAAGCGGAATCCTTCAGCCGTTAACCACAATAGATATAAAATCCAACGCAGGAGGAAGGGTAGATACTCTTTCCGTGGATGTTGGCTCTGTAGTAAAAACGGGGCAGGTTATAGCCCGGATAGACCCTACGGATACGCTTACGGTATTAAGCCAGGCAGAGGCAGACCTGCTTGCCGCAAGAGCAAAGGTTGGCCAGGCAAGAGAGAGCATGGCGCTGGAATCTCAGCAGAGCGCCGCCGGAATCCGCCAGGCAAGAAGCAATTATGAAGCCGCCAGGGTTAGGTTGCAGCAGGCAGAGGCGCAGGCAGAGGCGCAACCATCCATAACCAAGTTCGCCATTGCACAGGCAGAGGCGGGATACCGGTCTGCCCAGGAGACCCTTAGGCAGCTTAAATCTGCGGGAGTCCCCCAGGGGACGGCGCAGATTCGCGCTGCCTACAACCAGGCAAAGGCATCCCTGGATAAAGCAAAGCGCAACTACGACAGGCAGAAGAACCTTTTTGATAAAGGATTCATCCCGGCCAGCACGCTAGATTCCGCAACCCTTGATTATGAAACAGCAAAAGCAGACATGGATATGGCAAAAGCAAGAATGAGCACAGCAGGTGATGATTACGATGCGCAGGTACGCGCCGCGCAGGCGCGTCTGGATCAGGCCAAAGCCTCCTTTGAGAACGCAAAGGCAAACTCCGTGCAAGATAAAATCCGTAATCAGGATGTTGCCGCCGCCAAAGCCGCGCTACGGCAGGCAAAGGCATCCCTTGATTCTGCGCTTGCAAACTCAAGGCAGGTTTCAATAAAAGCGGCGGATATACAATCTGCCGGCGCGCAGGTGGTGCGCAACAAGGCATCTGTAGATAATGCCAGAATTCAGCTTAACTACACCACCGTCACCGCACCCCGTGACGGAATTATTCTGCAAAAATACGTGGAAGCCGGCACAATAGTTACATCCGGCAAATCTTCATTTGCGGGCACCGGGGCGGGCACAAGCATAGTTCAGTTAGGCGATCTAAGCAAGATGTATGTGCTTGCATCTGTAGACGAAACGGATATTGCGCAGGTTCGGCTGGGGCAGACTGTTGATGTCCAGATAGATGCGTACCCGGAACAGCGGTTTACAGGCAAGGTTACCAAGATAGACCCGCAGACCGTTACAGACCAGAACGTCACCACCATCCCGGTAAAGGTTCAGGTGGTAAACGCCAGCCCAACTCTGAAACCCGGGATGAACGCCACATGCAACTTTATTGTAGAGAAGAGAGACAACGTGCTTCTGGTGCCTGTAGAGGCCGTAAAGGAAAGAAGCGGCAGGCACTTTATCACAGTGCTTCAAGGCGGAAAACAGGTAGTTCGCCCGGTTAAAACAGGCCTTGAGGGCGATGAAACCGTAGAGATAACCGCCGGCCTGCGGGAAGGCGAACTAGTAGTAACAGCCGTTATAGGCCCTATGCCAAAAGCCCAGGCGGGTAGCCCGCTTGGAATGCGTAGGCCGCGCGGCGGCGGCAGAGGCGCAAGATAGTATGATAGCTGTAGAAGATTTAAACAAGACGTATAAGCTTGGAGAGAACTATGTGCACGCGCTAAGGCATGTAACCCTCTCCATAGCGCAGGGGGAGTTTGCCGCAATTATGGGGCCGTCCGGCTCCGGCAAATCCACCTTTATGAATATAGTGGGCTGCCTGGACAGCGCAGATTCTGGCGCATACCATCTGGACGGCATAGACGTAAGCAGCCTCTCTGATGATGAACTTGCGGGCGTGCGCAGCAAAAAAATAGGGTTTGTATTTCAATCATTCAACCTGCTTCCCCGCACGCCCGCAATCCGGCAGGTGGAGCTTCCCATGCTGTATAACAACATCCCGGACAGGCACAGCAGGGCAATGTGGGCGCTTGAGCGTGTGGGGCTTGCAGACCGGGCCAACCATAAGCCGAACGAACTCTCCGGCGGCCAACAGCAGAGGGTGGCTATTGCTCGTTCGCTTGTAAACGATCCGCCCATAATTATGGGCGACGAACCCACGGGAAACCTTGATACAAGAACCGGCGAAGAGATACTGGCTATCTTCCAAGAGCTGAACAGGGCCGGAAAGACCATACTCATAGTCACTCATGAGCTTGATGTTGCCATGCATACCGGACGGATTATCCACTTCAAAGACGGGCGAATACTAACGGATGAAAAGGTAGCGAACCCGGTAGATGCGCGAGATGTGCTTGCCACACTCCCCCGGGAGGATGAAGAATGAATTTCCAAGAGAGCGTAAAAATTGCACTGGACGGACTTATGGCAAACAAGGTACGCTCCGTACTAACAATGCTGGGCGTTGTTATAGGAGTGGCTGCGGTTATAGCCATGATAGCCATAGGTCAAGGCGCACGCCAGCAGATGCTCCAGAACATCCAGCAGATGGGAACCAACGTGCTCACGGTTATGTCAGGGCAGTCGCGGCGGGGCATGGTTCAGGGGGGCATGGGCTCTATTCAGACGTTAACTTATGATGATGCCCTTGCCATAAAAAAGAGCTGCCCATCCGTTGTTTTGGTGGCCCCGGAACTTAGAATGTCCGCCCAGGTAAAGTATAAGCGGATGAATACCAATACCGGCATCCTTGGCACATCGCCGGATTACCTTGAAATCCGAAACTACCAGATGCAGCAGGGCCGGTTCTTTACAGACAAAGAGATCCGCTCCTTGAGCCGCGTGGGAGTGATAGGGCCTACCACCGCGCAAAACCTCTTTGGACAGAACGATCCGGTGGGCAAGATTGTGCGCGTGCGGGGGATAAACTTTAAGATAATAGGCGTCACCCGCGCCAAGGGTTCAACCGGATGGCAGGATCAGGACGACATGATATTCATCCCCATCACCACGGCGCAGAGAAGGGTCTTTGGGGTAGATTATCTTCGCTCCATCAGCACAAAGGCCAAATCTATGGCGGATATGGATGCGGCTATAACAGAGATTAACAATCTGCTTGCAAAGCGGCACCGGACGCCTCCCGAAGGAGAGCCGGATTTTATGATTAGAAACCAGGCGGAGTTTATGGAGACTGCCAACCAGGCCAGCCAGACGTTTACAATGCTCCTCTCCGGCATTGCCGCCGTCTCTCTTCTGGTTGGCGGAATTGGGATTATGAACATTATGCTGGTCTCTGTAACGGAACGCACAAGGGAGATAGGAATCCGCAAGGCGGTAGGCGCCCGCGGGCGGGATATTCTGCTTCAATTCCTCATAGAATCTATGGTGCTCTCAATGATAGGCGGAGTTATTGGGGTAGCCTTTGGAGTAGGCGCCGCCCAGATTCTTGCAAAGGCCGCCGACTGGCAGGTGGTAATATCCATACCCTCCGTGCTGTTGGCCTTCGGGTTTGCAGCGGGAGTGGGCATATTCTTTGGGATATATCCTGCAAGAAAGGCCTCCGCCCTGCGCCCCATAGACGCGCTCAGGTATGAATAATCGGCGGCGGGGCGCCGTTAGAAGCGCCCCCCCGTTCTGTTTGGGGTTTTCTCTATCTCGTACAGCTTTCTGAAACGGGTAGAGAACTCCTCTACACCGTCTTT
>CALNCU010000242.1 GCA_937875395.1 uncultured Armatimonadota bacterium | reverse complement strand
ATAAACGGCAGCGAAAAGACAGTGAATGGTGACAGCACTGAAGGGCGGGGGCAGGGCGGAGTATACCGCATAAAAACAGCCAAACCCGCAGACGGCAAGATAAGGTTGACAGTTTACCACCCCGCCTGCCGCCCGCTGTGCCAGGAGATAAAAATTGACGATGGAGGACAACCCAAGTGAAAACCAGGATTGCAAACCTTGCCTTAACGCTGCTCATTTTGCTCAGCTTTACATCAATTGCCATGGCGGCGGAAGAGTTTATCAGCGTTTATCCGTATCCCAGCGCTTCGTATACGCCCAAATGCCTGGAATTCTGCCAAAAGAACGCAGTGACCGAAGTGATTATGAGTTATCGCTGTGTAGTTAAAGGTGAAGATAAACCGTACAAAGACGCCGGACTTTCCGTTAATTGCGGCTGGATGCCGTGGAGAAACTTCTGGACTATTCAGTCGTCGGAAAAGATGGCAGAGCAGTTGAAGTCATGGAGCACTCAGAATATGGGGCCGGGCTTTGTAGAGAGAGTGGATGCTTTTTCAATAGATGAACCCAACTGGGGCTACGGCGATTGGAAGCTGCAGAGCATACCGGAGCTAGAGAAAGATACATATCTGCGGAATGAATATTACAAGAAGTTTAGCTGCTGGCCGACACTCAGCCAGGATCATCTGAATAACCCCAAAGGCTGGCGTAACACCGTGTGGTTCAGGCAAAAAGTCTTTACGGACAGGCTGGCAAATGTTATAGCAGGCTATAAATCGGCTTTCCCTGATAAGGATTTGATGCTGAATCTATCACCGGTTGCTTATGAGAGCGGTGGGCAGATGGGAATAGATGTTCACCGTTTCAAAGATTTTCCAAGATTTTGCCGGATGGCGACAGACCCGTATTTTCAGGCCTTTCGACGTCCGCTGCAATGGTCCGGGTATTTGATTCGGTGGCATAAGAGCGCTATGGGAGAACGCCCTTTAAGCGGAATCATCCAGTTTTACGATTCGCAGCGCGATACCGGCTGGCCGTATGAGGGTTATATGGACCTAAACCCGGATGATGTCTACCGCCAGCCGTTTGAGTACCTGATGAACGGCGCAACAAGCTTGCAGATATTTGTTATGTGTGAGCCTACACAAAAAAGGGAGCAAAATACAAAAGCGCTGGAAAAGTCACTAAGTTTTGCCCGGGAGAACAAGCATCTGTGGCAGGATACGCGTCCCGTCAGCCAGGTTGGCGTCTACTTCTCTGAAAACACCTTCCGCATGAAGGATATGTGGGGCTCTTGGAGCAGGATGACCGGGCTTTACGGCGCATCCTTCCAGACGGAATACACCTATTACGCCCTCTCCCACATGCAGGTACCGGCGGACATAGTCTCCGTGCCCTTCTGCCAGGAGAGCGGCCTGCCGGAGAAGTTGAAAGGCTACTCTGTAATAATACTGCCGGACGTTAAATGTATGAGCAAATATGAGGCAGATTCTTTTGCCGGGTATGTAAAGAACGGTGGCACGCTTATTATTACCGGAGAGACCGCCTTCTATGATGAATACGGCAAACCCCGACCCAATCCGGCGCTCTTAAGCCTTACTCAAGGCAAACCCATGCAGGCCAAAGAGCATGCAATGTTAAAGCTAAGCAACAAAATCCTCCCCAGAGAACTAAGAGGATTATCCATAGCGGCTGACTGTAACGATGCCACCCTTTTCTACCGCATGGCAAACCGCCACCCGGAATGGTTGAAGGCAAAGTGCAAGGAGATGAAATTCAACGGTTATGATCTATTCTTCTCAGAGAAGCTGCCCAAGCCCGTGAGTGCAGCAATCCTTCCGGGGAAGGGCGCCTTAACTTTGGCAACCTATGAAGACGGAACATCGGCCATAACCGTAAATAATTACGGCAAGGGCAAAGTATATTACATCGGCCCAAATGACGTCACACTTTTTCAGGGGGAGGTTACGGATTCTCTGGAGGAGCCGGTGAATAAAATCTCCCGTGAAGCCCGATGCATGAAGCTCTTTAGAACCATCATGCAGGAATCCTTGGGCAAAGATCGTCTGCTGGAAGTAAAGACCGCTCCCGCAATGGAAGTAGCCATGCGCAGTAAAGAAAAAGGCGGCGGCACACTGCTCTACTTTCTCAACCACAGCGGCCAGCCGGTGCAAAACACCAAAGTAAAAGTCGCCCTGAATAAAGGTGTCAAACGTGCAGGTCTGGAGCTTTACGAACCCGGCAGCGCCCCCCAAAAGCTCTCCGGCACAATCACAAACCGGAGCGTGGAGTTTGTTATACCAGCCATCAAAGAATTTGCCGCAGTTAAAATTAAATAATTTAATGCTGACCATAAGATTAATGATCTGCCAATAAAGGGTATAAAATAGAGCAAAAGAGAGTGTCTTTAACAGCTTAAAGTTATGCATTAAACAAAGTGTTATGGTAGAACAAAAATACAAGGAGGGAACGGTTATGAAAGCAAGAGAGTTTTGTCTT
>CALNCU010000241.1 GCA_937875395.1 uncultured Armatimonadota bacterium | reverse complement strand
TTATATGGCTGATTGCAAAACTTTTTGCGGCTTCAAGGAGGGAGTTTTGGCTTGTATCTGTAGTCATTGTTTTGGGAGTCTCCTTCTGTTTATTTTCTTGCTGCTAACAAGAAAATTCTTCGGTTGTTTTGGAGACTCCTTTCTTTTTATTTCTGCCTACCTACGGAGCACGGTTGCACCCATTCTAGTGTGCATGCGCAGCGGGCAGGAGGGCGCCTATAAGAAGAATTGAGATAAATCCTGCAAGCACATAGATTATTATGGAACTCTTCTCATGCACAAACATCTCTTTTAAAAGCGCAAATCCAACCGTGTATAAAAAGCTTCCGGCAACCAGTCCAAGAACCATTCCAAGCCATATCTGGTTTACACCGTGGAGGAATATGAGGCCTGTAAACGCTCCCAGCGCGGTTGTAAGCTCTATAAGGGCTGTGGCAAGCAGGGCCTTTCCCCGGCTGTATCCTGCAAGGCGGGCCACCGAAACAAGCGCCATGCCCTCCGGTATCTTATGGTAGGAGACTGCAAAGAGTATAAGCAATCCGGTGGATGTAACAAGCTCCGAGCCGGCGGTAATTGCAAGGCCGTCCACTGTGCTATGGATACCCATTGTAACCATTAGCAGCATCCCCAGCCTTAAATATCCGCCGGAATGTTCCGTGGCGGATGCCGCACATGCCGGGCACATAAAGTAGACGTATTTTCCTATGGCTGCAAAGATTGCTGTGCCAAGAATAATAACAGTTATTCCTCTTAGCGTCCCTATAAGTTCCAGCGTCTCCGGGATGATATGCAAGAGCGTTACGGCAAGAAGCGCACCGGCGGCAAGGCTTCCCAATCCACAAAGCGCACGGTGGCTGACACGTTTTCTGCCCATGCAAAGCAGCCCGCCAAGTATGGCGGCGGAAAGGGCTACAATAGTTCTGACAATAACAAGTTCTGTTGCATTTAAACCAAGATTGTTGATGGTAAACCTCCATGGAAACCATTACTCTAACGGCAATCAAGCTTGCCGGCGGCGATTTTATATTTTAACCAGGATACGCGTATCTACCGGAACCGGAGAAGGCGCATCCCGTTTGCAATAACCAGCAGAGCGCTCCCCTCATGCCCAACAACCCCCATGGAGAGCGCAAGCCTGCCGGAAAGGGCAGAGGCTATAAGAATGAGTATTATTGCAAGGGAGAAGGTTATGTTCTGCTTAACAGTTTTAAGTGCTGTCCGGCTGAGCCGGAGCGCGTACGGAAGCTTGCTAAGATCCCCCGCCATAAGGGCGACATCGGCGGTTTCAAGCGCCGTGTCAGAGCCGGCTGCCCCCATTGCAATGCCTACAGTTGCGGCGGCAAGGGCGGGCGCATCGTTTACGCCGTCGCCCACCACGGCCACGCGGCTGCCGTACCTATCTATAAGCACCCTCACTATATCTACCTTGTCTTGCGGAAGCAGTTCTGCATAGTATTCATCAATCTCCAGTTCCCTTGCAACGGCTCGGGCGGCCGGCTCGTTATCTCCGGTTATCATTACCATGCGTTTTATCCCAATCTTTTTTAGCTCGCGGAATATCTCTTTTGCGCGCTCCCGCACGGTATCCCTAAGCGCAATAATTCCGGCAAGCTGTCTGTTCCAGGCAACAAAGACCGCCGTTTTGCCCTCCGCCTGAAGCATAAGAAGGGATTCTTCTGCACTGCTTATATCTATATCCATCTGATTCATAAGGCGCGAGTTGCCTACTATGCAGGTATCGCCGTTAAACTTGGCAGCTGCGCCCATGCCGGTGAGCGCCTCAAAATCCAGAAGATTGGGCACATCTACCCCGCGGCGGGATGCCTCACGCCTTATAGCCTCTGCCAGGGGATGTTCTGACCGGGCTTCCACACCTGCGGCAATGGCAAGCACGCGGAGATCGCTCCATCCCTCCTCGGAAATTATATCCGTCACGCTGGAGTTGCCGGTTGTGATTGTACCGGTCTTGTCAAAAGCAATCACCTGAACACTCCCGGCGGATTCCAGGTGTGCCCCGCCTTTAATAAGCACTCCGTTTCTTGCAGCATTACCTATGGCGGAGACTACGGTGACCGGAGTAGATATAACCAGCGCGCATGGGCATGCAACCACAAGCAGCGTAAGCGCCATGTAGAACGAATCTTTAAAATTTATGCTGAAAAGAAGCGGAAATAGTGCCGCCGTAAGTACCGCCAGCGCTACTACAGAGGGAGTGTAGTACCTGCCAAAGACTTCTGTAAAGCGCTGGGTGGGGGCTTTTTGTGCCTGAGCCTCTTCTACCATGTGGATTATTCTGGCAAGAGTGTTATCTTCAGCTGTAGAAGTTGCCGCCACGTCTATGGAGCCGCGTTCATTTATGCTACCAGCAAAAACGGTGTCGCCCGGCCCCTTCTCTACGGGGGTGGATTCCCCGGTTATGGGCGCCTGGTTTACTGTTGATGAACCAGTTATAACCATGCCGTCCGTAGGTATCTTCTCCCCCGGACGAACCACAAACTCCTCCCCTGCTCTTACCTCTAAAACGGGGATCATCTCTTCCTTCCCATCCCGTTTCACCCTTGCCTGGGTGGGAAAGAGATTTACCAGCGAGTTTACGGAACGCCTGGCCCGCTCCACTGTGCGCGCCTCAAGCGCGTTTCCAAGAGAGAACAGAAACATCACCGCTGCCGCCTCAAACCAGTCCCCTATGGCAATGGCTCCAAGGGCCGCCACGGTCATAAGAAAGTTCATATCCAGCTCAAGGACTTTTAAGCTGTAGAAGGCGCCGCGCGCGGCATAAACCCCTCCTGCAACGGCGGCAAGAAGATAGCACACCCTTGCAAAAGAGGTAAAACCGGCGCCGGACAGGCCTGCACCGGCAAGGATTAGCGCACCCGCTAAAACCGTGAGTGTTGCAGCATATGGAAACACCTGTGCGTGGGCGTGCGCCCGCTGCCCGGGCGCCGCTTCCGGCACAATCTGGCTTATGCCGTACCCAAGCTGCCGCACCCTGGATTCTATGGCATTTGTATCTACGCGTGCAGGTTCGTATTCTACGGACATTTTTGCAGAAGCAAAGTTGGCGGAAACCCAGAGTACGCCCGGAATCTTAGCCATGCTCTTTTCCAGCTTAAGGGCGCAGTCCGGGCAGTCCAGGCCTGCAAGCGCAAATGTTTTGTGCTCAAAACGCTCCTTTATCTCCATGCCTATGCGCTGCATGCGGCTTTCAACATCTTCAAGCGGAGTAAGGCGCGGATCGTAGGCCAGGCTGATGACGGCATGCTCAAAGTCTACATCAACCGACTGCACGCCCTCCATTTGCATAATGGAGTCCTTTACCCGCGCACTGCAGCGCGCGCAGGCCTCAAATCCCCTGGGAAGGCTCACCGGCAGCTTTAGTTTTCTGGATTCAACCATAACCCCTCAAAGACAAAGCCGGAGACTTTCCGGCCGATTCCTTTTATTATTTTATACCGGCAGGCAAATTATGTAAACAGGAATAATCCCCTATATAGCCGATAGAATGGCATCCCGCCACAGCTCGGCCATTTTTTGGATGCCTATGCCGTTAGGGTGATGTGTCTTTACCGGGGAGAACCAGGTGCCGGGCGCGTTTGCCATGTGGTCAAACTGTTCATGATTCTGCTTAAAAGATGTCTCCAGATCCGCCCCCATGCAGACGTTGGGGGTTGAACTTATAATATTTTGCATGCAGCCGTGGTATTCCTGAACAAGGTCTTTGGGCCAGTAGAACACCTTGGGCAGAAAGATTTTTGCCGAAGGGTTTACGGCGTGTATGCGCGCAATAATGCTCCGTAGGTTAGATTCATAGACGGATGCTGAGACATTGTGGTTGGAATCATTAGTACCAAATGCTATCAACCACATACCGGCAGTGGGATATTTGGCAAGGATGCCGTCTATTCTATCCAGGCCCCTGTATGCCAGATCGCCCGAACAGCCCTCATTAATAACGCTGTGCGGATACCCCTTTGCATTTGTAAGCAGATTGTTCAGGATAGGCTCAAATCCCCCGTAGGAAGTCCCCCATATATCCGTCACGGGCCCGTTTCTGCCGTCTGCAGACCAGTCATCCGTATAAATATCATCATCCTCTCCGTAGGTTATGCTGTCTCCCACGGCAACTATTATATCCCCTACGCCCACCCTGTCTACGGTAACAAATTCCCCTATGCGCTGACCGGTTATAGTAATCCGGCATGCAGAGAGCGTGTGCTCTCCGCACGGGACGCCAAAGAATACAAACTGGTACGGCGCTCCAAACTTCTTCTCTGATCGTTCGCCGGGAGTGCCTTTATCCAGCACCGCTTCTATGCCATGACCGGCAGGCATTGTATTTACAGAAATATTTACGGGAATATTGCTCGCCCCTCCCGATTGCTGGAAGATTGCACGGCTCACCGGTGTGTCAATAACAATACCGGTAGATGTAGGATCGGTAGGATCAATAGCACCGCTGGAAGGCGCGGGAGGCCCTCCCCCGCAGCCCGTAAGCAGAAGAGAAAAGAGCAATCCGTATAAAATAAAACGGTGCAAGCTTTGGCATCCTCCATATATGCAGGATAAATGCAATATGCCGCAAATAAGGCATCACTGTCTTACCCTGGAGGAGAAGGCCGTCAATCATTCTTGCGTGCTGTTATTACCCTTATGGATGGCTCCCCGCGTTTAAGCTCAATGGTTATAGATCCGCCGGTATCTGTTCTATACGTTTTGCAGCCCTTTAATTGCAGCCTCTCCAACACCCTTTTGCTGGGATGGCCGAACGAATTGTGCCGGCCCACGCTGATAACTGCAATTGTGGGATGTACAGCAGAGAGCCAGGAATCGCCCGTAGCGGTATTGCTTCCATGGTGTCCAATCTTAATAACATCGCTTGCCACATCTATGCCCTGGCAGAGGATATCCTCCTCTGCCGCTATGCCCACATCGCCGCATAGAAGCAGGGCATGGCTGCCGTAGGTAATCCTGAGTACCACGGAATTGTTGTTTACATCATCCTGGGTTCCGGAGATTAAGGGAGACGGCGGATTTAATATCTCCATGCGGGAGCCGTCATGGAAGTCTACCACGTCTCCGCGCACAGCTCTTCTGTAACTTATGCCGTGCCTGCGGATATACGATAGAAACTTTGCATAGGTAACGGATGGATGAGGGATTGCCGGGTCAATCACCATGCCCACCTTGCAATCTTTGAGCACGGGGAGGAGGCCGCCTATATGATCATCGTGGGGATGGGTTAGGACAAGAATATCTATGCAATTTACCCCCCGGCTGCGTAGGAAGGGCTCTATAATCCTGTAGCCGGTTGAATCATCGCCGTTTTTGTACGCCCTCCCTCCGCCGTCAACAAGCACAGTACGGCCGGACGGCATCTGAATAAGAATAGAATCCCCCTGCCCTGCATCTATAAATGTTGCCCTGAGTTTAGTCTGATCTATAGTATTAGCATGACGCCATATCCCTACGGCAATAACAACCAGGCTTACAATAGCCAGCCACTCACGATTTTGGCGCAGTCTTCCTATAGGCAAACTCAAGCACTCCAATCAGGATTATAAAATATGCCATAACTGTAAATGCAGGGGGAGATTTAACAGCCGTTATAGACCAGTGATGCCCTCCCAGAGAGGTGACCACCCCTGTCATGCAATTCATAATAAAAGCAGCGGGTGCTGCAAGCGCCTGTCCCGCCGCCGGAATGTACGCACTCACAGCCATAGAAATAATACCCGTTATTGTAAGAAGAATAACAAGGATTGCGGTAAGTGCATTTGCTATTGGAGAAACAAGCGATATGTAGTTAAAATAGGTTGCAGTAAGCGGCCAGGTGCCCAAACCGACAACTATAGAGAGCATTACCGCCCCCACTATGCACTGTGCCGCACGCATTGTAATATAAACTGCGGGAGCACCCCCTATGCGCTCGTCAAACCGCTCTGGAGATAACCAATCTAATACATGGTGTTGCAGCACGGGGACTACAAGTATGATAGAGAGCACCGCCATAAAAGAGAGCTGGAACCCCACATCATAGAGTTGAAGCGGGTTTATGGCAAGTATGGCCAGTGCAGCAATGAGAACGGTATTTAAGGAATCTGCCGATCGCCAGAAGAGATATGCAGACAGATATGCGGTAACCATTATAGCTGCGCGTACAATGGAAGGCCCGGCGCCGGCCACAATGGTAAACGCCCAAACTACACCGATAAGCAAAATATTTACCGCTATTTTTGGCGTGGAGAGCCTGCGCAGGGCATACCCGAAGATTGCAAGAAGTATGGAACAGTTAAACCCTGATGCCGCAAGGAGATGCATTGTGCCGGACCGCATAAATGCATTCTGAATATCCAGAGGGAGTGCCGAGTAGCTTCCAAGCAGTATGCCCAGCAGCATCTCTGCATGAAGCGGGCTGAAGAGCGAATATGCCTGTTTTTTAAGGGAAGACCTAAACCCCTCTGCCACGGAGCCTATACTCCATTTTGGGGAAGGCTCTGTGTAACAATTGCCTGCAACTGCCGCAATCTCTGAAAACACCCGCTGCCTGGCAAGATAAGCCTTATAGTTTACCCCGCTTCCGCTCCCTTCTTCGGGGAGTTGCAGGCGCCCGCGGATGCGCACTTTTGCACCATAAGACGGCGCTTGAATAGGGGTATTACTGTGGAACGGCCGGTAGAGCGTAACCATTGCCCGTCCGGTTACGGCATATTCTCTGTTATAGGCCTCTACCATAGATGCCTTAATTACAAAGCGGCAGCCGTTCTTTACAACAACGGGGGCAGAATCCACCGTCCCCTGCACATAGACCATCTTCCCCTTGGCGTACCGGGATAGATCGTTATATAAGACATGCCTGTAGACCATAGTTCGCACCAGGCCTACAGCAAATACGCCCACAACCAGCATAAGCAGTATCCTCTGCCCGGACCCTGCGGGAATAAAGCATGCAGCAATATAAAGCGCCATAGCCACACCAAACCCAATTACCGGACTTATGTGCAGCTGCACAATACAGATGATGCCCGCAATGTATGCTGCGGTAAAGAGTGCCAGAGGTCGTTGAAAGAGTTTCATATCTGTTCCCCCTTACAGATATTACAAGGAAACAAATGGTTTAAGTGTGGCTATCTTTGCAGGGCCTATGCCTTTAACCTCATCCAGTTCGTCTATGGAAGTAAATGCACCGTTAGCCTTCCGGTACTCAAGAATTTTTTCGGCTGTGGAAGGGCCTATGCCCGGGAGCCTCTGCAAATCTTCAAGCCCGGCGGTGTTGATGTTTATTACACCCTTGCCCGGCACGGTAAGCTTTTGCGGCCTGGAATCTGTGGCATTCCCTGCCGTGTTCTTTACGGATTGGAATGAAACCGGCTTGTTTCCACCCCGCACACAGGACTTTGACGGCAGTGGTTCGCTCCCCTTCCGGGCAATGAATACCTGCTCGCCATCTGCCAGTTTCTCTGCAAGGTTAATGCTTTCCAGGTCTGCCGTTTTTGATGCGCCGCCGGCGGCACGTATTGCATCCTGAACCCTGGCGCCCGGAGCAAACTGGTAGACACCTGGCTTCTGCACGCACCCTGTAACGTGAACCCATAGTTTCTGCGGAGGCAGCGGAGTAATGGTTACATCCCCCAAACCCGGCTTTTCAGAGCTGGCAGACAGGTATTCCGGCTCCGGCTGGCCAAACACACCGGATTTTAGAACCACGGCGGCCGTTCCTGCAAGCGCCATAAGCACTATAACAAATGCGGCAAGCAATTGAGGTCTGTTGAAGTTGAATGCCATCCGGCCTCCAATATAATTAAATTTATGTCGGGATTATATCATCAGCCAAAAGGAAGTTCAAGCATACGGTACAAGAAAAATTACCGCCCGGCTAAGACGGCTCCTGCTCTGCATCCATCTCCCCTGCAGCAACCATATTATCCCTCCGCCCTATGACAGAGAGGACTCTATCCATCTCGCACAAGAGGGATTCCAGCCGCATTGGTTTGGCTACATATCCATCCATGCCGGCGCCCAGGCACTTTTCTGCATCGCCCTTCATGGCATTAGCGGTGAGCGCAATTATTGGTATATGCGCTCCGGTTGATTGTTCGCGCTCCCTGATTATATCCGTGGCCGCAAACCCATCCATCTCAGGCATGGATATATCCATAAGAACAAGGTCATACCCGCCAAGATCCACCGCCTGAACCGCCTCCCTGCCGTTCGGAACTACGGTAACAGTATGCCCTCTCTTCCCAAGCATGGTGGTTACCACCTTTTGGTTAATGGGGTTATCTTCTGCAAGCAGTATGCCGAGCGCAGGCAGGTTATCCGCCATTCCTGATGCCTGCTTGCCGGAACCGTCGTTAATCAACAGTTCCTTGCCTAGAGCGTTTAAAATGGATTTAAGTACTAAAGAGCTTCTAATAGGTTTATGAAGGTATGTGTTTATCCCTAGTTCCCTGCACTGCTCCGCCTCGCCCGCTATCTCGTCACAGTTAAGCATCATAACCATTGCAGGGGCAAGCTCCGGGTCAATAGTAATTTTAGCGGCCAGTTCAAACCCGTCCATCCCCGGCATGGTTACGTCTATTAAAACCAGGCTGAACGGCTTTCCATCGTTTGCTGCCTCTTTTAGCAGTGTCAGGGCAGAATTGCCGCCTGTTGCGCTGGAGGGTTTCATCTTCCAGTATGCAAGCATGCAGGTAAGCATGGCCCGGTTGTCATAGTTGTCGTCTACTATAAGTACTTCAATATCTTTTAGCGCTTCCGCCGCCTTGTCTTCAGCATGAGTATCATTTACATCCTGCTGCATAGCAAATGGAATTGTAAAGTGGAAGTTACTGCCCTTGCCTACTTCGCTCTCCACCCACATTCTGCCGCCCATTCCTTCGGCAAGCTTGTTGGAGATAGCCAGGCCAAGTCCGCTCCCTCCAAACCGCTTGGCTTGAGATGCATCCGCCTGGACAAAGGCATCAAAGATGAGCTTTTGCTTTTCTGTCGAAACCCCTATTCCGGTATCTCTGACGCAAAAGTGAAGGGTGACCTCATCTGCAGCGCGTTTTTCTTCTTTAACGGAGACTACTACCTCGCCGGATTCCGTAAACTTAATTGCGTTTCCAATAAGGTTTACCAGTATCTGGCGCATATGATCTTCATCGCCTACAAGAACGTGGGGGATGCCGGGAGCAACCTGGCAGACCAGCTCCAGGCCCTTGCGCTGGGCGCGCAGGGCAAACAGGTTTACCGTCTCTTCCATCAGGTTGCATAGCTCAAATGATGATCTGGCCGGCTCTGCCTTTCCGGCCTCTATCTTGGATAGATCAAGGATATCGTTAAGGAGCACCAGCAGGGAGTCTGCCGAATACATTACCGCTTCTAGATACTCGCGCTGATCTCCTGTGACATCGGTATCCATAAGGAGTTCCGTCATGCCTATTATGCCGTTCATGGGGGTGCGGATTTCATGGCTCATTGCTGCAAGAAACTGGCTCTTTGCCATGTTTGCTTCTTCCGCCGCCTCACGCGCCTCCCTCATTGCCTCCTGTGCCATTTTGCGCTCTGTTATATCTACGGCCACCACAAGCTGTGCAGGCTCATTAATGTAGGTGATAGAGGAAGAACGCATCACAAGAGTGGTACGTTTGCCTGTGCGGGTTAATACATCTACCTCGTAAGCGTCTAAATCCGCCGCTCCCGTATGCTTTACAGCGGAATTATCCAAAGCCCTTCTGGATTCCTTGGTAAGATAATCCATAATTGTTGTGCCGATTATCTGCTGCACCGGGTATCCCAATCCGTCCGCCGTAGCCTGGTTTACGTATACTATTTTATTGCCCTTGCATACAAATATCCAGTCCGGCAGGCGGGATACAAGCATCCGGTACTTCTCTTCGCTCTGTTTAAGTTCCTGCGTCTTTTTATTAGACTGATGCTTGAACCACCACAAAAGTACCGCCAATCCAAATATTACTATGATTACGGGAAGAAGCACGCTCTTAATGTAAAGGCTCACCGTATGCGAAGGCAGGTATGGATGCTTGTAGATAACCCACCGATTCTGAATTGTATTATACTCTCCGCTGGACTTGATTTTATCTAAACCATCGTTTAATGTAGCCAGAAGAGCCGTGTCTGTTTTGCGCACGGCAAATCTGTATACTGCAGGAACAAGCGACGGCCCGGATACCCGGACATTCCGCAGATTATACCGGCGCACGGCCTGCATGCCTATTGAATACGGCGCAATCACATAATCGCCCTTGCCCTCGCTTAACGCGCGGATGGACCCCGGGAGCGAGTTTAAATACCGGATGTTGCCCTGAATGCCCATCGGTTGTACTATTGTCTCTAAAGAGGCATCTCCGGCTTCTATAAGCAGCGTCTTTCCCTGCACATCCTTTATATCCCGGATAGTTGTGCCGCGCCTGACAAAGATTACGTAATCATCAATTACATTTGGGATGGTAAAATTAAACTTAAGCTGCCGCTCCGGGGTAAATAGAACCCCTATAAGAACATCCACCTTTCCGTTCTCAAGCATGGCAAGCGCCCTATCCCACCTTGAGAGTTTAAATTCAAGTTTCAAATTCTCTTTCTTTGCTATGGTGCGCATTAAATCTACATCTATGCCCTTGGGTTTCCCATCTTCGTCTATATAAGAGAACGGCGGATAGTCAAAGCCTCCCCCTACTATT
>CALNCU010000240.1 GCA_937875395.1 uncultured Armatimonadota bacterium | reverse complement strand
CTCTCTGTGCAGGCTCAGTTTGCGGCCGTTAATGCTGATGTCGCAGCAGAACGCATATGCAGATATGTCGCCGCCTTCGTGGCCGCTGTCGTTGTATCTATGAGCGGCGTAGTTGCGCGCCGTAACTTTGGCCGATGTGGAAACCAGTTCTATCTCCCACTCGCGCCCGTCTGACAGGGTGAATCTTAGCGCGTCGCCGTGATTCAGCCCAATTGGGGTGAGAGTGGGTTTTGCGGTACGGTAAAAAACAGGCATTTCCTAATCTCCTTACCGGGAAGTTATTCAGCAGATGCAAGCGGCATGGAGAGCACTTCTGACCCATCCAGCCCTACAATACGTATTGTGCCGCCTTCTATAATGCCCACCGTTGGAAGTGGGCAGCCGTTTTTCATAAGCTTGGGGATTGATGGGCTCCCCGGGTTTATGTGCACCGCCTCTCCCATCCTCTCTATCACGGGCGTATGGGTGTGGCCGGTTATAAAGATATCTGCACGGTATTTCTCTGCAAGGCTCTGCATAGACTGCGGGATAAGCGTGTGCCCGTGCTGCACAACTATTCTAAGGCCTGCATGCTGAACAAACGCATACGGGGAGAGTACGGGGATTTGCAGCAGTTCCTCATAGACCTCTGCATCGCAGTTTCCACGGGCTATTACTATGGGGATGGTGCTCTCATTTATACGGTTTGCAAGCTCAGGGATGTTGTATCCTTCCGAGCAGCACATTCTTGGCGGATGGTAGAGCACATCGCCCGCATGAAGAATAATCTCCGCACCCTTAAAAATCTGCATGGCCGTATCCCATACATCAACATTACCGTGTGTATCGCTTATAATACCTATCTTCATTGCTACTCTCCATATAATCCGGAAACGCCCTCAACGCTTGTTATCTTCCATACCTTAACCGGGATTACAAGCCACTTTCGGGCGTTCTCTTTTTTAAGGTTTACGCCTACGCCGCCGGAAAAGTATTCATCTATATTTCCGGCATATGATATGCGGGAGACCGTTACTCTGGTATCCACATGCGCCGCAGCCCCTTGTATTTTAAGGACGGCCTTGTCTATAAGAATATCATAATGATCTCTGCTTCTTAGCGCCCGCATTATCTGCACTCTTATTCCATCGGCTCTTAGGCCGGCGGAATCATGATAATCCGGTGATACAAGCGAAAAAGCAAGACTAAGATTACGGCTCTCCATGGCTGCTTCTGCATCCTTAAGCACCTGATGCACCTTATCTTCATCAGAGAGCCTTCCGGCGTTTGAGTGCAAAAACAGAATGGCTGCCGCCGCCAGACAGATAACAATAAGCGAAATCCAGGAAGTTATTTTCATCCAGATTCCCTTTCTGTTTAAGTAAATAAGAGAGAACCCGGTCTGTTCCTCATAATTCCCGATGGAACCACTTGAGAGACATTGTATACCCTTTTTACTTCTGCCGCAAGGAGCAGGAATAGATGTGCCTTTTGGGGAAGATTAGTTTATAAGGAGCAGATGCATGGCCCTTCAGATACATGAAAAATGGATACCCCATATAAGGGGGATTTTATCTGCGCCGGGAGTTACTGTTGTTGTAGGCGCAACGGATTCCGGCAAGACATCATTCTCTGCCATGCTTGCCAACAGTGCGGTGCGCGCGGGAGTACCGGCCGCAGTGGTGGATGCAGATATGGGTCAGTCAGAGATAGGCCCTCCCGCGGCCATAAGTATGGGGCTGGTTGATAATGAGATACAGTCCTTATCAGATATAGTCCAGAGAAAGCTCTTCTTTGTGGGGTATACATCCCCCGTAAGCCATTTTGCGCCTGCCATAGTGGGCACAAAGAAGATGGTTGATGCAGCCATGCAGATGGGGCGCACGCTTATTATTACGGATACAACTGGTTTTGTGCATGGAGACCTGGCCCGCCGCCTTAAAACCTATAAGCTTCAGATGCTTGAACCCCGGCATATTGTGGCGCTGCAGAGAAAAGGGGAGGCGGAGCATTTTTTAAGGCTCTTTGATACCTGGGCCGGCTGCAGCGTGCATAGGCTTCCGGTTGCGGAGAGGGCTTACGTTAAACCCCGGCCGCTCCGCACCCAGCGCAGGGCGGTGAAGTTTTATGAATACTTCAGGGAGAGCAGGGAGCATACGTTTCTGCTTCAAAAGACAGCCACCTCCGGGACAATGCTGGGCACAGGGATTCCTCTTCTTC
>CALNCU010000239.1 GCA_937875395.1 uncultured Armatimonadota bacterium | reverse complement strand
ACGTGCGTACCTCAAACGGGCGGATATTTAGGCAGATATTTTGCCCGCCGGTTGGGAGCTGTTCTATTGCTTCTTCCAGAAGGTTGCATTCGTATGCGCTTGCAAGGGACTTGTGGAAGGTGAGCGTTACGGGGCCGCGGGAGCCGTATGCTTCGTAGAGGCGAACTATTGTGCTGCCGCTGTCCTCTGCCTGCTTTACGGCATCCACTATCACGCCGGGCCTGTCCACGGATATAAAGGAATGCCTTGAAGGAAGGCTTCCGCCGTGAATAGAATCCGCACATGCCCTGATAGGCACATTCAGTTCATGCCCTGCCTGAAGCGTGCCCTCCGTCCATCCTCCACTATGGGGAAAGAGCGAATAGGTAAAGGTATGCTCGCCCTTGTCTGCATCCGGGTCTGGGTTTTCCGGGGAGCGGAGAAGCGAGAGGCGCATCACGTTGCCTTTTATGTCCCAGCCGTATTTGCTGTCGTTTAGCAGGCTCACTCCATATCCCGGCTCTGAGAGGTCTGCCCAGCGGTGGCCGCTTACTTCAAACCGGGCTGCATCCCAGCTTGTGTTCCAGTGGGTGGGGCGTTCTATGGCTCCGTATGCTATCTCGTATGTTGCCTGCGCAGAGCGGATGTCTACCGGAAAGGCTGTTTTGAGCAGGGTTCTGCGCTCCTGCCAGTCTACCTTGGTTTCAAAGTCTATCCGGCGGGTGTGGGCATAGAGTATGATCTTCTGGTTTATGGTGGATTTGCCGTATTTTAGTTCTGCTTCCACTACCAGCCGGACGGGGCCGTTTTCTATAACTACGGGCGGCTTTGATGCGGTAAACTCCCACATTTTGTCCTGGTATTGAAGTTCTATGTCCCACGCATCCCAGTTGGATGGCTTGTCTTCAAAGACTTGGAGTATGTTTGCGCGTGCACCCTTGGGGAGCACCTCCCGGGAGTTCTCTCTGTCATAGAGGCGGGGGATGCTGCCGTCTTTTGCTATTTCTATGTTGTAGTAGGGGGTGGTGATAGTTCCATCTTTTACGGTGAACGGGCTTCTCTCTTCTTTCTTTCCATCTGCTAATCTGAATACTTTGTATCCGCAGGAGGGGATGCCTTCTGCCCAGAAGATAAGTCCGTCTGCCGTCTGCTGGCTTGGTATTGGGTGGCCTTCTGTATCTAATACCTGGGTGCTGCTCTTTCTGCCGGGGATTGCAACGGCGCCGGATCTCTCCCAGGAGAGGGTGTTGAAGGCGACGATGGGGGCTCCATCGCCGGCGGTATCAATGTTTTGGGTGATATGCTCCAGGGCGTTTTCTGTTATGGTTTTGGCGGATGAGAGTACCTGCCTGTACTGCTCTTCTGAATCTTTGTAGACTTCTGTTATTGATGAGCCGGGGATTACATCGTGGAACTGGTTTAGAAGCACCGTCTCCCAATCCGATACCAACTCCTGCTTGGGATAATCGAACCCCATGCCGTTTGCCACCGATGAGAGTTGCTCTGCGTCTCGCAGGGCAAGCTCGCTCTTTCTGTTGTACCGTTTAGTCTTTGCCTGGCTTGTATAGGTGCCGCGGTGCAGCTCAAAGTAGAACTCTCCTACCCAGGTGGGTAGGTCGCGGCATTCTCCTTCTATCCTCTTGAAGAAGTCGTGCGTGCGGCCTGTCCGCGCTTTGGGGAGGCCGGGGATGTTCTTCATTCGGGGGATGTATTCCAGTTGCTTCCGCGTGGGGCCGCCTCCGCCGTCTCCAAATCCAAAGGCTGACAGGAACTCCGGGCTATCTAACTTGGAATTATACGTCTCCCAAAAATTCCGCATCTGATCCGGGGTGACGCAGGCATTGTAAGAGCCGTGGATAAAATGCGTGAAGATGCGGGTGCCGTCTATCCCCTCCCACCAGAAGGTGTTCCAGGGGAACCGGTTTGTGTCATTCCAACTTATTTTTGAGGTCATAAAGTAATCAAGCCCGGATTTTTTGTATATCTGGGGCATGGCACCGGAATAGCCGAAGACATCCGGAAGCCACCCCACCTTTACGTCCACGCCGAATTCATTCTTGAAAAATCGCTTTCCGTAGAGGCACTGACGAACCAGCGACTCCCCGGAAACAAGATTGCAGTCGTTCTCTACCCAGGTGCCGCCTATGGGCTCAAACCTGCCCTCTTCTACCCTTGCCTTCACCTTTTCATATATAGATGGGAAGTTCTCTTTTAGGTAGATGAAGAGCGGCACCTGGCTGCATACAAAGTGATAGTCCGGGTATTCATCCATAAGGGTTGTTACGGTGGAGTATGTACGCCCCACCTTTCTGGCGGTCTCTTTTAGGGGCCAGAGCCAGGCTACGTCTATATGCGAGTGCCCGGCAAAGAAATTCTTGGCAGGTGTATCTCCAAAGTTTATCCTGCCCAGCTCTTCCCTCATAATCCGGCGTGCTTCCGCCAGTTGTGGCTTGAATGCGGGGGCATGAGCATCCCGGAAGTCCACGGTGGCAAGCGCCTTTTTTATAGCAAGAAGGATGGCCTCTTGCAGGGTGGCATTCTTCTCCCCCGTTGCCGCTTCATGTACTACGGAGAAATCGTAGTAGGCAGCCTCAATATCCGGGTCTATGCCTATAAGCTTGGATTCGCTGAGCACGTAGGTTTGCTCCGGGTTCTTGACCACGTATTCAAAATAGTTCCCGGTTTTTATCTCTATTTCGCAGGAAAAGTGTTCGCCGCCCTTGCATTCTTTGGATAGAAGGATGTAGCCGCGGTTGTCATCAACGCCGTGGTACGGACGGCCGTTTATGCTGAGGAGCCCTTCGCCGCCGGTGGTCATCACCAGGGCTGTGCGGAGTCCCTTCCAATCGCATGGAACAGTAATCTCCCGGCGGATGAAGGCGGTCTGCCCTTGCCGTGCCCATACATCCCCTACGTTCAGGGGTTTCCAATTATCCAGATACTCATACTTGCCCGGCGCAAGGTGGCGCGCATGCCTTACCTCCCAGCCGCTTAAGCTTTGGGATTGTGCTATTACGCAGGTTTTTATCTCTTCTATGCGTATACCGACTACCGCCGGAAGACTTGCCATTTTTTGTGACTCCTTAGGGTGTTAAAATAAAAGGGTTTACATTTGCACCCCCCAGACCAGAAAGCCGGAGGGTGCAAATGTACTGAATGTTCACTAGCTCTTTTCAACCGGGCCAAGGTCTCTGAATACGGAGGTACCGGGCGCCAGTGTAAGGGTTTCATTAAAGTTGAACCCATTGAATGCCGGATTATGTTTTACGTTCACCTTCATATCCTTGTTGGTAGGGTTGTGAATTTCCAGATTCCAGTTGCTCCAGTTTGGGGTTCTGCTAAGAGCGATCACTGCATCCCGTCTATCGGCAACTATTGGGTGGCCTATGCAAAGGGTCTTGGCATCGTCATCAGCTCTTATTACGGCATATCCGGTGCCTTTTTCTACCGGGATAAGCCTGGTTTTGTTTGCTTTGCTCTGTTGCTGGAATATGGCGGCCCAGTTACCGTTCAGCCTGCTTACTGTAGCACCAAGGTTGCCGGAAAGATCAGCTATGCCTGCCATACGACCGCGGAAGCAGTCATTCTTGCTTTCAAGATTAAGCAGATACTCCTGTCCGGCAACCCTTCCCTGTGATGCTTCTACTTTATAAGATGGATTCTTTCCCAAGCCATAGTCGCTTATAATTTTGGCCGCAACGGCTGCCGGATCGCTGGCGTTGTTGGGTATGCCTACAAGCAGCAGGCGCGCACGGAATTTGGTGCCTGCTTTTATTATATTCCCCTTCGGCTTAATACCCAGCATGTACGGGCTGCCGCAGTCCGCCACCAAACCATCCGTTAGGCTGTATATAACTAGCGAGCCAAAGCTGCTCTTTAGCAGGCCCAGGTAGTCACCCTTGTTTAAATCAAAGGTCTGTTGCTGTTTTATCGGGAACGGGCTGGCATCTACTGTTGCGCCCTTGTTCACAACAATTCTTTCTTTGGCATTGCGGCCCTCAATATAGCCAAGGGAGATAACGTAGGGCTTGTTACCGGAAACCGGTATATCTTTTAGAGCCGTAAACTCCTGATCCCATAGATATGCGCTAACGCCGTCAGGTTTTATAAGGTACAGGTAGACCCTGGCCCTGCTCTCCAGATATTTTGACGGCTTGGATGGAAATAGCGCATGATAAGCAGTGTGTGTGACACCTGCGGTATCTAAAGAGTATACACCATCAAGAATCCGGTCGGCAACAAGCACATCTGAAGAGGCCACTAATCTTTCCGGCCTCTCATGTGGCGCCCCCTCTCTGCCGGAGACCAGTTGATGCGACCAACCTACCTTTTCCGGCATTGCGCCATCATATACAACAAAGGGATTCAAGAACACCTGTGAATACGATTCAGGAGCGCCGTCATAAACACGTCCTCCTACACCAAGCTTCTTGTCAAATACAAAACAGCCAACAGGTTTTATACGCGCATTCCAGGGGCCTTTATCCGGCATGGCCGTGTCTCCGCCATAGCCTACAAAGAAAGGGGTGCCGTCAGCGCGCACCTGCCTGCTATCCAGAAGCTGGTTGGCCCTGTCTGCACACTGCTGTTCACGCATAAGCCAGGAATCACAATCCGTATCTCGGGTCATTGCTTCTCTGCCGTGAATATCTTTTGCCACCGCCCAGATGTACTTCTGCCTCTCTTTTGATAAAGCGCTCTTATACTCAAATACTTTTTTTCCTTTAGGTAAGAATCGGCGGATCACTGTATCGCCATCCATAAGCAAAACTTCCTGCAGGCCGGCATCTGAGCTTACCTTCATGCTTATTTGCCATTCCTGCAGATTGGGGTTATATATATCTCCCTGAACATCCGTATCTCCCCTGGGCATGTTTAGCTCAATTAAGGGGCCATTGGTAATGGAGAACATTCCGAACGGGGGTGTCTCCGGATACAGGTTCCTGGCCATCCTAGCCCATCTTGTGTTGAACAGCTTGAAGAGCTGCGCGCATCCATCTGCGCCCACAACATTCTGGTAATAAACGCCCTTTTCAAGCAGGGAAATCTCATCTGCGCTCTTCATTAGTGTGAGCGCAAGCGGCCATACAAACTGCCCGCTTCTGGCCTGGTAACCATAGTATTCCGGCACCTTCTCCAGTGTGCGGCCGTTCTCCTGTGTGATTATTCCCATGGTGTTTACACCCATAGTGTCATGGAACGGATAGGGGTTTTTAGAGAAATTATACCATCCGCTGCAGTTGTTAAAGCCAAGCGATTGGTAGAGCCATACCAGATCTGCAATCCACATATCTGATCTGTTTTTAAGCCACCTCTGCTTTGGATCATCTTTATATACCTTGAAACGTTTTCCGTCACTGGAGAGCAGAAGGGAGGACGGCATTTTTATATAGTTGCCGAAGGCGTATTCATTGTTGCCATCCGTGTTCTGATAAGTTATCCCCGGAACCGCCAAAAACCCGCCGCCGGAGAGTCTGCGGCAATCCGCCTTCAGCTTGTTAAATCCGTCTTCCTTAAGGTTTGCAAAATCTTCAAGAAAAACTATAAAATCCATGCCGGCTGCTTTTGCTTTGGCCGCGTATTCATCCGGGGTGCTCTGCCCGGTTGAGTAGATGGTTCTGGGACCTATAATCCCCCTATGCATCTTCCAGGCTGTTGTAAATGCAGCTTGCCCATCAGTCTTTGGCATTTTTAACTCCGCCGCCTGCAGGTTTGCGGCATTTGCGGAGCACCAGTCAAAGACATTCAGATAAAACTGCATTAAATCGCTTTTGTATGCGCCAATGCCTTTGCTTAGGAACCCTTCGGCTGTTTTGCGGCTCTCTGCGGACGATATGTTGCGCCGGAAGATATTATCGGATTGTAGTCCCACATACGCCACACGGCCGCGCCCAAGCTCCCGAACCCCGGCCAGAGGAATGTTGCCGTTGAAACCCTGCTTGCGTGATTTTTTATCAAGATCATCCAGACCGGAAAGATACGGTTCGCTCTTAGAATTGGGGCCGGCATGCAGAACCACCTGCCACGGTGATTCCGGCAGAAAAGGGAGCACGCCCGCATACGTGTACATATCTACTCTTGACTGGTAGAGTACGCCCCCTACATTGGCGGCTACCGGGCCAAATACGCCGGATGTATAAGTATATACATCCGGCTCCCAGGAACCGGCTTTTACAGTTTTAGCAGGATCAGAGATGATTCTTTCATAGAGCAGATTCAACCCCAACTTCTCTGCCATATAAAAAGGGAGCGTCATTCTATCTAATATCTGATCACTATTTTGCGCAAGCATCACACCGCCGCCTGCTTCTACGTACTCCTTTACAAGCTCTGCAATTGCCTCATCTTTAGGAGTAAGCTCGCATCTTGAGGGATAACCCACAAATGCCACCATGCGTGATTGTTTAAGCAGTTTAGGAGTCAGGTCATCCCAGCTTACACTGCTTACATTCTCCCAGCCTTTTTTTTTGAGCGCATCCACCCATAATGACGGCATGGAGGAGGATGAACTCATCTGATTGTGATCAATACCAACAAACAGGAACCTGTATGGCCGGTTATATGAGACATCCTCCGCTCTTCTCTCAAGCACAATATCATCAAACAGGTATTTCCCCTGCTTGCTGACACGCATTTCAATCACGATATACCTGGTATCCGGCGGGAAATTCAGCTTCATAGATGCCTGTTGCCAATCCGCACCTTTTTTTAAGGGCAATCTTACACTACCTTTGACAGCGAGTCCCCCTGCTTCATCCCTGCTCTTGTGTACTAGAATAACCTCACAATCATTATCCGGCGCACGGTACCAAACCGATACATAATCCGGAAGAGTCTCTTCGGTAACTGCAACATGCTGATACCAGCTTGAATAAATCCTGGGCGTACTTGGAGCAACTATGGAGGCTGCCTTTAAACCGCTGTGATACTCTACCTCCGTTATCTCGCCCCTTACATCCCGAACATTATGATTAACAAACGTCCAAGCAGTACTGCCCTGCTCAAATCCAGGGTTTTTGATCAGGTTCGTCCCTGCGTATACCGAGCTGCCGGAAATGCATGCCAACAGCATAATCAACACCGGCATATACCAGATCATCCTCTTTGTTACCATAACCTACCTCCTTTGATGTTTGCTATTTTATAGCTAATTTCCAATTGCCTTTAAATCTGACCTTTTTATTTTTGTTTGATCCAACCACGTCACATGGCTGTCTACATATGCCACATTTGCTCCGCCGTTATGGGGAAAAGTAACATGATAATCATTACTATCATTAAATGACTCCGGACGGCTTCCATCATAAAATGCAGGGCATGTGCTTGGTGATTGTATATTTGCAAGTCTTCCGGCCCTGGAAGGCTCTCCCAGATATGCGTTCATCGTATAGCTATATCTGGAAATCAGCTGCGGAGGAGGACAATTTGTTCTGTTATAACCGCAAGAAGCAAATGTCTGGCTGGGATACACCGCTGCAGGGCATACGAATATGCCACAATACTTCCAGTAATCGCTGTATTTGCTCATATCTCTGGTTTCAATGTAGGGTATCAGCACTCTGTACCAACCTTTGAGAGCCCCGCCTGGCGCACCAATGGGGAAACGAGTTTCACTAAGTGGAAACACCTCTTCATAATCCTGCGCATAGGCTTGAAATGCCATAACTATTTGCCTAAGATTACTCTGGCATGTAGACTGTTTTGCCTTCTCCCTTGCCTTTGCAAATACGGGGAAGAGTATTGCAGCCAGGATAGCTATAATGGCTATCACAACTAGAAGTTCTATAAGCGTGAACCCTCTGATACTTTGTCTTGCCTTGATGCTTGATCTTTGCAGTCTCACTGGTATTCCTCCTTTAATAGTATTACGCCGGCATTGTAAGCACGGCGCCGCATGAATCTTTTACAACCAGCCTGGGCTTCAGGTATATATTTTCAGGAGCTTTAACACCGTTTTCCATGTTATCTACAAGTACATCTACTGCTCTCTGCCCTATATCATACATGGGCTGAATTACGGTTGTTATGCCAACGGAAAAATGCCATGGAACCTGGTGTTCATCAAAACCTACTACGGCCAAATCCTCCGGAACCTTAAGGCCCATCCTCTGCGCCGTCTCTATAATACCTACGGCAAGATAGTACTCTGTAGTTACTACAGCCGCATGGTGGCCACCAACTTTCATGATATGCTCTACTATGGATTTATAGTTGAAGCTGTAATTCAGATTACGTTCCAGGAAAATCTTTGATTCGTCTCTTCTGCCCAACGTCTCTTTTACATCAAAATCTTTAATGGCTTGATCATATCCCCCCACCCTGTCAATAAGTGGAGTTACATATTTCCAGTCATTAGGGCATAACAGAAGTACGGATTTGTGCCCCAGCTTTGCCAGGTGTTCTACTGCGCTGTATGTGCCTGCAAAGTTATCTGTAACCACATAATTACAGTTCAGTCCGTTTAAATAACGGTCTACCAGGACAAAAGGAATCTGCCGCTCTTGCAGCTTATGCAATGCAGATAATACGGCATCTGATGTGTTTGCCACTGCAGAGGGAAATATTATCAGACCGTTAACTGAATCTGCCAACTGGTTTATTTGTTGAACTTCTTGTTCTGCAACATTACCGGATGATCTAAAAATCATCTCGCAGCCATGCTTCTGAAGGCTGTCCATTATACCATTTAGCATATCGCTGAATAGAGATGTATCCGTATCCGTCATCCCGGGGAAAATAGTCACAAAGCCTATTATGCGTTTATCTTTAAGCCCGTTGGATTTTTTGTAATCCGCCACAAACGTGCCGCGGCCCTTTTCTCTGCGGATATAGCCTTCATGCTCAAGCGATGTAAGCGCCTTGTATATTGTGGTGTTGCTTACATCATACCGACGGATTAATTCTTGCTCGGAGGGGAGCCTGGCGCCCACCGGGTAGCCGTTTTTAACAATATCTTCAATCAGCAGTTCTTTTAGCTGAACATGCTTTGCTTTTTGAACCTTAATTTTTCCCATTTTAGTACCACTGCTTCTATTATAAGCTTCTTCGCCTTCCAGCTACCAGCTGGAAGTTATGATAGTATATTCGACATGAATAAGAAAACTCCTTCTTTGCCGATAATTTTTTTAATATACCGGCACTTTTTATTTATTGATGCATCGGTTCTCTTTGCGCACACTCGTTCTTCAGGCACCCTGCAAATCAGATGCAACCGCGTCTACTCTTCATCAACAAGATACGGTTTTACCATTATTTTTGCGTTCTCTATATGCTCGCCTCTTAGCATTTTGTGCAGTAGATCAACCGCCATGCCGGACATTTCCATTAATGGTATTTTAATTACGCCAACCGGCACCGGAAAGTAATCTTTTGTAGCTATATTAGTACAGGACACAATAGCAAGATCATCCGGAATCTTTAATCCTCTTTCCAAGGCTAACCTTATAACTATCTGAGTTGCAACCTCTCCAAAGACTACCAACCCGTCCGGTTTACCCTCATCCAGAATTTCAGCCGCAGATTTGTATGTAAATGCCGTCTCATCTTCATATGTTCTGGCACTATTCACCCGCAGCAGCTCCGGAATAACGGGCAGTTCCTTTGATTCCAGTACTGTTTTGCATCCGGCCAGCCTTTCGCAACCTCCCCATGGGTCTATCATTGCAATCCGTTTCCTTTTTTGGGCAATAAGATAATCTACGGAAAGCAGCATTCCATATATCTTATCTACAAGTATGCAGGCTATATCCTGAAGCGGCAGATCATTATCCAGCCACACAAACGGAAGGCCTATCTCTCTTAACTTTACAATTGCCTCTACGGATACCCAGGATGTCAGAACCAATCCATCAATTTTGCCGCTCAGTTCCAGTTCTGAGAGGATATCCCTGTCAGATTTGAGGGCCATTGTGACAAGCGACATCCCCTTCTCTCTTGCCATACCCGTAAGCCCCCTGAACGATTCCGACAGATACGGGCTGCTGGTGTTATAAATATCTAAAAATGCTGCGCCTATGGTAAAAGAGGATTTGATATTTCCTTTGGGATTGTTTATAAAAGTGCCTCTCTGGGGCCTGGAATAAAGTATGCCGGCCTTTTGCAACTGCATAACAGCCTGCCGTGCAGTCATGCGGCTGACTTTATACTTATCTGCTATCTCATTTATGGTTAAAAATTTTTGGCCGGATAAATACCCGCCGCACTGTACTTCTTCCAAGAGCCTTTTCTGAAGCTGCTTGTATAACGGTTCATCTTTAAGCGCTTGCAGCTTGTTCATAAATCCCCCAATTCAAAAAGTTGCATGCTAGCATAAATATCGTATGCTAATTTTACAATTTTGTAAAGATCATTCAAGTTATCTCTTGACAATAACCGGAGTGTGGCATATTATGTTTATGCTAGCATATAAAGCATTGCCAGTATGAGGTTATGCCCGGCAACTCACTTTATCTTAATAACCGAGGTTTTTTGGTGAGCCATTTAAGATTTAAGCAAAACATGCTCTCCCCATGCCATGCCGTATGGCTTGCAGAGGGATTCTCACCGGTTGATGGCGAGACAGTTGTAGATTGCAATTGGAGACTTAATCCCTCCTACCCTGAAGATGAGATTGTTACAGCTGCCGCAGAAGATCTTCTGGGGTTTTTAAGGAACTCCATGCTGGTAGAACTGCACGGCAAAGGCACAGAGAGCGCAATAAACCTGTGCCGTAAAACATTACCGGGTGGTAGCGCAGAGGCTTACAGCATAGACGTGCAAAAGAACGGCATTACCATAACGGGTGCAGGCTCCGCGGGCATAATGTACGGGATATATGCGCTTGAAGAGATGATGAAAGAGCGCGGCGGCCCGGCTGTAGCATGCGGAACCTATCGGCACTCACCCATCTTTGAGACCAGAATCTACCGCTCCCCCCTCGCCCAATACCATGGCGTAGATGAACTCTTTGCGGAGCCGGAACCATACCCGGAAACCGTGCTAAGGGAGATGAGCAGGCACGGGATGAACGGCATATGGATGCGCGGGATTCTGCGCAATCTTGCAAAGAACACCGCCTTCCCGGAGCTGGGAGAAGGATGTGAAGAGAGGATACACCGCCTGAACAGGCTTATAGAAAGGGCCGCCAAATACAACATACGAGTCTACCTATACATGACCGAACCCCTAGGATTCAAGGAGGACGACCTGTTCTTCACACAGCACCCGGAGGCAAGAGGCGTAAGGTACGCCATGCCGGAAAACTGGGGTGGAAACACCATGTGGGGAGGAGCGGAGAACGCCCTCTGCTCCAGCACGCCGAAAGTGAAGCAGTACTTGAGCGAGAGTACAACAAACCTCTTCAAGAGCGCTCCTGGTCTTGGCGGGCTGATTTTGATAACGGCCAGCGAGCACCATCACCATTGTTACTCGCATATAGACCTTATGGGCATGCAGCAGGGCGACGAACAGTTTGCAACAGTTCAGGAGTGCCCAAGGTGCAAGAAACGTACCCCGGCAGAGGTTGTATCAGAGATCATAAACACCATCCACAGAAGCGCAACCAATGTAGACCCCTCCGCAAAGGTCATCGCCTGGAACTGGGCCTGGCGCCAGTACGAACCGGAGCCGCAGAAGAACCTTATCTCCATGCTGGACCCGGGCGTGATTTTGATGGGAGGCTTTGAGGCGGGCGCAAAACTCAACATCGAAGGCAAAGAGACTGTAAACGAAGAGTACTCCCTAAGCTACGCAGGCCCGTCGGAGCGTTTTAGAGATGCCGCACAATTTGCAAGGGAGAATGGGCGGCGGGTATTTGCCAAGATACAGGTGGGCACCACTCACGAAGACGCCAATATACCCTACCTGCCCGTTATGAATAAAGTGGCAGAGAAGCTTAAGAACATGGCAGATGAAGGCGTAAGCGGTTACATGGGATGCTGGAACTTTGGGAACTTCCTGTCTCCCGTAACAGAGATAACCCACCGAATGTCCTGGCTGCCCCAGCCGGATGGAGAAGACCTGCTCCGGCGGATGGCAGAGAGGGACTACGGCAGGGGTGCCGCGCCCTTTGTCCTGCAGGCATGGAAAGAGTTCTGCCGGGCAACGGATCATTTTCCGCTCTGCATGTTTCTGCTGGGCCTGGGAGTGCATACCAGGGGGCCGGTCTATCCCTTCCGGCTCACCCCGTCTAATAAACCCACTGCGCTCAACTGGCGCGTGGTGCCCTATACGGATTGGGGGGACGACCATACCTTCTGGACGGAAAAGCTTGGGCTCCCTGTAATACTGACATCCTGTAAAAAACTGCTTGTCGGATGGGAGGCGGGACTTTACCAACTGGAGGCAGGAATAAAACTTGCACAGGGAGACTGCCGGGGCCGCCTGGAGAAGCATTTGGGGGTTGCAAAGCTCTTCTACCATCAGTACAAGAGCAGCCTCAACTTTCTGAACTTTGTGGAGGCCAGAGATGCCATGCAGGCAAGCAGCAATACGGCAGAATCCCTTAAACTCCTTGCCTGCATGGAAAAGACAGCCCGTGATGAGCTGGAACATTGCCAAGAAGTAAGTCCCCTGCTTGCAAACGACCCCCAGCTGGGGTTCCACGGCGAAGCATTTGCGTATCTGCTGGATGAAGCCGGTGTAAACCGCAAGATAGCAGAACTTACAAATATGCTTGAGCATGAAATTCCACAATACAAAAAGGAGTTGGAAGAATGCCGCGATTAATGATTCCGGGGCCAACAGAAGTAAGCCTTAAAGCAAGAGAAAAGATGTCTCTGCCCATGCAGCCGCACTATGGTACCGATTGGTGCAGGCTCTACTTTGATACCGTAGATAAGCTGAAGCAGGTCTTTCAGACAAAGAACGACCTCTTTATACTGGCCGCCACATCATCCTCCGCAATGGAAGTGGCGGTAAGCCACGCCGTGGAACCGGGAGAAGAAATACTCATCTGCAACAACGGAGTCTTTGGAGACAGGTTCACTGAGATGGCGGAGCTTCACGGCGCAAAAATAATCACCGCCAAAAGCCGGTACGGCGACCCCATCACAGGGGAGCAGGTGCGCCGGGCGCTTGCAGAACACCCGCAGGTAAAAGCCCTTGCCATAGTGCACAATGAATCCTCCACAGCCGTAGAATCCAACCTTGCAGAGATAACAGCGGCCGCACAGGAGAGGGGCATACTCACAGTAGCAGACTGCGTATCCAGCATGGGCGGGGTAGATGTGCCCACAGATAAACTGGGCATAGACTTCTGCATAAGCGGCAGCCAGAAATGCTTTGGCGCGCCGGCGGGTCTGGCGTTCATCAGCGTAAGCAAGAAGGCCTGGGATGCAATAGCAAATCGGCGGGAGCCCGTCCGCTCTTGGTACCTGAACCTGAGCATCCTCAAAAAGTACCAGCAGCAGTGGGCAAACTGGCATCCCCAGGGCCCCAATACATCGCCCGTATCACTCTACCTGGCGCTCTCCCAGGCCCTTGATGAAATACTAAAAGAGGGCCTTAAAGCCAGGTTTGAGCGGCACATCCGGGCAAGGGATGCCTTCCGCGCGGCCGTAAAAACAATGGGGCTCACTCCGTTTGTGCGCGATGAATGGGCAAGCAAAACCCTAACCGCCGTATGCCTCCCTGAGGGCATAAATGGGGAAGAACTCAGGAACAATATAGAGAAGAAGCATGACATCCTTCTTGCGGGCGGTCTGGGAGCCACTGCAAACACCGTAGTACGTGTGGGCCACCTCTCCCTGACGGCCTCCTCCGAGTACCTCCTGCCCACTCTCAAGGCGCTTGAGAGCAAACTCCTTGCGCTGGGGGCAAAGGTCAACACCGGGGTGGCGGCAGCCAAATTCACAGAGGTTTTCGGCAAATGAACAAGCTAAGAATTGGAGTGGCGGGGCTGGGCGAGTTTGGGGAACTCTACTGCACAATTCTCTCGCAGATACCTTACGTTAAAATCGTGCGGGTCTGCTCAAAGACGGAGAGCCGGGCAGAAGAGATCGCCCGCAAGTACAACGTACCCTCTATCAGCACGGACTACCAAGAGTTCGCCCGCGCAGAGGATATGGACATTGCCTGCGTGGTCACCCTTGGCCGTGACCATAAGGCAGTGGTAATCCCCGCTCTCCAGTCCGGCAAGCATGTTCTGGTGGAAAAACCCATAGCAGATACGCCGGAGGATGCCCGCGCCATGGCAGATGCGGCGGCGGGCTCCTTCGGCAAGTTCATGGTGGCTCATATCTGCCGGTTCATGCCCCCATACCTGCATGCAAAGGAGCAGATAGACCGGGGAGATATAGGGCGGATAACATCCATACAGTCGCACAGGAACAATCACTACAGCACCCTCACACCCGGCAGGAAGAAGAACCCCATGCGGGAGACCGCCATACACGACATAGACCTCGCCCTCTGGTACACCGGGAGCAACGTGGAGACGGCACACGGATTCAAAAAGTTCAACCAGTCTCAGGAAGAGGCGGACAACTGCATAGCAACAGTAAAGCTTGCAGACGGCACAATCTGCACCTTCTCATCCTCCTGGCTCATGCGCGACGCCTCCCCCGCAGGGCTTGATGCCAAAATGAAGGTCACCGGCACAAAGGGCGAGATAGAGATCGCCATGCCGCCCGCAAACTACCGGTTCATAAACGACGACAGACACGCCTGCTTCAACCTGGAGACTTCGCTCTCTCCCATAATCCTGGGGCAGTCCGCGCTCTGTGCAGAGATAGAATACTTCCTCCGCTGCGTTCTAGCGGGAAAACAGCCGGATATCATAACACCGATAGAAGCCATAAGCGCCCTTGAAGCCGCCATCCTGATAGATGCAAACTGCATGGAGGTAAGATGAGCATAATAGACGCCCACATGCACCTCTTTGAGAGGCCGTATAGCGATCTTTACAATAACTCGCACATACGGCAGGGAGAGGAAGGCGAGCTCCATCTGTACGAAGAGTACCGCCGTGATACCGGCATAGAGGGCGCCTTTGTAATCTGCTATGAGGGCGACAGCCGCTATGCAGGAAATAACGGCTACGTGGAACGCATAAAATCAGGCCGCCCATGGATACACTCCTTCGGCCACATGAACCCAAACCCGGGAACCATGCGGAAAGAAGCGCAAAAGCTAAACCAGCGTGGACACTTCGGTCTGAGCTGCTACCTGGATCGTGATGATTCGTGCACATGGATGGCATCAGACGAGATGGATTCCTTCTGGCAGTACATTGAGGAAGAACGCATGCCGCTCAGCCTGAACATAAGCGCAAACCAGTGCGGGCCGCTTGCAGAAGCACTCGCCCGCCATCCGGGAGCAACCGTACTTATAAGCCACATGGGCCGCCCGAAGGTATCGGGCGGCAGGCTGGATGAAGCGGACTATGCACCCCTGCTAAACCTTGCCGGGCACGAAGGCGCCTGCGTAAAACTCTCCGGCTTCTATGCGTTTGTGGAAGATGGCTGGCGCTGGCCCCAAAAACCGCTCTTTGCCGCAGTAGACCGGCTGAAGAGCGAATTCGGCGCAGAGCGGCTGCTCTTTGCCACGGACTTCCCCCCGGTGCTGGAACACAACAGCATCCGGCAGACCATAGCTCTATTGAAATTGGAATACACCGGCTTCACGGAGAGCGAACAACAGGCCATCTACGGCGGCAACGCGCAAAGAATAATAGATTGGCGCTACGAAGACTAGGCCTTCGCAGCAGATATATCAATAATCAGGCTTCGGCAGCGGCGCTTCGCTCTGCAACCGAAGTATCATCCACCATAATTTGTAAGGAGAACATCAAATGGCAGCATCACAATTGGGACCGTATAGAATAGTAGACCTGAGCAAGCTCATACACCCGGAAAAAGAGACTCGCAGGTGTGAGATTACCCGCTACTACCAGGACTGGACGCGCGATTACCACAGCAACATGGACCTGGAATCCCACCTTGGCACGCACGTAGAGACGCCCTACCACTACAACGATGCATGGAAGGATATCCTGGGACTGCCGCTCACCGCGTTCATAGGCCGGGCGGTAGTACTGAACCTGGATATCGCTCCCGGCGCCCCCATCACGGCAAAAGAGCTGGACGCAGCAGACGGCGGCAGAGTAAAACCGGGCGATGTGGTAATATTAAAGAGCGCGCACCACTGCGAACCCTTCTCCAACAACCCAGACGACCCCCGCCCATACCTCTGCCGGGAATCCGGAAAGTGGCTCGCGGAAAAGCAGGTGAAATCCATAGGCTTCGGAGACTCCGCAGCCATAGAACACACCGTGGAAGATGCCTGCGCCGTACATGAAGAAGTAATGCCCAGAGACATAACCTTCCTTGAAGTAATGCAGAATCTGGACAAGCTGAAAGACGATATCTTCCTCTTGGTCTTTATGCCCATGCCCATAAAGGGTCTGGACTCCTGCTGCGTGCGGGCGGTGGCAATAGAAGGAGTGCCGGGGTTTACAGCATGAAAGACGCAAAAGAGCTACTAAAAAACCTCATCGCCCTCCCCAGCATAAACCCAATGGGGAGAGCCGATCTGCCGCCCAAACTCACCGGCGAATCGAGGGTGGCCGCATACGTGGAAGACTTCATCCGCAAAACCGGCGCAGACCTTATAACGCAGGACACCGGCGGAGGCATGAAAAACGTAGGCGGCATGATCTGCCGGGGGAGCAAAAAGACCATCCTCCTGCAGGCTCACATGGACACGGTAGGCATAGGAGAGAACCTCCGCCTGCTCATGCCGGAAGAGCGCGATGGAAAAATCTACGGCAGAGGCGCCTGCGATGACAAGGGAAGCCTTGCCGCCATGCTCTCTGCGTTGCAGAAAGCTGCCCAAAAGCCGGCTGGGGATTACAACATAATAGTAATGGCTGTCACGGACGAAGAGTACACCTGGGCCGGGAGCCGCACCCTTGTAGAGAACCAGCCCACAAAAGACGCCTGGCTGGGCATAGTAGGAGAACCCACGGGGTGCCGGCTGGTAAACGGCTACAAAGGAGTAGCCCGCTTTGCCCTGGAAACAACAGGGGTTGCCGCGCACAGTTCGCAGCCGGAAAGAGGCTCAAACGCCATCTACCGCATGGGGAGAGTGCTTGCAAATCTGGAAGAATACTCGGCAGAACTAACCAAAATATGCGACGGCACGCTGGGATGCGAAACCCTCTCTGTAGGCACCATCAGCGGCGGAGAAGCAGTAAACATAGTCCCGGAAAGCTGCAAAATAGAGATAGACCGGCGGCTGACAAGAAAGACCTACCCAGAGGAAGCCCGTGAATCCCTGCAAAGACACCTGCAGGAGAGAGGCCTGGACTTCACCCTCTCACCACTCATGGATGCCCAGAGAGCAGCACTTATAGAAGAGACACACCCCGGTGTTCAACTGCTCACGGACTCCTGCCGGAGAGCAGGTATATCCCCCAAGCCCATAACGGTGGCATTCGGATCGGACGCCTACCGGATGAACAATGCCGGCATCCCCACCCTACTCCTTGGCCCCGGAAGCATAGATGTTGCGCACACAGATGCAGAGCACATACCGGTATCTGAGCTGGAACAGGCCC
>CALNCU010000238.1 GCA_937875395.1 uncultured Armatimonadota bacterium | reverse complement strand
AGCTACATAGACTTTGAGGGCACTATTGCGCCGGGCCAATACGGCGCGGGCACGGTTAAGATATGGGACAAGGGTACCTTCAGCCTGGAGAAGCGCACAGAGAAGGAGTACCTGTTTGCACTTCACGGAGAGCGCCTCTCTGGGAATTATGCCCTTATTCACACTAATGGAAAGCAGTGGCTTCTGCTTAAGCGTAAGTAGCCGCACTACTTTGCCAGCTGGTACTTAACAAGTGTTTCCGTGACGCCGGTCTCTTTGCATGTACGCTGTACCAGGCCCACGCCCTTCACAAACCATAGATCGTATATGCCGCCATTATCCGCTAAAGTCTTTCTTATTTTAAGGGCGGACGGAAAGCTTCCGCACGAAAGAGTAATATCTTCTTTGCCAAGGAACTCATAGCTGGCCCCGCCTTTGGTGACGGGCTCCGGCATGTTTTCTCCCAAAACAAACTCCGGAACCCACGGGCTGGCAGGGGAATTAGGCCTGGCCCTGCGCCAGACCTCTGATTCGGTTGCAAGCATCTGGCTCTGCACGCACATGTTCTCCCCAAAAGAGGTCTCCATTCTGTATATGGCATTCTCTTTTACGGCAATTTTTGCAACCACCCTGGTTGTGTATGCAGTTTTGGCGGATGCATCTGTTATCTGGTAAGTCCACTGGTTACCCACGGCAAGTGGATACCATTGGTTTTGCGCAGTTTGCAGGCTGGGAATCTTCCCCACCACTCCGGCAAGCGCGGCGTCTACAGCTTCTGAAGTGATTGCAGGTTTTTGTATCCTGGGCTTATCCTTTTCAAGTTCAGATATTTGAGCTTTTATCTTTGCCGCCCTATCTGTTGCATTGGGGTGGGTGCTCAGGTACTCCGGGGTATCATCATGCTTTTGCATGCCCACAAAAATATCCATTACTTCCAATGCGCCCGCAAGATCGAACCCGGCCTCCCACATGTAGTTCATCCCGCACATATCTGCGTAGAACTCATCATCCCGGGAGTACTTAAAATAGGTGAGCAGCATTGTGCGGTTTGCAACACTGCTATCATTGGTTATTGCCGATACTATGCCCATAAACAGGGATAGGCTGGCCATATTCTCCGTGCGCTTTGCCCAATGCCGGTTGTAGCCGTGCGCTATCTCATGTGCAATTACGTATGCTACCGCATCATCATCCGGGAGCGCGTTTAGAAGCCCCTGGTAGATGTAGATGTATCCCCCCGGCAGGCAAAAGGCATTAATTATGTTTGGCGAAAGTACCTTGAAGCGGTACGGGTACATCTTTTTATCAAGGTATGCAACCAGCGCCTGGCCTATCCTATCTACGCGTGCCTGGGCCTCTTTATTGGTAGAGAGCCCTTCTTGCTGCTCATAGTATTTTGATGCGGCCAGACCTAATTCTATCTCTGCCTGGGGGTTTGTCTTTTCCCCAAAAATGGTATCTGCGCCGCATGCCGTCCCCAGGAGCATGAGACATGCAAAGGCCGTATATGCAATTGCTCTTCTCATACAGGTTCCTGCTTTATAGTTTTTTGCGTGTGCGCCCATAGTATTTTGCATGAGTGGCAAGGCAGGCCGCTGCCGCCGCAGAATCGCCGTCTTCCATAAGCAATTTGGCAAGCTGCAGATTGGCATTTGGATGCATGGGGTTATCTTTTACCACTTCCTTTAGCAGGATGATGGATTTATCCATGTCCCCCTGTTTGCCCGCAATTATTGCTTGCAGGTATTTGACGTCTGCTATTTTTGGGTTTATCTGCAGGCACTCGTTAAGGGCATCGGCTGCCATATCGTACATACTCAGGTTTGCCAGCGCGGCTGCCAGGTTAAAGTGGGCAAATGCATGCCCGGGGTTCTTTTTAAGGCACTTAAGGCTGCTGAGTATTATAAAATCTTCTTTTGCTTCCGGGTAGGCGTATCCTTCTATGCCCATTATGTTTGAGCCGTAATACCCATATATCCCAAAATTTCTGCTCTCTGAATATTGTTCTTTGCCTTCTCTTCCGCATTTAAGCGCTTCGCTTACGGCCGTTATGCACTTATCCAGCACCTCTCCGGTGGATTCGTCTCCGGCGATCTTTAGCTGGTGATACTTGGCATAGAGCAGGGTACCGTATGTGTGCCATGTATGGAAATCCTTTGATTTTTCTTCGCCAAACATGGTGCTCTTCTCTGCAGAAGCCAGCGCCTGATCCAGATTATGATTCTTGCCGGTATCCGGCTTCTTCAGATGGAGGCAGGCGTATTCCAGATCTGCCTGCACAGCCCGCGCATTTGGGTCTAGCTTAATCGCCTTTTGCAGCTTATCCACGGCTTCTTCCCAGCGGCCGCTGTTCATAAGCGCCCGCCCGTACTCCGCCCAATTATCGGCGTTGGCTGTATCTTTGGCTACCATTAATTCAAGGTGCGCAAACCAGAGTTCCGTAAAAAATTTTGTGCCCGATTCAGTTACAATATTGCTGTTCTTTAAGTATTGGGCCACTATACCGGCCTGCTCAACCATCCCTTTTTTAAGATAGGCCATACCAAGTTTTGCCAGAAGCTCCGGGGAGGTTTTGTTATCTTTATTCTGGTCTTGTTTTAAGCTATCAAGCAGATTATTGCTCATGGCGTAAGGGACTTCGCGGAGCATCTGGTCGTAATCTCTGCTTAAGTAGAGTGCGTTTATGTAACCTTCACGGGCGGCAGCGGTGCCTCCCTTTGGAGACAACAGAATCACATTCTGCCAGATTTTTGCTGCTGCGGCGTAATCTTGCACGTCCTGGTATGCTGTGCCCAGCGCAGACCAATCGGCTGCGGTGGCCTGCAGGAGCGCGCACAGCTTCTTCAGCGCCTCTATGGCTTCCGGGTTCTTCCCGTCCTTTATCAGGGCTAATGCTTCTTCCCGTAGAGTTGCTGCCTTTTCTTCTTCCGGTGTCTTTACTACTTGCACCATGGCGGAGGCCTGCCTTATGTCTCCGGCAAAGTCTTCCGGGCAGTCTGTGAGTTCTATGCTCATTTTGGTTGCTCCGACGCTTACTTTGCTGGATGCGTGCATTTTTTTGCTGAAGGTGGCTATGCCGTTTGAGAACTCTTTAAGCTCCAGAAATTCATCCCCAAGAGGCACCGATCTTGCTTTTACCTTTATGCCGCCGGACTCCGCCTCACCGGGGCACTTAACCATTACTATTACCGCTGTGTCTGAATTTGGGCGGATTATAGATGGAGTGATAATTACATCTGTTATCTCTATGGCATCCCGGCCGGGGGAGACGGTTGATACCTGTTCTGACGTATCAGGGGCCAGGAGTACGGGTTCCATAATTACTGCAAACCTGTCTGCATCCAAATCCCGGCAGGGCAGGGTGCCCTGGTAGGCCTTGTAACCGTTTTTTGTGATGGTAACCGTAAGGCTGTTTACGTCTATTCTCTTCTTAACGTCTTTTGCGGAACCTGCGAGGAGGCCTATCAAGCTGGAATTAAGCGCCCTGCCTACGTTGAAGCTGGATGATTGGCGCCCTATAAGTGTGCGGCACCTGTACATGCCGCTTGCATCCGTGCTTCCCACGGACGGGCCGCCTGTCTCAAAGACGGCATCCTGCATAATGCTGATGGTGGCGCCTTCTACAGGGAGGGATGTTGCGGCGTCATAGATTCTTCCTATCACATCGCCCATGTGCGTGGGTTCTACAAGAGCATCTTTGCAGAGAGATATACCCGATGCAACTATGGTAAGCAGCATGGTGTATGAAAGGACTGCAACAATTTTAAAGCAGGGTTTAGCCAAATTACTCCTCCTTATGTGAATACGTAATAACTCGGTTGCCGGTATTTGCAGGCTTGCTTTATACAGCGGTTTAGATACGGATAATCAATATAATAGCATACAAATTGTGTGTTGTCATCTCATTAAGTGAGAAATTTCAAAGATATCCTCTGCATTATGTATTTACGGCAGAAAAATGGGAATAAACATGCTGAAGTAGATGATTCTGTTTGCGCGTCAGCCGGAGCTGTACCCGGGAGGGCGAAGGATGATGCAGATAGTCACGCGCATGCTGCTTCTTTTGGTTCTGTGTTTATATGTAGCAGTTGCATTTTCGGGCTGCGGGAGAAAGAAGGCGCCGCCTCCGCAATCGCCGGTTATAGGCTCAAGGTTTCGCACGCAGGATAAATCTGCATCTAAGGAATATGCCGGGCC
>CALNCU010000237.1 GCA_937875395.1 uncultured Armatimonadota bacterium | reverse complement strand
ATGACGCTCATGGGCGCCATAGACGATGCTACCGGCAATCTTGTATATGCACTGTTCCGCCCCACTGAAGACCAGGCCGGATACATTATGATGCTCAGGTCGATAGCCCTCTCTTACGGACTCCCGGCCTGTATGGAAAGGAACCCCTAAAACGGACACTTGGAAAGAGTCGTATAATAGGAGCGAGGAAACCAAGTGAAAAAGAAACAATACACGAATGAATTCAAAACAGAAGCCGTCCGACTAGTGTTCTGTTAAGGAAATCTTTTGAGTATTTCATACGTATAAATATACATGAAATACAGAATCTATTTGAGTGCGGAGCAACGCTCGCACCTTGAAAATATGGTAAGCACCGGTTATGACTCAGCCAGAGTACTGGCCAGAGCACGCATACTGTTACTCTCAGATCGAAGCCTCGGCAACCATCAAGAAGACGACGAAGTTGCCAAAGCCGTTATGGTCTGTACCGGTACCGTTTCGCGAATAAGAAAGGTATTCGCTCTTTACGGGCTCGAATCAGCTATATATGACAAGCCGCGTACCGGTGCCCCACCTAAAATAACAGGTGACATCGAAGCAAGAATAACTATGCTTGCCTGCTCTAACCCGCCTGAAGGATATGACAGATGGACTCTCAGACTTCTGGCCGACAGGTCTGTCGAACTTGGATACATCGATTCCATATCGCATGTCGCCATAGGTGACAGGTTAAAAAAAACGATATCAAACCCTGGCAAGTAGACTCTTGGAACATACCGGAACCATCAGGCAAGTTCGTTGCCAAAATGGAAGATGTTCTGGACGTTTATGAACGGCCTTATGACCCAGACCGTCCGGTTATCTGTATAGATGAAAAGTCTAAACAACTGCTTGGTACGCCAAACGGTTCAATTACTGCAGCGCCGGGCAGGCCCAAGAGAATCGATTCCGAGTATAAGCGGAACGGCACTGCCAACATATTCAGTTGGATTGAGCCATTGACCGGACGTCGTAATGCCGATGTGACAGAGAGACGCACAGCCATTGATTTTGCAGCGCAGCTCAAAGACATCGTAGATATACAGTATCGGGATGCAGAGAAGATCATCCTTGTCTGCGATAATCTAAATACGCACACCGCGGCGTCGCTATACGAACGATACGATCCCGAAGAGGCTCATCGTATAGCAAATAAGATTGAATGGCATCACACTCCTGAACATGGGAGTTGGCTCAACATAGCTGAAATCGAGTTGTCAATACTATCTCGCCAATGCCTCAATCGACGGATAGCCGATATCGAGTCATTAAGGCGAGAAGTCGCCGCCTATAATAAAAAGCGCAATAATACGCAAACGACCGTGAACTGGCAATTCAAAACTTCCGATGCCAGGATTAAATTGAAAAGACTATATCCTGAAATTCGATAAAACTAACTTAACAGAACACTAGCAGAGCAAAGCGAGGAAAGCACATCCCAAGTAGCCAGAGAACTGGGGGTTGCACCGAGTATACTATGCCGATGGGTGCGAGAGTTCGGCACAAAGCCGGATGGCACAGCCGCCATCACCCCAAACGAACATGACGAGCTGATCCTCCTGCGACGGAAGCTGGCCCGCATCACAGAAGAGCGAGACATACTAAAAAAAGCCATCGGTATCTTCACGAAAGAACTGCCGTGAGATACCGGTTCATAAGAGAAAGCAGCAAGCAGTTCCATATATCCGCAATGTGCAAAGCACTCAAAGTATCCAAAAGCGGCTACTACCAATGGACATACTCCGCCGACAAAGATGACAGGCAGGAAGCATCCATCTGCGAGCGAATCCGAAAGATATTCATAGAGAGCAAAGAGAGCTACGGCAGCCGCCGCATAAGCCGGGAACTAAGACGGGAATGCATACACTGCAGCAGACGACGGGTATGCAAACTTATGCGCAAGCTGGGGATATCACCCAAACGCCGCCGCCGATTCAAACACACAACGGATTCCAAGCACAGATACAAGGTATATCCGAACCTGCTGATGCGAAACTTTACGGCAGATACGCCCGATAAAGCATGGGTAAGCGATATCACCTACATATGGACGGAAGAAGGCTGGCTATACCTGGCCAGCGTAATCGACCTGTACTCACGACGGGTAATAGGCTGGTCAATGAAAAGCAGCCTGAAAAGCCAAATAGCATTAGATGCCCTCGCCATGGCAATAAAAACCAGACGACCGGCAGCAGGAGTAATCCACCATTCAGACAGAGGCGTGCAATACGCATGCGGCGAGTATCAGACAGCCTTAAAGAGCGCTGGTATGAGGTGCTCCATGAGCCGCAAAGGAGACTGCTGGGATAACGCCGTAGCAGAGACCTTCTTCTCCACGCTAAAGAAGGAGCTGATCTACCAAAGAAAGTTCGCCACCAGGGAAGAAGCGAGGAGGGAGATATTTGATTTCATAGAAATATTCTACAATAGGAAGCGCCTGCATTCCTACCTAGGCTACAAGAGCCCGGTAGAGTTTGAAGCAGCAAAGCATGCTGCCTGATTATGTGTCCGTTTTCCGTGGGCCAGTCCATATAGAGGCCGCCTGCTATGATTTCTCCATAGTACATGAAGCGGCAGTGGGAGAGAAGAATGCCACCCTGCAAGAAGCAATCCTCCTTGCCATAAAAAAGGCGCTCCATGCCGTAGATTTCCGGGATACCCACGCCCCCGCATTTAAGCCGCAACTGGCAGAGGCTCGCAGGATTATGTGGGAGGAACTCGGCAGGATAAACTTCGGGGATACTCCCGCTAAAGAATTCTTTGCCGGTCACTCCCATATAGACGTAGCCTGGCTCTGGCCCCTAAAGGAGACCGCTAGAAAGGTGGGCCGCACGTATTCCACTGTAATGGCACTTATGGACGAGTACCCGGATTATCACTTTGTATGCAGCCAGGTGCCGCTCTTCATCTACCTAAAAGAGAA
>CALNCU010000236.1 GCA_937875395.1 uncultured Armatimonadota bacterium | reverse complement strand
TAAAAATCAACGCCACGGAGTGGCACTCTATGCCAAGGCCTTCGCCTATGGCACCCAGGCCCTCTCTTGTGGTGGCCTTCACCCCCACCTGATCCGGGGAGATTTTAAGAGCGCGGGCAATGTTTTGCTGTATCTGCGGGACGTGGGGAGAGAGTTTTGGCCGCTGCGCCACCAGGGTTACGTCTACATTGCCAATCTTCCAGCCCTTATCTGCAACAACCTTCCCAGCCATGGAGAGCAGGTTCATGCTGTCTGCATCTTTAAATGCCGGGTCGGAGTCCGGGAAGTACTTGCCTATATCCCCCATTCCGGCGGCCCCGAGCAGGGCATCCGCCACGGCATGCAAAAGCACATCGGCATCAGAATGACCAAGCAGACCATCCTGACCGGGGAACTCCACGCCGCCAAGCAGAAGCCGCCTGCCGGGTGAAAAACGGTGGATGTCATACCCATGACCTACCCTGTAAACCGGAGCCGATTCCATATCCAGACCTCTCTCCTTTAATATTGCCTCTGCAATGGGGATATCTGAAGGGGTTGTAACCTTTATGTTTTGGTAGGAACCCATTACTATCTTCACCGGCACACCCATACGTTCAACAAGGGAGGCGTCGTCCGTCCCCGTAAAACCATCTCGTCCGGCTTTATCAAATGCTGCTTCAATTATCTCTTTTTTGAAGGTTTGAGGGGTTTGTACGGCCCAGAGCCTCTCTCTTTGCAGGGTAGATTCTACAAAGGCGCCGTCAAGGGAGGATTTTACCGTGTCTACCTCCGGCACGGCTACAACTGCGGCGCCGTGCTCCCTTGCGGCAGCCACGGAATCAGAGATAGCCTGGCAGGTGATAAACGGACGGGCGGCATCGTGGATGACTACAATTTGGGAAGTAGATGATACGGCGGAGAGGCCGCACCTTACGGAATCCTGACGCTCGCGCCCGCCGGGAACAATTGCGCTGACTTTTGTGAGCCCGTACCTGCCCGCCAGCGCCTCTGCATCCGATATCTGCTCCCTGCGGACGACAAGCACTATTTCATCTATATCTGCGCACCCCTCAAAAACAAGAAGGGTGTGCGCCAAAAGGGGCTTTCCGGCAATTTCAAGGAATGTCTTGCCGTGCTTACCTAATCTTTTTCCTAGTCCTGATGCCGGAATAACTGCGGATGTTTCGGTCAATTACCTGATCCTCTTCCTGCTGAGCTTCCTTCAGGTTGGCAAAGATCATCTTTCCGGCCACGGTCTGAAGAACGCTGGTTACGGTTACTTCTACTATTTCGTTAATAGACCGTCTTGCGCCTTCTATAACTATCATTGTGCCATCGTCAAGGTAGGCAACTCCCTGATTATACTCTTTGCCTTCCTTTATAACCGTTACTGTAAGCTCTTCTCCGGGAAGAACCACGGGCTTTAGCGCATTTGCCAATTCATTTATGTTCAACACCGGCACGCCCTGAAGCTCTGCAACCTTGTTGAGGTTGAAATCGTTTGTGACTATGGATGCATTCAGCTCTTTTGCCAGTTTTACAAGGCGGGCATCCACTTCTTCCGGGTTCTCCGGGTCTATGCCGTCGCACTGCCGCACAACAAGGCCAAGCTCGTTTCTTAGCTGGTTTAAGATATCCAGGCCTCTTCTGCCCCGGGCACGCCTTAGGGAATCGCTGGAATCTGCTATATGCTGCAGCTCTTCAAGTACAAAGGTGGGAACAAGCACCTGCCCTTCCACAAATCCGGTGCGGCAGACCTCTGTTATGCGCCCGTCTATTATTACGTTTGTATCCAGTATCTTGGGCATCTGTGCAGGATGATCCATCTCACCGCCGCGGGAGAGTCCGGGGAAGTAGTAGACCACCTCATCTTTTATGTTGAGCACGGCTATAACGCAGAGGTAGGTAATAATAATGCCTACCAGCCCCAGTATCAATCTATCCGGCGGCTGCCTGAGCACTGCCATGGCGACAGGCAGAAGTACGGCGTTCAGCAGCAGGCCTATAAGCACCCCAAAGAATACGGCTACTTTATCCAGCGTGGAGAGCTTACGCAGCTTTTCACCAAATTTTACAAGCTGGCGGAAGGTAACGGATGCTATAAGGAAGCCTGCAAGCATCCCTATAAGCGCCAGGGCGCCCACTATGCCTGCGGTTTTTACCGGCTCTTCAGTATTAAGCATGTTCCATTTTTGGCCGAAACTAAGCTTTGCCAGGTCGGACTTTTTTATCTGAGCATCCGGATTTTGAGCTTTATCATAGAATACTTCCTTGCCGGTAAGGCCCATCCCCGCAAGCTCTTCGTCTATTCTCCATTTGGTAATGGGAAAGATTGCCGTAGCCTCTACAAGCAAGATTATGCAGACTGTAAATATTACCCAGAACGGTCTGGCTGATAGCATTACTTCCTCCTATCTGTCCACTTCTCCAAGAACTATGTCCAAAGTACCAAGTATTGCTACTACGTCCGCTATCTTCCACCCCTTGATCATCTCGCCTACGGCGGCCAGGTTTATGAATGACGGCGGGCGCCAATGCAGCCGATACGGGCTTGCTGTTCCATCGCTGACAATATATACGCCCAGGTCGCCTCTGGAGGATTCTATGCGTGTGTAGGTTTCTCCTGCAGGCGGCTTTAAGATTTTTGGCATCTTGGCAGTATATTCTCCCTGCGGCAGCATCTCCAGCGCCTGGTTTAAAATTTTTATGCTCTCCCTTATCTCCATGGGACGGGCAAGGTATCTGGCAAGGCAGTCACCGTCATTTAGCGTTATAACGTTGAAATCCAGCTTGCTGTAGACGGAGTACGGATCGTCGCGGCGGACGTCCATGGGTACGCCGGATGCTCTGAGCGAAGGCCCGCTCATGGCATAGCTTACTGCCTGCTCTGCAGAGACTACGCCTATGCCTCTTGACCGGATGACCAGGATTTGGTTTCTGCTTAAAAGATCGTCTATCTCATCCAGCATGGAGGGCAGGCGCTTTATAAAAGCCTTTGCGTTTTCTACAAATTCAGGGGTGATATCCCTTGAGACTCCGCCCGGGCGGATGTAGTTGTACGTAAGCCTTGCACCACAGGCCATCTCAAAAAGGTTCATTATCTCTTCCCGCTCGCGGAAACAGTAGATGAACGGCGTGCTGGCGCCTATATCCAGGCCGTATGCGCCTATAAAGACCAGGTGGCTTGCTATCCTGTTCAGTTCCATCATTATTACGCGGATGAACTCTGCGCGTTCCGGCACTTCCACGCCCATAAGCTTTTCAACGGCAAGCGCGTAGGCCTCATTGTCCAGCATGGAAGATAGATAATCCGTGCGGTCTGTCAGCGGGACTATCTGCGTGTAGGTGCGTCTCTCCGCAAGCTTTTCTATTCCCCGGTGAAGGAAGCCTATATCCGGCATGGCATTGGTAACCGTCTCGCCGTCTAGGGTGAGAATCAGGCGGAGTACCCCGTGGGTGCTGGGGTGCTGCGGGCCCATATTAATTTGTATTTCTTCAGTTTTAATCATAACGATTTCATATATCCGGCATGAATGCGCCGGTTATTCCTCTACATAATCCTTTCGAAGCGGGTATCCCTGCCAGTCCTGATCCATAAGTATGCGCCTCATGTCCGGGTGCCCGGAGAAGTTTATGCCGAACATATCGTAGACTTCTCTCTCCTGCCAGTCTGCCGCCAGCCACACAGAGGTGACCGAAGGCACGCAGGGGGCGTCCTTGCCTGATTTTACTTTCAGCGTGACATAGGCTTTCTTTGAAATGGAATATAGGTGGTAGACCACTTCAAACCCGTGCGGGTAATCTACCGCCGTAAGGGATGCAAGATAGTTAAATTCAAGGCCGGGTTCTGATTTTAGAAACCGGCATATCTCCACAATCTTCTCCGGACAAGCAAAAAAGACCGGAGCGCCGGAGACCTCTCCGGCGGGCTCCACGCCTTCCATAAATCTGCCTAAGATTGCCTGCTCTATATCTTTAGAAGTAATCATATGCTTAAAAATTTCCCTATTTTGCAACAGTTTCCTGCTTTATTTTACCATGAAGCTTTAGTACGGCATCTATAAGCGCTTCCGGCCTTGGAGGACAGCCGGGGACGTAGACATCTACCGGTATAACCTGGTCAACGCCCTTTACTACGCTATAGGAATCATAGAACGGGCCGCCGGATATGGCGCATGCTCCAATGGCTATCACGTATCTTGGTTCCGCCATCTGCTCATAGAGGCGCTTTACGCGGGGCGCCATTTTTTTTGTGACGGTACCTGCCACTATCATAAGGTCGCTCTGCCGGGGGGAGGCCCGGAAGAACATGCCGAATCTATCCAGATCATACCGTGAGGCGCCGGCGCTCATAAGGCCTTCCACTGCGCAGCATGCCAGCCCAAACATCATATACCAGAGCGATGATTTTCTGGACCAGTTTACCACCGTATCCAGTGTAGTTGTAATTACATTACCTTCAGGAAGTCTTTCTACTAATCCCATTTCAATACTCCCTTACGCCAGGCATAGGCAAGCCCGACTAACAGGATGGCAATAAAAACCATCATCTCAAAAAAGGCAAAAAGCCCCAGCCCGGCGGATTTCATATCCCTTAGCACTCTTGCCCAGGGAAAGATAAACGCCACTTCTACATCAAATACAACAAAGAGCAGGGCAAAGATGTAGTAACCGGCCTTAAACTGGCGCCAGGCGTTCCCTATTGGCAGTTCGCCGCATTCGTATGGTTCGGCTTTGCTTCCTGTGCGCTTGTGCGTAGGACGGACAACCCATGAAACCCACATGGTGGCTACAGTAAAGGCCACTCCTATGGTTGCAAAGAGTGCAATGTAAGCGTAATTATTCTGCAACGAAGACTCTCCAAACAAAATACTGCCGCCGGAGATAGTACTACCGGCGGATTCCACGTAATTATAGCACAGTTTACGGTATCATTGGAAGTAATAAATCAGGTTATCACGCAAGAACTTTGAAAGGCGGCCCGGAAGGGATAAGGTTGCATTACATTATTATAATACAGGCAACCCAACCGGCACTAATCTGCGCCAACCACCCCGGCGCCGCTCTCCGGCTTGCATACGTACATCTGGGGTTTTATGCCCGTCCGGCTCTCATACCGGGCGGAGACGTCTTTAAGGAAGGCGGAGACGGCATCATCTTTCACAAGGCTCACGGTGCAGCCGCCAAAGCCTGCGCCCGTCATACGCGAACCTAGGACGCCGGGGATGCTCTGTGCGGCCTCCACCATAATATCCAGCTCTCTGCAGCTTACCTGGTATAGGTCCCTTAGGGATTCATGGGATTGGTTCAGCAGAACGCCAAACGCTTCCATATCCCCGGATTTAAGCACTTCCACGCTCTTAAGCACCCTGTCGTTCTCTGTAACCACGTGCTCTGCACGCACCCGTATATCCGGAGGGAGAAAGCGCGAATATTTTTCAAAATCTGCAACGGATACATCGCGCAGGGCCGCAACCTGTGGGATTTGCCTTCCAAGAATGGCTGTTGCATCTTCACACTGCTTGCGGCGGGTATTGTATTCAGAATCCACCAGCCCGCGCTTCTTCATGGTATTTGCCACAATTACGGAGACGCCGCTCTCTGGCAGGGGCACCAAGCTGTATTCAAGCGTGCGGCAATCCACAAAAAGTGCATGATTTTTTGCACCCAGCCGGGATATAAACTGATCCATTATACCGCAGTTGACGCCCACAAAGCTGTTCTCCGCTCTCTGGGCAAGAAGCGCCATATCCGGCCCGCCCATATTAAACCCAAAGAGCGCTTGAAACGCCATTCCGGCAGCCACCTCTAGAGCGGCAGAGGAGCTTAGGCCGGAACCCAGGGGCACGTTGCCTTCTATTGCCATGGCAACCCCGCCCAGAGAGATACCTTTCTCTTCTAACACGGCGGCCACTCCGCGGATATAATTACTCCACGGGTTTGCAGGGTCTTTTTCAATTTTGGCAAGCGGGCAGATGGATGAAGATTCAAAGTTGAGCGAGTGCATTTTAAGCACCGCTTCATCCTCTTTTGAGGCGGCAATTATTACGTCCCGGTCTATTGCTATGGGCAGCACAAAACCATCGTTATAATCTGTGTGCTCGCCTATAAGGTTCACACGGCCCGGCGCCCGCACAACAACATCCGGCGCCTTGCCGTAGACCTCTTTATACTTAGCCCTTACGGCGTCTATTCTGTTTAAAGCTTCCTGCATTTTTTGTAAGACCTTTTCTTTACTTTATTATAATTGCGCAAAATCAGCCTTCTATGGCCTGAAGCACAAGTACAACTCCACCCATAATTCCGGCGTTATCCCCCAGCGCTGCGGGTATCACCCGGCAGACTTCCAGCGAGCGTTCTATGGCATTTGCCCGGACTGTACGCATAATTGGGTCCCAAAGCACTGCCCCGGCCTGGGCTATTCCGCCGCCTATAACCACCATCTCCGGGTTCAGAAAGTTTATGGCATTTGCCACGCCAATCCCTATATAATAGCCGGTCTCTTCCATTACCTCAAGGGAGAGCTGATCGCCCTCTGCGGCGGCCTGCGCTATCATGGCCGGGGTGAGATCATAATATTTGGGTTCTACTTTGTAGGCAAGAACCGTTCGCCTGCCCTGGTAGATTTTTCTTAGGGCGCGTTCCACTATGGAATCGCGGCGCGCCTCCCCTTCAAGGTCTCCAAAGTTGCCGCATTCGCACTGCATTCCATTAGGATTGATAATCTGGTGGCCTATCTCTCCGCCGCCCTCATTAACACCGGCCCAGAGTTTCCCATCTAGAATGATGGCGCCGCCTATCCCCGTGCCCAGCGTCATCATAACCATGCTTGAGATGCCTATGCCTGCGCCAAACCGAAACTCTCCAAGCGCGGCCACGTTTACATCGTTGCCCATGTAGGTTGGTATGCCAAATTCATCACGGATGGGCGCAAGTATCTGCACGCCGGTCCCAAGGTCCTTAAAGTTGGGCGACCACAGAACTATTCCCTCTGCAGAGTTATGCCGCCCCGGAACCCCCATGCCTATGCCGCAGATACTCCCCGGCTCCACACCGGATGCATCTATGGCCTCATGTATTGCCTCAATTATCTGGCTTATGGTAGCCTCTGATCCCTCATCTGCCAACGAAGGGCGGTGCCCCTCTCCCAGAATAATCGCATTTTTATCTGTAACGGCGGCCCGCACGTTTGTCCCGCCCAGGTCTACGCCCACTATGTAATTGCAAGTTTTATCAGGCATTCTTTGCCCTCCACTATTTTGGGCGGCCGTTACAACCCCGGCATGCCCACCGCATAAGTATACCCCGTGTCATTTGGAGCTGTCAATCGTACTCTATCTCACGGGCCGCACCACTGCTGCGTATGGTGGATATCCCTATCCCCATCATGAGCAGGCTGAAGAGCCCCCTTAAAATAT
>CALNCU010000235.1 GCA_937875395.1 uncultured Armatimonadota bacterium | reverse complement strand
CCGTGATGGTTACCGCATGAATATGGCGGTAAAAACCGGCCCATCTTCACCTTCAGTTTCTCTAACCCGAAAGAAATTTTTTAATATCTATACCACCCAAATGTTGAGCTTTTTCTCTGGGCTAAGTATAATTAGGTTTTAACTTGCAATAAAAATACCTTCCAACCTCAACCTGCGGAGGCAATTATGGGAAAGAAGAAAAAAGGTAATGCAGAAAGCAACACTCCGCCTTTTGACCAGCATCTGATAAATCATTATCTGGCAAATATGCATAAGGCAATAGAAGGAAATGAATTCTCCTCCATAGACGAGGCTAATGAATTTATGCATAATCTGCTTGAAGAAACTGATGAGTTTCCCCAGCCGGTACCGGAAACACCGAAGGAGATAGCCAAGGATCTGGTATACAAGGCGTTTGAATCCAAGGGAAAACGGCGTACAAAATTGGCGCATGATGCACTTAAGATAGACCCTGACTGTACGGAAGCCTACATATTTCTGGCAGAGGATGAGGCAAAGACTCCTGCAGAAGCTATATCCCTCTACAGAAAGGCGTTTGAGGCCGCCGAACGCACTCTGGGGGCAGAGTTTTTAGCCGACCCGGATAATGTAGGACATTTCTGGAGCATATGGGATACCAGGCCTTATATGAGAGCAGGAGAGGCTCTTGGAGAAATGCTTTGGGAAACGAACGCGCACGAAGAAGCCATCAATCTTTACCAGAAGCTGCTCCGGCTGAACCCTAGCGATAATCAGGGCCTGCGCTACAGGCTCATCCCCTGGCTGACCATTGTAAATAAAGATACCGAAGCCGAGAAACTGATCAATGAGTATTCCAATGAAGATACTTCCACAATGGAATACTTAAAGATGCTTGTTGCATTCCGTAGATACGGCAATTCGGCACGTTCCAGAAGGGCGCTCCAGAAGGCATACAGCAGAAACAAATGGGCGCCTCTGTACCTGCTTGGTGTCAGAGAGGTTCTTGAATACCCTGACAGTTACATCCCGTACAGTGAAGAGGAAGGCGTCATTACCACCATAGAAATCATGGAGGCCTGGGATAAAACCCCAGACATCACGGAATGGTTTGCCATGATTATCCTGGAGATGGCGCTTATAGCAGCAGCCGAACCGGAGAAAGATTGAGGGTATTACCTTTATAGTTTTAGTTTCATCTATCACCGGCAGTCTGAGCTAACAGCGTATCCACCATCTGGAGGGGGTACTGGTGGAGAGAGCACCTCCCCAGAGAACCCATCATCCGGTGAGAGGCTACTACTTCACCAAAAAAGTTATGATGTTAACAATGCTTCGGCAGCGGCGTGCCAAGGCACTCTGCGACCGAAGTATCATCCGCCATAGTTAATTTGGTGGGCCGCTAGACTAACCGGGATAGGAGAGCACCTCCGTGGATTACCCCCGGAGGAGATACTTCGGTCGCAGAGCCGAAGGCGCCGCTGCCGAAGCATATGTAGGTAATGGAGCATCCCGAAGCGGGAAAGGCTGTTCCGCAAAAATCAGCGCTTCCTCTCAAATTTAAGCTTTGCCCTTTGCAGCTGCTCAAGCGCCTGAATATGCACATCTCTGAACTGCATAATTGTAGGCCTCCAGGGCGTGGTCATAAAACCAAGGAGCCGCTCGGGGGCTATATGCTTTGTGCAGAATGGCACCAGTTTCTCAAAATTGCTGGAATGGAACCAGTTGCTCCCTGTTGGTATCTGATCGTACCCGCAGCTCTCAAGGTATGGGAAGGCCTTTGTCCAGTCCAATTTCATGCTGAATGAATTTCCGTAATGCCAGTTGCTCTGCAACACTGATTTAGGCATTTTCTCCCCAAATGTGTCCTTATGCTGCCATAGATAGTCAGACCAAATCCAGGCGCGCGAGCCGCCCTTCTCTACCTGTTCCACCAGAAAATAGAAGTCCTTCCACCAAAGATCATGCAGACGGACTACCGCATACTCATAACGGGTCTGGTTCCCATACGTCTCTTCATCCATGCCCAGATGAAAGAAGCGGGGGCAGTTAAAAATATCCAGCACCTCTGCTATCAGATCGCTGCATACCTTGTAGTAGGCAGGGGTGGATACGCATCTGGAATACGGCCCCATCCAGGTATCATGGCATGCGGAGAAGTTAAGCTTGGGAATGGGCTCAATACCCAACTCCCTAAGCTTTGCCAGTTCGCCTTTCAGCTTATCAACACTCCATGAGCCTTTAACTGCAAGCTCCGGGTGGCTTTGGTATTCAACCCCTTCGCCAAGGTCTATGACCAGCATATTCATGCCTATTTCGGCCATTTTATGAATAAGCTCATCCCACAGCCGGGTATCAAAACGGAGGTATGGCATCGCCCCAATATGCTCAACATACCCCTTTTCACCTTCCAGCACGGGCCGGTCGGACCACATATTGTAACCAAGGTGCAGCAGGTTTGCCCATATTGTTGAATTACTCATTTACTTATCCTTTCGTTATATCTTTATCACAGGCTTGGCAGTATAAATCCCGCGCCGGTGCGCATGCGCCCGCCGCCCGCCAGGTGATTTATAATAACGCGCTGAAGCAGAGTCTCCCCGGGGGCGCCGGACAGGTCTGCCGGTTTGCCGCCGAACACTCTCTCAAACATCTGGCTGTCATCCCCCAATACGGGGTATAGATAAAACTCCCTTTGAAATCTTACAATATTGGAATCTGCGGGGAGCAGCCGGCCCAGGTCCGGGTCCAGCAGCCAGGAGTGGCATGCAAATCCCTTAAACTGCACATCCGGCCGATACATTGGGAAGAATTCCAACGCCTTGCTAAAAGATTCCAGGCATAGTGTATAATCCATTTTCCCATCGGCGGGGATGTGTATATTTAGGATGGCATCCCCCGCGGAGAGTACCAGGGCCCATTCTTCAGCCGCAATCTCTATGACTTCATGGGAGGCGCGGCCGCTCCCCGGGATGGGATTCCCCCTTACCGTTTTTTTATTCTGCTCAAATACAGATTCCCAGGCATTGGGATTAAAAACGCCGTTTGTACCGTCAACCTCTCCGTCCGGGCTAAACCTGATTCCTCCCTCAGAGAAAACCGTCAGCGCCCCATCAGATATCCGTCTAAATACCTTTATCCGCCCGCCGAACGCCTGCGGCTCATACTGCAGGCGCCCAAGCCGGTAGAGCTTTTCTGCAAAATGGTTGGAGAACCAGCCTAGTTCAACCAGCCCCTTGCGCCCGTGCTTTTCCTTATAGTTGCACAGCCAGAGGTCTATGTCTTTCAGCGTATTAACCGTTACCTCTGCCGGAATCCCCCGTTTGCCATGTTTAGCCGCCAATTTGGGGACTTCCGGGAGCAGGGCTACTGCATAAAAGACGGGCGACAGCTCCCCCATTGCGGCATCAGGCATAGGCCAGGAGTAAAAATCCTCCGGTATGGCTTCTTCAAACATTAATCTGTGGCAGTGCCAGGCCAGCAGCCTGAGATCGCTCCGTTTTGCTATCCGGCTGACCGCTTTGGCAAGCGTGGAATATGCGTCTTTAGATAGATGGAGCCAGATATTAATTCTATCCACGTACCCCGGTTTCAGAAAGCTCGGATTGGCCTGCGGGCAGGCATGCAGAGAATTTGGCCAGGAGGCGTGCCATGATTTTGGTATGCCGCCAAGCCCCAGGCTGCCTGCAAGCACGTTCAAATCTCTAAAACCGTCATTGTTTTGACAGAGCGTTCTTGCCATTTCAGCGTGTTTTTATCCCCGCCCAGGAAAACCAGTTGGCGGCTATTTTTAAGACTGTTGAGTTTATCTCTGCCCTCTCCGGGGGATATCCGGCCTTAAGCTGTATATGCGGAACTCTAATTCCGGAGAAGGCTATCTCTCCCTTACCCCAAGGCAAAACCAGAAGCGCCGCCGGATTATCTTTAAGTAATGCGGGCGTACCCAGCGCCATCTCTTCCTGAACTATTGCCAGAACCTTCCAGCCGGGGCCGTAGCATGTGCTGCACGGGCCCATCCTTATCCCGTTGCTGTCTGGTATAAACGTGAGGTTTCTTTCCTTAAAGCCCCCGGTAAGCGGATGATCCTCTCCATTAACATAGATGCCGTCATGGATGTGAACATTAGAGAAATAATCAAGCTGCAGCGGCTCCGGAAGGAAACCCGGATCATAATTTCTCTCTATATCATATAGCAGCAGCCTGCCGCCGGATTTTACCCAGCTTAGCACTTCCTCCTTAAACGGCAGGAGCGGGGCCATATCTTTTTGCACTATCAGCAGGCGCAGACCATCCGGCCGGAAGTTGCCGCTTTTTACGGTATAAGGCAGCACCTGGTGGCAGTGGAAGCAATCTACGCCGTTATTATGGAAGGGCCACTCCATAAGCTGCCGGTACCATAAGATATTCCTGTCAAGCAAATCCCCCACCATGCATGCGGGGATGTGCCTGAACTCCTCTATCATCCGGCATGTTGAATCCAAGGATTTGCGCATCTCCGGGATAACCCCAGACCAGGTGGTGATTATATCCCATATCCCCGTGGTGAAACCTTTGTAATCCGCCTCTATGGTAGAAGCTACATCCGTATAGGCTGCGGCTGCCTCATTGTAAGACTCTACAGCCTTTTTTGCCAGATGATTATCTCCGGTACCAACAAACCTGTAAGTAAGCTCTATGGCACGGGCGTAAGATGCCCAGAAGCCGGATAGTTTGGCAAGGCTTTGCAGCTCGGAAAGAAAGGCCTCTCCCTCATGGTTGAGGGCGTCTTTATTTACCTGCGCTATGGCATCTGATATACGGCGGTGCAGGTTGGAGAGGTCTTTTACCTGGGGGGCGGCTTCCTTGCTCTCCGGGGCAGCCGCCACGGACTGGGCTATTGATGGGTACTGGTGGTGCCTGGGCCTTATGGCGCTGTATATCTCCGGGCCGACAAAGCTATCAAAAACACTGGCCGTTTGGGGATGATACTGAAAATCTACACTGTACCAGAAGAGATCGCTCACGGTGGGCAAAAATCTCCCTGCTGCATCCACCGCCTGGTATAGATCATCTGCCGGCCCGCTGCGCCCAAAGCGCCGGCCCAACTCTGCAGACCAGCGGGCTGCATCGGCAGGCTTGTACTCCTCTTTTGCGTATTTTGAGAAGCTCTGGTACCATAGAAAATCCCTCTTGTAGCCGGGGTTCTTATCTGTACGGTGAGAAGTCTTGGGGAAAGTCCACCAATGCGGGGGGTGCATTATAAAACCCCTGCCCCCAGCTTCCCGGCACCCCTTAAGGCAGGCCGATACATGGGCGGGAGCGACGGCCCTGAACGGGTCAAAATCTGCGCAGGTCTGGAACCACAGCACCAGGTTGCCGTCTGCGGCTTTGGAGTAGAGCGGCGCGTCCAGGGTAGGCTCTACTCCGGCGAAGTGTTCAAAGCTGTATTTGCGGGTGGCCCAGAAGCGGCCGTCCGGGAAGATCTGATGGAAGATCTCCTTAGCCTGCTCTATAACATAGGGGGTGGTAAGGTACCCGCGGACTATAACATCGGCGTTTTCCTGGCAGCCCTTCAGCTTTTCCAGAAAATCCCTGTAACCCTTTCTGGACTCATCTGTATCATAGCAGTGCAGCATGTAAGACATGGGCACCTGCAGCATTCGCTTGGACATGCGGGGCAGCAGAGACGGGCCTACCAGGTAAAATACCTTAAGATCATGCTCATGGCACTTCTCAAGCAGCCACTCAAAGTATTCTCTGGGCCTATCCTGGCCAAAAACATCGTTGTAGTTGGTGCGTTCTTCGCACAGCGGCCAGAAGAGGATGGTATTGTAATCCAGCCCCTTAAAATAAGTCAGGAACTCCTCCCACCAGCCCTTATCGTAATCCCAGTATTTTTCAAACATTGTATCGCTGATGGTAAGGCTTATGCCCCGCATATCCATACGTATCTGCCTCCGATATAGATTTCTATGCTTGCCAAAGTTTACGGCTTACTGATTTTATAGATATGAACCGCATACGGCTCAAACGAATCTGTGAATGCTCCGCCTGCCATTTTAAGGCTTCTATATTCAGAAAAGACCTCCACCTGTCTATCTGATATAGTCTTCTCTTTTTGTGAGAAGGTTATATTCTTGGCCTTTGTATCTGTATTGGCAGCAATGAGATACCAGGCATCCCTGCCCTCTTTAAGCACAAACTCCAGCCCCTCTACCGGTTTAGCCTGAAAGACCTGCGCCGGCGTGGGCGCGCAGATAGCCGGGTACAGCCTGCAAAGTTCACTGTTCAGCCGCTTGAAGCAGCTTCTAATCTTTGTAGCGCAGGGCATATGGAGGCCGTAGCCAACCCCCGCTTTTTCTAGCCCGGGTTCCCGGTAGGAATACCAGGAGAGCCCCTTTGTGCCGTTGATGACAGCCAGATATGTCACCAGCCGCAGTTCATCCGGCTTAGGCATGCGGTATGTGGGGAGCCACTCAAAGCACGGACCTACGTATATAACGCCCTTGCTCCAACCGGCACGTTTTGCGGCGGCCGTGCAGATTCTCATTCCATCCGAAACCGCCGTCACGGGATAGCAATCAAACGGATAGATATCCGGGGCATAGATGTCTCTGTTTCGCCCTGCAGAATCTATAATGTAATCAGGATATCCCATAAAGTTGGGCAGGGTACAATATTGCAGATGGTTGCCGTCCAGCTCTTTTATGTACCGGTAGCCCTTCTCAAGCGTGGGATAGAAGGAGACTGCCGGCTCATCAACCAGGTGGTAAAGCAGCAGAGCAGGATGGTTCTTGATCCCTTCTACCTTTGCCTTGTAGGTTTCTCTCTTGGCCAGGCGGTCGCCGTAACCCCTGTCCGGCATGCCCAGATTACAGAGAATTCCATTTGCATGGGCGGCATCCAGTTCCTTTAGAAGCACATCCAGCGTATTCCACCCGGAGCTCACGGTGTTGAATCCCAGGTAGGCCATATCAGGGTAATCTTCCACCAGGGCATGGTACATATCTACGGGGAAATACGGGCTGCCGTTCACAAGTATGGTTCCTTCTGCGCCCAGCGAGACGTTCTTCACATCCACCCTGGGCCACCTGGCCGGTGGAACTATGCCAAACCCAATGGTCTCCTTCTTCCCCTTTACAGTCCCAATAACCGTATAATCGCCCTCACTCTTTATATCGCTGCCGTTCAATTTCACCTCTACGGCGCCGGGTTTAAGAACAAGCTCTTTTTTGGAGACTACGTTATTGGAACCCTTTTTTACAACTTTAAGCTCTAATTTGCCGGTGACCCTAGAGTTTACCTTTATTACCGGGTTCTCTCCAGGATAGTAGTAGAGCTGTTCAACATCCAGGGCCAGGTCTTTCTTTGCACCCGCGGCCATGAATGGCACAGAGGCAAAGTAGATATCCTTTCCGTTACTGGATTTTACAAGCAACTGCACGGGGCAGCCCTCCGGATTATCCGGCGCGGGCATGGAAAGCTTCACCGGGACGGCTTTCCCGCCAATCATGTTCACGTTCTTTGCAGCCAGTCTGGCGCCGGCGCCCCGCACTTCCAACTGGGCGGTATCCTGCCTGAAGGGGTTCAGCAGGCTGAACTCGGCGTTGAGTCTGCCGTCCTTTTCGTCCTGAGACCAGGCAGGCCCCTGAATTCCGGGGGCGCTTTTTGCCAGCTTTATGACCACCTTGTTATTTATGTTCTGAAACCCGCCGGATGGATACAGGGCGGAATTCTCTGGTACCGGCTTGCGTACGCGCCCAAAGTTTCCCTCTATGCATCCCCCCGCAGGCGGCCCGGCAAGCCCCAGAGCAGACCAGGGGATCTCCATAGAAAGCGTCCAGCCCTGGGAATCCGTGCTTGCGACAGCCTTCCAGGGGGCGTCCCAGGCGGCATCTATGTTGCGGGGGTAAGAGATCTTCTCATTATATGTGCTTCCGCTGGCGTTGGCTATAAAATGGTAGCCCACCGGAGTGGTGCTGCCGGGAACAGGGATCAAAAAGAAATCGACGGAATCGTCTCTCCAAACATCGCCTTTATGCTGACGGGGCTGCGTCTTTAGCTCCTTAATCTTGGGCTCTGTGCAGCGGTAGAGGATGTAGAGGTTCTTCTCATCATAGAGGAGCCTTAAAGTTGTAGGCACAGATGGTTTATTGCCATTGAAGAGCATAAAGCTGTCATACGACGGCGAATTAGTCCACTCCGGGCCTATAGTGCCGTCAATAGAGGGCGGCGTACTGGTATAGTTTGCGCATATCAAGGGCATCTGGCTTCCCAATAGGGAGGCGCAGCATGTGGCTAACAGCAGGGCGCACGATACCGCCGTTAGAACAATTCTATTCACCATCAACTTTTCCTTTCCTATCCTGATTTAAAAGCCGTTTTTTAGTATCGCAACCGATAATCGGTAAAACTCTTGATAGATACGGGGGTGTTTATATTATACACCTGGCCGACAGGAGGATTTGTTCCCCTGGGCACAAATCTTACATGCCCGCCCAGATACAGAACGTTCTGTCCCGCTTCATGGTTTCCACCATCGGACGTATAATCGTCCGCCATTATCCAATATCCGGCATCGTTTCCGGTATTCAGCACTCTGGCGCTGGGGGTGCGATTGTAGTTTATGCCTATGGTGCATATATAGTAGGTAGACCTGCTCCAGGTGGAGGCATCATTTACGCCATACTTGGCGTTCTGTGAAACAGCACTGGGACAGTTCCAACACGTATTTATAGATTTACTGCTGAGATACGGCACCAGAACAGGCCTGAATGTATACCAATAGCTAAACGGGCAGTCTACATTAGGCGCATCCGATACGTTGCAGGAGCCGTCTTCACCCAGGCAGACGCACGGCAGTTTTTCGCCGTCTTCGCCGGCATAATCCTGCGCATACATCATTATAGCTATGCCCAGCTGCCTTAGATTGCTGGCACAGCTTGCCTGGCGGGCCTTCTCCCTTGCTTTTGCAAAGACCGGAAATAGTATCGCAGCAAGTATAGCTATGATAGCTATAACAACTAGTAATTCTATAAGCGTAAACCCCTTTGCTTTCATTCTCTTCTCCTTTGCATACGTATTTTGATTACTCGCTATATATCAAAGGGCCAAATCTACAGCCCCAGTGTAAAGACGGAATCCCTTTCTATAAGCTCATACGGCAGAGCATCTACTCTTTTGCTGTGGGAAGCATTGTTTTCCATAATATCAAATAGAATTTGGCATGCCCTCTCCGCCATGGCCTCTCCTGGCACCTTGATGGCTGTAACCGGGGGGACCATAACGTTTAAGCCCGGCCAGTCTGCCAGGCAGACAAATGAGAGGTCGCGCGGGAGAGATTTGCCTGCTCTTGATGCGTGCTGCATAAGCTCTGCACAGACCGAGCCGTTTTCTACTATAACGGCTGTAATATCCGGGTTGCGCTCTATGTAATCAGCAGCCATACCCGGCTCCGGGAACCCCGTCCACTTCTCTGGAGGGCCGGAGAACCTTACCCGCATAAGCCACTCTTCTTTGTGGCATCCGTTCTTGTCGTAGAAATTAAGATATTCCTGCTCTACATCTGAACCGCGCTCAAAGTATGCCAGCCCTATTCTGCTGTGCCCTTTGCGCCGGAGATAATCTATAACCATGCGGGTCTTGCCGGCATCGTCGCCGCGCACAAGCGGCGCAGAAAGCTCATCCTGAAACATGGCGTTGCCAAAACGCACGTGCGGAAAGCCGGATTCTTCAAGCGCATGAAAAGACTTGCGGCAGCCCTCCGTGTTTACGGCAACAAGCATGGCGCCTTTTAGATTCCGCTTTGTAAACTCTTGGTGCAAATTTATATTGTTGTAATAATCAAGGTCAAAACTTACTATTTTGAGGTTATAGTTATGAAGGGCGCAGTATCTTTGAATGTGGCTGGCAACCTTTGACATAAAGAGTTCCGCTTCATGCAGATAGAAGAAGCCTATTGTGGGGATGGAGTTCTGCTCCGGCTGGGCCACAAATGTTCCTGCATGCCGTTTTCTAATCACCAGGCCCTTCTCGCTTAAAACGCGGAAGGTATTCTTAACGGTCTTAATGCTTACCCCAAGCGATTGGGCAATCTGGACGCCGTCCGGCAGGCGGTCTCCAGATTTTAGGGCGCCGCTTTCAATCATGACGCTTATGGCCCGTTCCAATTGCTGGTAGAGGGGGATGGGCCCGGATTTATCAAGATTTATTTTATCCAGCATTGCCAGATCCTTACTTGATTAGCCAACGATGATGGCAAAATATGGCATAAGGTACCTTTATGTTACCTTTATATCATGGAACGTGTGGATTGTCAATATATTTTTAGGGTATTTTGCTGTTCAGCGGATATATCCTAAGTAAGTATTCTGGGAAAATGTCCCGAGCCTTATAAAGGAAGCCGGTATAAGAATGTATAATATAACTATGTGAACAGCTTTTCCATGGCTGGAGGTTGGGCGTATTATGTCTGAAAATCCGGTTTTTGAGTCATGCCTGCACGTACCGTTTGCAACTGCGGTTTCCGTTCAGAACGCCGGATACTTTGTCTCTCATGGGATAGGCCGGCATCCCGAGCGAACTATAGATTCTTACGAGATCATATTTGTGAATAACGGTACGCTCTGCATGCGTGAGGGGAGGAAGGATTTTACGGTGAACGCAGGTGAAACGCTTATCCTTCACCCGTACCGCAGACATAAGGGCACAGCCATCTACCCGCCGGACCTCTCCTTCTACTGGATACACTTCGATTTAAAATCCGATAAACCAACCGAGCATAGCATTATGCGCATCCCCCAAATACAGGTGCTGCGCGATCCGGATAAAATGACAGAGTTTTTTAGAAGATTTCTGGACGATCAGGAGAGGAAGTGCCTGGACCCCAGGAGCGCATCTCTGCTGCTCCTTCTTATGCTGAACGAAATATGCGTCTCCCCATCCCATCCGCCTGTTACAAGGCAGTCTGCAATGACTCTTGTTCAGCAGATTACTACATACATAGCAGGCAATTACAGTAATGAGATTAGCACATCAGTCATAGCAAAGGCGCTTGTACGCAATCCGGATTATCTTGAGCGTATCTTTAAGACTGCAACAGGCATCTCAATAACCACGGCCATTCACAGGCGCCGCCTGAAAAAAGCAAAATCTCTCCTTATGGAGAGCAACTTCTCCATAGACCGCATTGCCGGCATATGCGGCTTCAGCGATGCAACATACTTCAGGCGCATTTTTAAAAGGGGCGAAGGCATGTCCCCTTCCACCTACCGCAAGCTCTATTCGCAGATGCATGTAAACACAGGTTAACAGCCATCGCTCATAAGATACTGGGGGCTGGCGGATATGATGTTAGCAAGGCTTTGCAGAGTTCTGCATGCTATAATTAAACTCTTTATAATCTCTATTGGGCGTTATGTATAGAGAATTCAAGCTCTTTCCTGCCCTCAACATCTATAATCAGCACGGGGTTTGCATAGCTCTCCGCCCGGCCGCATGAATCCATGGGCAATACGTGCAGCTTGGGATTCTCTGTAAACAGGCGCAGTGTGCATCTGCCCACCCCCACAAGGGAGACCTTGCAAACGCCGCCCTCCACCCTAATGTTTTCTACATATATAAAAGGGCTCTCCGGCGCTACCGCTATGCCATCCTTTACGGTAACTACAAGCGGCGCATCCGGCCTTACAGCCACCGGGAACGGCCTGCCCCAAAGCCTTATTAAGCAGGCCTGGGATGTTCGGGGTTTTTGCCAGTTGATATTTACAAGGTAGAGCCTGCGTGTGCCGGTCTGCCGGTCATGCCAGTGGGAGCAGTTTATACCGCCGGCATCTTCCAGTCCAAAATCACCCTGCGCAAGCTCCCCTATTCTGGAGAGGAAGGATTTTGTCAGCTCTACTACCTCTTTTGTGGCGGGGTAATCCCAGAAGTTGTTGAAGTATACTTCGCCCTTCCCGTAGCGGTTATGCAAAAGCACCGGATTGCCGCTCTTATCTTTGGCAAGGATTTCAGCATTGTGCAGTTTTAGCGAACAGAGCCTTATGCCCTCACCGGCGGAATAGCTCCCGCCCTGCCATGTAACATCCCCTGCCAATGCGCCCGGCCCGGTGACGGACAGCCCAAGAAGATTCTCTGCGCCGGATGTATCTATTGCATACTCCCCCTCTGAAAGGGTGCGGCGGTCAAAGTGGCAGCCCCCTATAAACAGGATGCCGCCGTTATGCACATATTTTTTGAGCTTCTCTACTATATCATCAGTCATTGTGTTCCAGCCTAAGAAAGCCAGAACTTTGTATTTTGACAGAATATCCGCCGGGCGGTTTATAGAGATTACATCCACGTTTCCGTATGGGTTTGATGCAAACCATTTTAGTATTGTGCGGTTCTTGTTGTACGGTTCAATCTCCAGGGGCGGCAGCCACCCGTCCAGCGCGCGCCATGCGGGTTTGCAGAACGATCCGTCCCATTTGTTCCAGAATAGCTGATCCCATCTGCTGGTGGAATCCATCTCCGGAAGCACATCATCATCATACCAGAATATGGATTCCAGGTTTCCGTATATTGCGGCAAGTTCTGCGCACTGTTCGCCGGTACGCGGCTGCACGCGCACCATATCATAAAATCGGCGAAGCACGGAACGGTTTTCTGCAGGGAAATGGTCCTCCGGGTCGTGACGCTCATAGCTGTTGGAAAAAAACAGAGAGTTCTCTGCGTAGACGTACTGCCCGCCGTGCGTCCAGGTTAGATAAGCAAAGAGCCTGAACCTGTGGGTCTTTAAGTTATCATACGGATATCCAAGATACCATTCTATAGCTATGTGATGGCCGAAAGTCACATTGGGACGCCCGCGGAGCGCACCTCTGACCACTCCAAAATGCGGGGAGAACCCGGTGACCGCCTCTGCATTGATTTGTTCAAACCCTGCCTCCACATTGTAGACGGCAAGCCATGAAGCTTCACCGGCGGCTGCTTTTATTCCAAGTGCATGGCACCTGTCAACCCACTCTTTCATGGAGGCTATAAAGGCGCGGTGCGCATCTTTAAAATCTTTGGCATCCCTTAACTCCGGGCTTGCAGCGGCTTTATCAACCATCATAAAGTAAGGCTCATGGGCGTGGCTGCCTATGCAGTTGGGGTCTTTTGCCGCTTCTGCGTATACCTCTGACGGAAACTCGCAGGATGTTCTCCAATCGCACAGCAGGTACTTTGCATTGAACCGGCGGCAGATATCAATCCAGGCGCGGCACAGCTCGGCGGAGGGCTGCCCCGTGCAGTTTCTGTTAACCTTGGGCCGGAACATAACCATATCGCCCAACTCTGACCGGAAGAGGTACATGAGTATCTCATCCATCATACCGGTATCATCATGCCGGTGGTCGTCTGAATCTGTGCCGACGTGGCAGGGTAACCCTTCCGGCAGATCCAGCACCGGCGGAAGTTCTACCTCAAGCTCCCGGCCGCCGGATGTGAAGATCAGCCTGGATGCTTTGGCGGGGCCGGATGCCTTGAAGCGGAACTCCTGCTCGCCGACAGCTGCTTCAGACGGTGCGGAGAGGGGTTCAATTGCATCGTCGTGCTTGATGCTTATTCCGCTTGCAGGCTCGTGGAACATAAGAGTGACGGTAAACTCTTTGCCGGCAAGCAATACCCGCGGAGAGAACAGGGGCTGCATAACAGTCCCGGGGTGCGTCCGCACAAAGACGGTGCACTGGTTGACCAGAAGGCTTTTGCCCTCTATATCCAGCCTGAGTTCATTGTAACCCTTCTGCAGACAGCCCGGCGGGATGCGCCAGTAGACGGATGGCCAGCCTGCACAGACTATTGGCATATGCAGCACGCCGGACCATATCTTTCTGCCGTTTAAGCTTACTTTCAGCGGATAGTCAAACCCTTCCACCCGGCCCCTGCTGCCCATGCGAAACGACGGCACGGTGCTTTCATCAATCTGCCATACGCCGGTAAGTTTTATATATCCGTCCGTTGGCTCTGCATCTTCAATGCTAAATCCCCTGCGGGCCTGTTTTTCAACCAGAAAACCAAGCCGCTCCTCCGGCGGATCGAACGCTTTGGTGAAGTTGTGCAGGTGCTTGCTTGCACGGTGCCGCCTAAAGCCGGCATCCATGAACAGATCTATCTTGTATGTGTTTGCATCATTAAGGCAGGGCAGCATTAGATAGTTCTCTCTTTCTGCTATTTACATTCAGTTATTTAAAGTGCGGTTATTCAAAAAGGAACCAGTAGGTTCTGCCCGGTACTACCTCCCAGGTGTAGCTGCCGTTGGCGGAGAGTACCCGGCCTGTATCTGCATCTATT
>CALNCU010000234.1 GCA_937875395.1 uncultured Armatimonadota bacterium | reverse complement strand
AGAAGACGGGACTGTGGTGAATATAAATTCGCAGTAGAATATCTCAGGGGGTAGGAATGAAAAGCGTAAAGGATAAAGGATTTACACTGATAGAGCTGCTAGTTGTTATAGCCATAGTAGCAATCCTGGCCGCAATACTCTTCCCGGTATTTGCAAAAGCCAGGGAGAAGGCCAAACAAACCAAGTGCATAAACAATCTTAAACAGTGCGGAATGGCCATTTCCATGTATGCCCAAGATTATGAAGGGGTTGTTTACTATCTAGGCAAAGAAGATGGAGGATGGGGAACATACTTATTTAACACCGGCTATATAAAAAGCAGAGATATATGTGTCTGCCCTTCATATCCTCCTTATCGCTATACAGATAAGTATAGTTTGTATGGCATAAACCATATGTATTTTACGCTCAGTAAGTACGGTTATAGGTTTGATTCTAGCTATTATTATGTTGATCTCCACAAAATTGATAAACCGGCACAGATGATACTACTTGCTGATTCTATTCAACAGGTTGCTGGCAGGCGTAAGCAACAGATCTATACGTTCGGCTTTACTTATGATTGGCTTGAAGGCCGAATACATTTAAGGCATAACGGATTGGCCAACCTTGCTTTTGCTGATGGGCATGTGGCAGCTTGTGATGCAACAAAAATAAAGGATGCTGTGCTGGCAGAAAAGCCTGCCAATTCAATAATAGAAGTTGCAAGAGAAGACGGGACTGTGGTGAATATAAATTCGCAGTAGAATATCTCAGGGGGTAGGGATGAAAGGTGTGAAGGTTCTTGTTCTAACGGTAGGTGTTATGTTACTGGCAGGAGCAGCGTGGTCTGCTGAACTGGTAGGTTACTGGTCGTTTGATGAAAACCAGGGTACTGTTGCAAAGACGTCTGCCGTGAGCGGATATGCTGGAGAGATTTACGGCGCAAAATGGGTTCCCGGCAAGGTTGGCTCCGCGCTTAAGTTTAACGGCGAGAGCGATTATGTTGAAATTAAAGATACTGCCAAGGACAGTCCGTTTGCGCTT
>CALNCU010000233.1 GCA_937875395.1 uncultured Armatimonadota bacterium | reverse complement strand
CACCCTTGAAGAAGTGACAGAGGCGGATTTACTCATCCATGTGGTAGACGCCACGCACCCGGATATGGCGGCGCAGATAGAGGCCGTCCGCGGCGTGCTTGCAGAACTTGGTGTGGAAGACAAACCCACAATCACCGCCTTTAATAAGAGCGATCTTGTGGCAGACCAGTATACGCTTAGGCGGCTTGTGGCAGATACCCCAAACAGCGTCTACATCTCTGCCCACACAAAAGACGGCATCCCGCAGTTTATGGCCCTTATCTCAAAGACCCTCCAAACTCTCACCGTACACATGTCTCTCACCATCCCTTACGATAGGAGCGATCTGGTGAACCTCTGCTATGAGAGCGGCAGGGTGATAAGCGTAGAGTACACCACGGAAGGCATAAACGTAGAAGCAAATATAGCCCGCGACTCCGTGGGCCGCCTTCAGCCGTTTGTGCGGAGTAATATAACCTGATCTATGATATAATATGTATTAGGTTAATAATACCTTATGCAAACAAGGGGCGTCGGCCAGTGGCAGCAACAAAGCGTAACCAAGAAAAGTTACTATTTGAGCAAAGTATTACTGATGTTATTGCCTACACAAACACTGGTGAATTTTTATGGAAGCCGCACTATCATTTTGCCATGGAGTTCCATCTTATCTGCCAGGGGAGCTGGCGTTACTTTATAGATGGCTCAAGCTACCAGTGCCGGAGCAAATCCCTTGTAATCATTCATAAGAATGAAGTTCACAATTGCATTCCCATGCCTAACCCTCACAATAAAAAGATGACGCTCATCTTCTCTCCTAAACTATTTGCAGGAAGGTCTACATCGGCAGGAATTCTAACTCAGCTAAAATCCATCCACCACCTAAAACTCTCTGAGAAGCAGGCCGGAATGGTTGAACTGGCTATTCGGGAGATAGCTGAAGAATGCCGTCTCAAGGAACCGCATTGGCAAAACGCCATCACCAGCATTATCGAAAGACTCCTTATCCTGCTGGACAGAGTGCAGATAAATGGTGCAGAAAAACAGATAGAGGTGAACCCGCTGATGCAGGAGGTTTTAGGTTATCTGGAAAAAACATTCTCAGAAAAAGTCACCCTATCCGAACTGGCCAACCACTTTGGCCGGTCGCCATATTCACTCTCCCGAATGTTCAAACAGTATGTTGGGCTGGGTTTCCAAAACTATCTAATTCACAGAAGAATTATAGAAGCAAAATGCATATTGGAGCAAACCGATCTCAAAATTCTGGCGGTGGCAAATGCCGTTGGGTTTGATGATTTATCTACATTCAACCGTAACTTTAAACTTCTTACAGGAGTTTCCCCCTCGCTCTACCGCAAGATTTCCTAATAAAAGGCAAGATTTCCTAAGACCGCATAAGGCAGATGTTGTATAATATCGGTGAAGTTGACTTTACTTTCAACGGAGGTACTTATTATGCTACCTTGCCAAAAACGACAGCAACGCGGATTCACTCTGATAGAGCTGCTAGTAGTTATAGCTATTATAGCCATTCTTGCAGCAATACTCTTTCCCGTATTTGCAAAGGCCAGGGAGAGGGCCAAGATGTCCACGTGCGCCAGCAACCTTAAGCAGGTGGGAATGGCTTTAAACATGTATGCCCAGGATTATGATGGGTTTATAACAAAAGTAATCGTCGGCAAAGGATGGTCGTCAGTTCTGTTTGGTACCAAATATCTTTCAAGCAACCAGATAAGCTTCTGTCCGTCTATCCCTCCAGGCAATGAGAAGATCGCGAATATAGATTCCTCCTATACCCCCCCCGGCGCGTCAAAAAGATCATATGATAAAGTTACTTACGCAATGCACTGCCGCCTGACCGAGAAGGTGGATGAGTCTGAGACAATAGTAAGCGCCGTACAAAATGCTTGGACTGTCATCATGAATCTTGACAAAGTGGATGCGCCTGCAAACTATGTTCTGATGGCAGAGGCTTCAAATTTTGTTAATAATCCCCAATTCCCGGTATGGATGTTCAGCGCAGGTACAATTAGCGGTAGCAACCCGCCGTATGCCGCCATAGATACTAAACGGCATGGCGGGGTAGCAACGGCTTTGTTTGCAGACGGCCATGTGGAAGGATGTACAGAGGCAAGGTTCCTCACTACGCAGTTGAAGGGCTCGGGCGCCTACATATGCAACGGCGCCACCTGGTCAAAGTTATAATTCTCCCTGAAATTCCCTGTTACAAACAACATAGAGATAGGAGTTGAAACAAGATATGAAGAAGACAGTATCTCTGCTTTGCTGCACTCTGCTGCTTTGCATGACTGCATTGGTATTTGCGGATGACAAGAAGGACTTCCTGCTGACGGAGAACGGGGTAAACAATCCCACTTACTCGGAGTATAAGAAAGCGCCTATACTTAAAACGGGTGGAACGTACTATGCCGTGCCTGCGTTTGCTCCCGGATTTGATGAAAAACATAATGAAAAAGGTACCGTCACAGTGCCCACGCCCTTTACTGCGGGCATTCTCTGCAACGGTGATGCATCCAGTAACTATAAAAGAAGACCTTTTCCTTATGTCTACTGGTCTAAACAACCCTTTGCATCTCTGTTTTTCGACTTAAAGAAACCCTACCATATATCCAAAGTAAGGGTTAAGATCTTGATCGTTCGGAATTCTCATGGCATATCAAGGATGGGTGTTTACACGTGGGATGAGATGCTTGAAGCAGGGTCGCAGCCTTTGAAAGAGATTACATCTCCTGTAAACGGATGGAATGAATTTGTTATAGATAAGTCAAGCGACAAGATAAAGCTGGATTTCAGCTCATCTCCAGGCTGTCCATATATGACTATCACAGAAGTCGAAATCTGGGGCAGGGAGACATCCGAGCCCCTAAAAAGAGCAGCGGCTCCTCAATCTCCCCCAAGAGACTACCTTGCATTCGACTTCGGGCCGGAAAATTCGCCAACATGGAAGGACTTTACGCCTGTCAGCGAAAAAACTGTCTATACAAAAGCAAGAGGCTATGGCTGGATTCCCTTTAAGGGGGGGCGGCCTCTCATAGAGAGCAACTACGGCGCAGGTTCCAACACAGTGCCGGGCCTTTTTTCCAGAGACCGGGGCAAGGAAGTTAAAGCATGCGACGATTTCTTCAGGGGTCTATGTAGCGCACAACAAGCATATCACAGCCAGTTAGATCAGGAGTTTGCCCTTGACATAAGGAACGGAGCGTACCTGGTATACCTTTGCTCCGGTGACCTTGTATACGGCAAGCCCGGGGAGATATTTATAACTGTAGCTGCAGAGGGTAAGCCTGTAATAAAGGGTTCTCGGTACGGAACAGACCTGTGCTCCAGGATGCAATTTACAACCGAAGTCAAAGACGGCCAGCTGAACCTTAGATTCGGGAGCAGCAGTGATGACGACTACATTAAAAGCTGGAATGCAAGCGGAGTGCTCGTTTTCCCCTGCAATAATGATAAAGAGAGAACTGCGGCAAAAAAAACAATAGCAGAGTTTGAGAAAGAGATATCCGTTGCCAGGGATGCGGCCTTTGCAAAAGCATTCAAAGAAGTAAAATATGAAGAGATCACCAAACTCTTCCCTCTTTCAAAGCAGGATACGGACAGGGGATACATCCTCTTCGTCCGAGACTGGATGAAGGCAATCTACTCTAATACGGTGCCCTTAAAATCGGAGGCGGAGAGAAACGAACTCTCCCTATGGTGTTCCCCGGGCGAATACGAGCCAGCAACATTCGGAATCTATCCGCTGGGCAAAGGCGTTGAGGCAGAGATTGCCGTGAGCGACCTTGTAAGCAAATCAAAAAACAAAATAGCAAAAGGCAATATAAGCATACGGGTAACCGGCTATCTGCCGGAGAGAATCAAGAACGAAAAGATGGTTGCCGGAGATGCCGTCTACTACCGTGGTGACAGCTCATGGGGAGCATCGTACATGGCAAAGACCCCCAAAATCCTTTGGCCGTATAAAGACAAGGTTGCCGTAGATGAAACCAAGCAGATATGGCTCACGGTGCATGTGCCAAAGACTGCAAATCCGGGCTTATATAAGGGTACGGTCACACTCAAACCCTCCGGCAAATCGGCACAGACGTTAAAACTCAGCCTGAATGTGTATCCCATAAACTTGCAAAAATCCGACAGAGTGCAAGGCATGTACTGGGATCAGGGAACCGGCATGTATCCTGAAACCAGAAAGAAAGAGCTTCTGGATATGGCAGAGCATGGAATTCGGTCGGTGGTTTTAGGAAAGGTTATTCCGGATTTAAAAGTAAAGGATGGCAACCTGGCGCTGGATTTTACGCAACTGGACGCACTCGTAAAAGATGTAAAAGCTGCCGGCTTAACTAAGTATATGCCGTTCAGAACCAGTGAGCTGGAGCGCCGTATTAACTATCTACGCAAATCCAGTGCTGTAAATATGTCATTTGATGATATGTACGCCTATGCAATCGGTGAGATTTACAAGCATGGCAAGAAGAATGGCTGGCCGGAAGTGCTCTTTTATCCTGTGGATGAAATAGGCAATGGTGTAGCTCGTATGAATGAACTCAAGCACCTTGTTCCGCTTATAAGAAGGACGCCGGGCGCAAAGATATACTGTACCGCCAACAACTATGCTTCCGGCGTGGAATGCGCAGATTATATTGACTATTGGTGTGCCAACATCCAGATGTCAAAAGAGCAGGTACAGGACGTCCTGAACAGAGGCAAAGAATTCATGCGCTACGGTAATTCGTACAACTACAACCCGCGTGTATCAAGAACTGTGAGCGGGTTCGGTTTCTGGAGGATTCCTGCTACTACCATGTACTA
>CALNCU010000232.1 GCA_937875395.1 uncultured Armatimonadota bacterium | reverse complement strand
GGCCCAGATGGAAGCGTAAAGCAAACAATAAGCGGCATAGACGTAAGCCTTGGGTCGCACAGCACCACATACCAAATGCCCGCTAACAGTACCGCAGGCAAATGTATAGCCGTGCTCTTTGCAGCAGACAACGATGGCCCGGAATACCGAGATCACCAAAACAGATGGGCATATGAGCGCGGCGCGGTATTCTCTCCCTACGATGTTCAAGTAACCTACTGTCCGGCATACTTTGTGCCGGGACATACCAATACCGTAAAATACCATATCTATCCGGACGCATATACAGCCCCATACACAAAGCTGGAGATATTCAGAAGGGATGCCGGAGGGAATGTAACAGGCTCAGCCATATACACATCAATAAATCTGAGCGGCGAGGGTGGAACAGAGCAATCCGTAGTGTATTCAGGAGAAGAGATTGCATATACGCCGGATTTTGATCCGGGCAGATATATTGCAAGAATAAGCATAGGAAATAGTTCGACTGAGTGCATATATGATCAGAAGCCCTTTGAAGTCAAAGCATGGAGTCTATTAGGGTTATTCTGGGATGATCTTACAGATAAAGAAAAGAGCCAAATTGATGAGGCCGATGCGGAAAGCGATCCGGATTACTGGGATGCGTGGGATTCATTATGCTTTGATGGGGAAGGAATACGTCCGGCATACTGTGCGGGAATAGACCTGTCTACAGTGACGGCTTCAAGAGTTGCTGTTACAGAATGGTATTGGGATGAGAATGCAAGTATAGGAAACGCACTTTCAATAGCTGCTGGCACAGCTACAGAAGGCATTTCATATGCTGATTGGGAAAACATATGGGGACAGTTGATTCAGGATAAGGCATGGTATGATGAAAGAGGATCAGCTATCACCTGGCTGGGTGGTGTATTCTACTCTATGTCTGAAACCGACCAGTACTTCTATATCAAACTCCTTATTTCTGATACTGGGGTTTTGGATAATGCCGGTAACTTATTTGATGCTAATACTGATACACAACAGCGGGAGGCTACTATTATCTATCAATTGAAAATAGATGGTGATGGCAGTTTAACTATTATTGATGAGGTGCGACAATGAGATTTCTAAATGGGAAGTCTTTATTAATTGCTGTGATAATATCCAGTGTTTCGGCTTATATATGTCCAACCTACGCAGCGCGAATCCTGCCTATGCGGACAAAAGTCACTTCTAATCAAGCTAAGTCTGTGAGAAAAGCAGATCAACCATCACAATATTCGCAACTATTAGCCAAGTATTTAGCATATATAAGTGATATTGAGCAGAAGCGCAAGGAAGCCAGAATTGAGAAATTTAACGATGACTTGGTTCAATTAAGGCAGTCTAGCATGGAACCAGAAAAAAGCGAGGCTTTGTTATTAGCAAAGTTGAGGGAAATGGCTCAGAATAGTCCGGATGGTAAGCTGGATTTTCAGGGTGATAACTTGCTATTACAATCGTTTATTCCAACATCAGCATCGTCTGCTAGGATATTTGGTACTTTATTAAAAGAGAACAGGGCAGATGTGTTACAGATTGTATCTTCACTCTACAGCAGAGCGTACATTCTATGTCCTGCCTGGATACAGGTCGTCAAAGATGTCGCAGAACAAAGTAGCCACGTTTCTCCTGGTGGACGTTGGGCAATGTTGGTTTTGTATAGATCAGGCATGTCTAGGGATATCTACCAGAGTACACTAGTACAGCTAGCTGTTGACAATAATGATGTTTTGGCTTTAGATAACTTATTTTTCGATGTGGACAAGGCAACCGGTGAAGTAAAAGAAAAGCGATCAAATTCTAACCGTAATCTCATGCTAAAGTTGATAGGAAGAAATTCTTCTCCTGAAATCAGGGTTGTATGCGCACAATATGCTACTGCTATAGGAAAGCATGGATTGGCAGAAGCAACTTGCGCCGACATACTATCACAAAAATATAGGAGTACGGGAAATAAGAATATCTGCCCACCCAAAGAGGATTATTCCCTTGCAAGAGCTAAAGCTGCAGCCATGGGTTTGATGTTTTATACATTAAAAAATGAACATGTATTCAAGCAAATCTATGATTTGAGTGTATTGCCTCAGACTGAAATGGATGAAGAGGATAAGGGCAATATGCCTAAAGGTTGGGTACGCTCGGATTTCTGTCCTCTTGTTAAGCAAGATATTGATTACGCCAGAGCATTGATATGGGAGGTTTTACATTATGTACCAGTTAGTAGATAACCTTAAGCCTATATGGACTATTTACCTTTTTTGTATTTTTGCATTATGCTCAACCTGCTATGCTTATGATAGGGAGTCGGCAGTCACCTACGCTAAAACATGGAGCGAAGATACCGGGGCCATGGATGGGGTTGCAAATGCAGCAGTTTATTACAAGTACGTAGGAAGCGATGGTTATGACTGTGCCAATTTTATTTCACAGTGCCTTATTGCTGGAGGCATAAAGTTCAGAAGTTCAACTGCTAAAGATGATAATATTAGAAATCCTATTTGGCCGTTGCATTGTTTACCAGAACTAGGTACAGGATACGATACAAGGGCAATCAAATCTGATTTACCTCAGTATTCAAGGACATTACCTGCTGCTGCACAGTTACCGCTCAGTATTATGCACCCTTATCATAATAGTGGCTATTCCAAAACTCCTTATACCTCACCGAGTCTTCAAGACAACGGGCCTATGTGGAATGATGTTACTATTGGCGATGTGCTTTGTATCTGGTATGATTCAAATTATCATCATGTCATGCTTATTACAGATGTCGATAAGCAGTCTAACCCGCATGATCTATGTTATACCGCTCATAGTAGTTGGCAGCTAAACAAGAGTGCAAATGAAAGATGGGCAAATTGGAAGATTAGCGGTGATGTACGGGTGATTTGTCTTTGGGATGCTCCTTTGGTTAGAGATTTTGCTATATATAGTGGTAGTAATCGAATCAAATGGAAATGGAAAGACAGATGGTGCTTAGCACAATACCAACAAATGGCTAATAACTTAGACTTAATACTCAGAGTTACTTTTGACACCAATATGGACGTCTCTCAGATGCCTGCAATAAAATTGCAATTAGATGGAGTTGATTACACTTTCCTGAGCTGGCCAACTGGTGATGGAATAAACAATAAAGGTTGGTGGATAAATGCAGATAGTGGAAGTTTTAAGCAGTATCGTACATGGAAAGGACGAATTCCTGCAGGTAATTTGCCGTTAGGAAAACATGGATTAGGCGCCATCTCTATCAATGCTTTTGCGGATGATGGTTCAGGTATAGATGAGAACAATGAGTTGGCAAGTTATCTAGCTGGTAGTATGAATCGCTTAAATATAATGGTTGATACCCGTGGCAGTAATGGCATAGGCAAATAATTAATCGAAGGTAACCCCCCGGCTAAGCCGGGGGACCCATAAAGTTTGACATATGCGGGAGTTGTCCATCATACTCCAATCATGAACCGCTCAAAGTTCTTGAAAGGGGAAGTAGATGGACGACAAGATGAGTTTAGCTCATACATGCTGGGAATGCAAATATCATGTGGTGATAGTTCCCAAGTATCGACGAAAGACACTGTTTGGACAAATCGGTAAAGAACTGGGAAGAGTGCTGGCAGAGTTGGCGCGGCATCAAGAATGCCAAATAGAAACAGGAAATATACAGAAAGATCATGTACATATGGTAATCAGTATTCCACCCAAGCATAGCGTTGCATAAGTGATAGGATACATCAAGGGCAAGAGTGTAATCTATGTAGCTAGAGCCTACGCAGGTAAGAAGAGAAACTTTGTTGGTGAGCAGTTTTAGGCACGAGGATACTTTGCTTCCACAATAGGTAGAGATGAAGAGATGATAAAAGCATATGTGCGTCGACAGCAGGCAGAAGATAGAAGAATAGATCAACTGCAGCTTGCTTGACACGTATTGGCCGCCTTGGGCGGCTCATGAATAACGAACAACAAACCGCTTATACAGTATGATTACATCACATTTGCTTATTTATGAGAGAAGTAAATTTACAGCACAAACACAACCCAAGGAGGAGAGCATGACATCAAAGCTCAGA
>CALNCU010000231.1 GCA_937875395.1 uncultured Armatimonadota bacterium | reverse complement strand
AGGGTGATGCTTACCTGCTGCCGGCCCTTGGGGATGCATGCGCCGCCAAGTACAACCCCTTCCGGCGCATCTTTAAGAGTCAGCTCTATATCGCCATCCCATCCGTCTTTGCGTACTGCGTATACCGTTGCAACGGTTATGCCTCCGGCAGTCACATTAAGGCTTGCCGGCGCCAGGCACAGCGCAAAATCTGGCTTTGGAGCCCCTATCCGCAGAGAGTAGAAAAACTCCTCTCCACCGTGCCGCGTTGCATCGGATATTTGAATAAAGTAATCGCCGTCTGCCGGGAGCCGGGCGGAGAGCCGGGAATCTGCATGGTGGGTTAGAAGCCCGGATTCCAGGTCTTTGTGGTCATCATTCCAGGCTATAACCCGCCCCTTTGTATCTATCAGGCGCAGGAGCGAATCAAGCGGGGAGCCTGCTCTGCGGGCGTAAACCTCTGCCGCCACCACGTCCCCGGCGCGGCCGGAGAACCGGAATACATCTTTGTCTTCAGGGCTTGATATGCAGCCGTTTGCAATGTGCGGCAGAGCAATATGCTGGGCGGTCTTTCCTGTATTGTTGGGTTCCGTTTCATTATATTCCGGCAGATTGTCCCAATACCGCAGGCGCGGCTGCCATTCGGCGGATGGGGCGCATATACGCACGCCCCCCCGGGTGCCTGATGGGAAGAGCGGCCTTATCAGCTCCTCTCCGGCTACGGCTATGCGGTAGACAAAATCCTCTCTCCCGCGGTATATGGCATCCCGGATTGCAATGGTGTATTCCCCATCCTGCGGCGGCTGGAAGATGATTGCCGGGTCGGGATCAAAACCGCAATCGTCTGCAAAGGCCAGCTCCTTTCCGTTTGAATCATAGACGGCCATCACGGCCTGGAACCATCCGGGCACGGCATCGGCCAGGTACGGGATAAGCTTGCGTGCCTGCGCCGCTATAAAGAGTCTTTCGTTCTTTTTTAGATTTAGGGTAAAACGGTCTACCCCGCCGGGCATTATCTGTCCGTTGAGCACTACCGGCGCCTGTAATACAGATGGAGCAGCCGGGGGCTCTTCATCCTTGTCCGGCTCGCACACCTCTGCAATCTGCCCCACCTGAAAGACCACGGGGTTGGTGAGGCCTGCTGGGGTTCTAAAGCGGACTTCCCTGTCACCGAGTGCGGCGTTTGGGTCTATGGTGACCTCAAGGGTTACTTCCTCTGCAATGGGCGGTTTGGGGCGCTTTCCAAAGTTGAGGAACTTGTCATACACCTTTCTAAGCTGCGCCGGGGTCATCTGCTCTAGGTTTCGCAGTTCCGGTAGATCCGGCAGGGCTGCTTCCGGGGGCTTTTCGGCATCCGGCACGGGTTTGTTTTGCCCGGGGGAGCGCTTTGCCAGAAGCTTGTTTATCCGGCGTCTAAGTTCTTCCTGCTGCACGGCATTTAGCAGGCCGCCCGCCCCCACGTAGCCGGTAACGGAGGCGCTTACCCCTTTGCCGGAGAAGTAAATATCGCTGATGTTTCTTAGGCGCTGTCCCCTTGCCTTAACCTTGAATACGGTGCCCTGCCTGCCGCCTGCCGGGTAGACATAGCCTATGTAGGGGCCTTGTTCGGCCGCTCCGCATATTGCAGCCGCATAAGCCGTAATCCCTGCCGCCAACCAGATGCGTGTGAGTAGTTTCATGCGCATGCTCCAGACCTACATTATCTCTTTCAGCCTGCCGCGTCCCGTCCCGGCCTCTGAAGAAGGCATAACTTTAATATTTAACCCTTTATCATTGGGGAGCGGGCCGTCCGGGTCTATCCCCAGCAGCTCCAGTATGCTTCCAAGCAGGTCCTGCGGGTATACGGGGCGTTCCTGCACGTACCCGCCCTTTTCGTCCGATGCCCCCACTACGCGGCCGCCCTTAAATCCGCCGCCCGCAACCAGCGCAGAGAAACAGGCGCCAAAGTGCCCCCGGCCCCCGTTCCATGGCGCCGACCAATCTACTTTTGGGGTTCTCCCAAACTCGCCGCTCCACCAGACTATGGTAGTATTCAGCAGGCCTCGTTCAGATAGGTCTTGCAGGAGCGCGGACATGCCCTTATCCATCTCCGGCAGCATCCTTCTCATGGCCTCAAAGTGCTGCTTGTGGGTATCCCATCCGCCGTAGTTGATGGTGACGTACGGCACGCCGCGTTCCACCAGCCTGCGCGCTGCAAGGCAGGATTGGCCAAAGCGGTTGCGCCCGTATCTATCCCGCACGGCATCCGGTTCTTCTGAGAGGTCAAAGACCTTCCGGGCATCCCCCAAAATAAGATCGTAAGCCTTATTTTCACACTGATCCAGCGCAGAGAAATCCGGGTTCTCCGGTACGGCGCGGCCCAAGGAATCCAGCGAGTGCAGCAGATCTCTCCGGTTGTGCTGGCGCTGGTCTGATATGCCTGCCGCTACCACGCCTTCCACCGCAAACTGCTTTTGATTGGGGTCTCCTCCCGTGGCAAACGGCTTGTAGCGCGGCCCCAGGAACCCTTCTTCAGAGAACCGCCCCTGAGTTTGGGTGAGCACTATGTAAGGGGGAATCAGCCCCGTGTAGCCGCGGCCGTACCCCTTGAAGAGCGAGACTATGGCGCCTACGGAGGGGTAGACTATCCCCACGGATGGTTCGTGGCCGGTCTGCATCATGTAGGCCGCCGTTTCGTGGCCGTTGCTGCCGTGCGTCATGCTGCGGATGATGGAGTACTTATCTGCCTGTTGAGAGAGGAGCGGCAGCAGTTCGCCAATCTGTATGCCCTCTACATTGGTGGGGATGGGCTTTCCAAGCGGGCCGCAGTAATCGTAACCTGCATCCGGCTTGGGGTCAAAGGTATCAAGCTGTGAGGGGCCGCCCCACATCCAGATTTGGATGACTGATTTTGCTTTGGACTGTTGTGCAGGTGCCGCAATGCCGCTGGTGGCAAGCATAACCGCCGCCGCAAGGCATATATGGCGGATTACAGATTGTATGTTCATATCTCTTCCCCTGCCTCCCGGCATATTAGTGCCGGTAGAGAAACTCCTTGCTGTTAATTAGAGCCCACGCCAGATCGTTTGCGGCCTGCCTTGGTTGAAGCCCGCCGGTTTGGAAGTACTTTTCTGCAACGGCGGATTCGTCCGGCGATGGAAGGCGTGAGAGTATGGCTATGTAGACTTCCTGCACCATGGCCCGTCGGTTCCCCCTGGCAGAGACAATCGCCGCCTGAAGCAGAGGGCTGCGTTCTATCCTCCGCTGAATATCGCTTGAATTCAACATGTACAACCGCTGGGTATCTGTGGGATGGTTGCTGCGTTCTGCAAACAATCCGGTATCTCTGCCGGGCCGGCCAAAGGTGGCTAGGAACGGGCTGGTGATGCTGCCGTCCGCAAGCGCTATAGTCCGCTG
>CALNCU010000230.1 GCA_937875395.1 uncultured Armatimonadota bacterium | reverse complement strand
GCAGACTTTTGGTACCGCTATGGAACTCTTTGGTAGAGAGAGAGCAGTATTCCGGTGTCTCCCAGCCACAGGAGGCTATCCATATTCTGGGCTGCCCATCCTCTGCATCTTCAAAGCCGGGGTTGCCTATCTCCTCATCCAGCGTATCCTTAAAATCCGGCCAGCGTCTTATTTTGGGCATGGGCACGGTTGCGGATGCAAGCTTCTCTATGGCAATCTGAATGGGCTTTCTTGCGTCTGCCTTGGGCAGAACATATACGTGCGTGGCATATGGCGCAAATTTATCATCTATGGCGCCATCTTTTACCGGAACAGTACGGTTCTCAAAGAGCACTTTTGCGCTCTTTACTCCTGCAGGCGCAGAGGTCTTAATGCGCATGGTTTTCTCTTCATCTGCGCTGTTGTTTGCAGTTAAGAGGTAGCAGTCTCCGCCATGTATCTTGGCAAGGGCGTGCACATCTGTCTCTTCTACGCCGGTCACTGTCTGATCCGGGCTCTGGGTTAGGAGTGCCGGGGAGAGTTCCCTTACTTCCCTGCCCAGCTTCTTTAATTCAACTGCCATTGCCGGGTACATTTGCAGGTATGACCAGTAGAATATTCCCCTTGCGCCGTAGATTAGGCCAAGGTATGTCTGTATTCGTTGTTCGGCAGGTGTTAAAGCGGTGGATGCCACATAGCCTGCAGCACTCGGCATAAGCCAGAAAGGTTTGTGCAACTTCTCTGCCGTAGCGGCGTGAAGAATTAGCCTGCCGCAGGATTTATACTTCTTGGAGGACGGAACATCGAACCAGTAGATATCTGCACCGTATATATCGTATATACTGGACGGTATGGTTGGGTCTGTATCACGATAGAATACCGGCATTATGGGATGGTATGGATCAAGGTCTCGCGTTACGTTGCACAGAACCTCTGCGCCCTTAGCCTCATCTACCTGGGGCTCATCCCAAAAATACCCTGTAAACGCAGGATGGTTCCAATACTGTTTTGCTCTAGGTGATACTTCTGTATTTATCCTGTCTACTGTACCGCCGAAGTATCTAGGACAACTGTCTAAAAGATAGCGCCTGATCTTTTTTGCCAGTGCATCCGGCTCCATGGTCTTGTAATTCTCTCTTGAAGCGGCATAGTAAGTAGCGGCTACTGTCTTAAACCCGTTGTAGTATGCAATATCCGGCGAATTATACTGGCCTATGTTGAACCCGGCCTCCGCATATTCCGGGATCAGTATATCCGGGATGCTTAGCATACCCATTGGGAAGAAGGGCTTGCCGTCAACCAACACGCATAGGTTCTTTGCATCCATCTTCACTGTATAATCAGCCGGGGGATATTTTGAAAGGCTAAGGGTTTCTGCATATATGGTATCGTTCTTCACCATAATGGATACGGTTGCGGTGTATTCACCGGCGGGGAGCGACTTAAGCGGTACCGGAACGCTGAATCTTGCGCCGGATACAGGGGCGGAACTCTCCCGCACTGTCTTTCCATGTGATTGCAGTATCACGCGCATCTGAACGTTGGATGGCAGCTTGCCGTCTATGTTCACCTTTCCGCAAAGACTGGCCGTGTTCTCATCAGTATAGTACGA
>CALNCU010000229.1 GCA_937875395.1 uncultured Armatimonadota bacterium | reverse complement strand
CGGCCACTGCCTGCGCCATGGCTATTACTCCTTAAGGTTATAAATCACTTTCGCGCTATTATATCACGATATTCCTGTTTGTGGCTACAACCCCGGCAATTTGAAAAATAGTTTAGCATGCGGCAGCATCTTTACCCGGCAAAAATATTCTGCCGGCGGGAACTTGCATACCGTAAAAGCTGGTATACTATAACTGGTGCATTAAATATAAATTTGCGTATATGCCATGAGATGGACAGGCCTGAAAATTAAATATTCCAGTACGCCGCTGGCATGGATAATGCTCTGTGCATTTGCATTCATGGTGTGCGTGCTGCCGTTTATGCACCATCACACCGGCGTGTGGGAGGCCGGCTGCAATCATGCAGCCGCCGTTCATTCCTCCGGCGATTCCACATTATGTTTGCAGAGCGCAAAATCCATCTCCCATAAGCACCAAAAGGATACTTGTATATCCTGCCAGTGGGGGCTGAACTTTTGCCGGCGCCCGGAAGCTGCAGGCCCTGCTTTCACCCCGCCCGTCCGGGTATCCGGCATATATGTTGACGCAGATCACCTGCCGGGCATAATTGTCTTTCCATGCACGCAACCAAGAGCCCCTCCGCCAAGTATCTCCTAAGACTGCTATATAAGGCAACCGCACAGGTGCGCCCGGCGCATTCCGGGCCGTTGCCATGCCCGTTTTGGGCAAATATTAAAAAGGAGATACAGATGAAAAAGGGATTTACTCTTATTGAGCTTCTTGTTGTTATAGCTATAATTGCTATCCTTGCCGCCATTCTATTCCCAGTATTTGCGCAGGCAAGGGAGAAGGGAAGGCAGGCGGCCTGCACATCTAACGTAAAGCAGATAAGCCAGGCGATTCTAATGTACGCGCAGGATTATGACGATTCATACCTTATCACAGATGAATCCGCCGGATTCTGCCATTGGTACAAACTGCTGCAGCCTTACATAAAGAGCGATAACGTGTTTAAGTGTCCATCTTTTATGAACCAGGATAACTCTGCTACGGCGCATAACATTGCCACTGATTACATTATAAATGCCTACTGCTGCCACGGTACCAGCATGGCAAAGATACTTAATCCTGCAGACCAGATTTGCATTGCAGAGCGGGCGAAAAACCATGATGACGAAGATTATCATGCCTTTACTGTAGATGGCGAAGCCCCGGACGGTTGGGAGGGAGCAATTGCCGCGGACAGGCATAACGGAGGCGCCGTCTACGGTTTTTGCGACGGTCATGCAAAATGGATAAAGTGGGATCAGACGATCAGTCCGGTAAACATGCATAACACGGAAAACTGGCCGTAGAACCTTCTCCGGGAGGGGGCGGGCGCCCTCTCCCGGCCGCTCAATTCACCCAGGGGATGCGTTATCCGCCGGATGTTCGTGTATCAGGTCTGATTTCCTTGTCACGCTTACAGAGCCGTCGCTTTCAAGCACTGCTTCCGCAACATCCTGGAACTCATGTATGCCCTGCCGCCGAAGTATGATTTTAATATCCCTCTGATTCATCAGCTCTTTTTCCATATTCTTTTGGATTAAACGTCCGTTGTGGATAAGAAGGGTAGGCGTGCCCTGAATAAAATTCTCAAAGCGCTTGGATCTGTATGCCATATACGCAAAGGAGACGCTGAACAATATTATAACCGTTGCAAGCACCAGGCCTCCGGTTATGGAGTTGTCCCCGCCGTTCATGGCATTTTGCACGGCATTGCTTATTAACAGGATAGCCACAAACTCGCCCGCGCCCATCTGGCCTATCTGCCGCTTTCCACCAAGACGAAGCAGCAGAAGCACAGCAGCATATACAACTATCCCTCTTATCGCAAACTCCCATACGGGAAGAGATACATGCCACATGCCGTTAAACCCTCCGTATCTTATTTGGCAGCCGCGTAAACTCTATTGAACGGGGCTTATCCATAGAGTTTCTACCCTTGGCTGCAAAGATTTTACCCGGCCTTCACCCATAAGACCGGCGGCCCTTGTTCGCCCCACGGCCTGGCACGCCACCGGGAAGTCTATCCTTCTCCAGCCGGATAGTTCAAGCGGCCTGTAAACCGGGTGGGCATACCCGGAGAGCATGCACCGCCCCTTTGCAGAGAGGAGCATTTGCACAAGCTCCGCGTGGTCTTCTCCGCAGAGTTCGTGCCGGTATTCTCCCGCCCTTCTAGTATCCGGCACGTAGGGCGGATCAAGGTAAAAGAACGTTTGAGGGGAATCATACGCCGCCAGAATCTGCCTGAAATCCTGCTGCTCAATTGCTACATTCTGCAGGCGCTTGTGCGCAAGAGGGAGCGTGCGGAGCGCCCCAAGCCAGGAGCTTGATGTGCTGGCCATCCCCCGCGCGCTGGATGATATAACGCTGCTCCAGCCGCATCCAAAACGCCCGCTAAAGCTCATCCGGGCCACCACAAACCACCTGTAGGCCCGCTCCACATCGTCTGTGCACGCCTCCCATGTGCGGCGGCACAGATCGTACTCCTCCCGGCTGTAAGGGGTGAGCCGGGCAAGGGTGAAGAGGCGCTCAAACTTGGACTCATCCTTAAGCACCCTAAAGAAACCCACCGCGCCGTCATCCAGATCGTTATATACCTCTTTTAACGCCGGGGGCTTTGCAAAGAGCAGGCTTGCGCCACCGCCAAAGACTTCTACATACATGCTGTGCCGGGGGATGAGGGGCAGCAGTTTTGCCGTCATGCTCCCCTTTCCCCCAAACCATTTTATGGGACTGCGCAGCCTTGCAGTTTTCCTCATCTTCCACCCTCCGGCAAACATATGTTCTATTTGCAGCCCTATAAAAAACCTGGGCCGGTTAATAACTAACGCTTTCTCATCCGCCGGTACCGCTTTGTCATGCGCAGCGTGGTACCGCCGTTGTCGTCAAAAGAATAATCCATACCGTCTAATATCTGGCGCATAATGTAGCGCCCAAACCCGCCCTTGCCTTCAAGGATATTCTGGGGATACGTTACTGTGGTATCAAACGGGCTGCTGCTGTACGCCATCTCTACGGCAAGTTCGCGGTGCCTGTGCGGTTCAACCCGCACAGAAACCTTGCCGCCCTTTGCGCCGTGCCTTACGGCGTTGCCGAACGCTTCTCCAACAGCAAGTTCAACATCTGCAACTGCGGCGGGATCATGAAGGGTGGCGGAGGCGAGGCGGCATACAACTTTACGAAGCTTATAACATTCCGAGGCATCTGAGGGCATCTGGATTTCAACAACGGGTATGTCTGCAGTCTGCATGGGTCTACCTCGGTAATATATTGATTACCAGCTTGCATGTATAGCTTTTAAGAGCTGATGGGCTTATTATATCCGGTAAAGACCCAACCGTCAAGCATGCGTTGACATTACTGCCGGGAAAATATGATAATAATATAAATTATAAATACACGGCTCGGCAACCCGGCGCGAGCTTGCTTTTTGCGGAGAGGATTGTAATGGATAGAATTCACGTTCCCGACCTTCTTGACCGTATGATTGAGGTAGACGGCTCAGACCTCCATATGCTTGTCGGAGAGCCTCCCACCGTCAGATCAAGAGGCCGCCTTGTCCGGCTTGACGAGTTCGGCGATCTCACCCCGGAAAGAACGGAACAGGTAGCGCAGGATATAACCCCGTCCCGATCCATGGCAGAGTTTGAGCAGGTAAACGGCGCCGACTATGGTTTTGCCTATGAGGACAAGGCCCGCTTCAGGGTGAGTCTTTTCCGCCAGAAGGGCACCGTTGCGCTTAATATGAGGCTTATCCCTAACAAACTGCGCTCCTTTGAAGAGTTGGGGCTTCCTGCCAGCGTTCAGAAGGTTTTGCATGCGCCAAGAGGGCTTTTCCTGGTAACCGGGCCTACCGGTTCCGGTAAAACAACCACTCTGGCCACCATGATAGACTACATGAATACAAACCGTGAAACCCATATAATTACAATTGAAGACCCTATAGAATACTATCACAACCACAAAAAATCCGTAGTTACGCAAAGGGAAGTAGGAAACGATGTGCCCACATTTGACCAGGGAATAGTCAAGGCCCTAAGGCAGGACCCGGACATAATCCTTGTAGGAGAAATGCGAGACCTGGCAACAATCTCTGCAGCCATCACCGCGGCAGAGACCGGACACCTGGTTTTCTCAACCCTGCACACCACAAGCGCAGCAAGGACCATAGACCGTATCACAGACGTATTCCCGTACGAGCAGCAGGAACAGATAAGGGCGCAGCTTGCCGGTAACCTGATAGGCGTTCTCTCCCAGCTCCTCCTTCCCAAAAAGGATGGAAGCGGCCGAATAGCCATCTACGAGCTAATGTTCTGTACTCCGGCCATTCAGCATAACATCCGCGAAAAGAAGACTCATGCAATCTACTCCACCATTCAAACTGGGCAGCAGTACGGTATGCAGACCATGGATGCAAGCCTTTGGGATAGATTCAGCAAGGGCCTTATCAGCCAGGAGAAGATGATGGAATCTGCAGCCAAGCCGGATGAACTGCAAGAAAAGCTCCGCTTAGCCCAGGCGCAGATGGCAAAAGGGCAGAGAAGGTAAAATAAACGGAGGGAATCGCGGCTGTGGCGCCCTCCGGCCATGCATAGATATTAACCGTTTTACTTAGCCGGGCATATACAGGAAAACCTTCCATCCCCCTCTGCACCCATGGCCTGCACTTGCATGACGCGCCTGTTTATGTTTAAATAATGTGCCGCCTGGCATACCTGTTTTTATAATAAAAAACGTTGCAGGCACAAATTTGAATTCGCAAAAAATCCGGCTATAATGGAGTGCTGGATTTAACAAGTATACGCCGGCACTACTACCGGCTTACCACAATATAGAGGCTTCAGAATACATGTCAAAATCTCTTATTATAGTTGAGTCGCCCGCCAAGACTAAAACACTTAAAAATTTTCTTGGCGAAGAATACAGCATAGAGGCATCCATGGGCCACGTGCGCGACCTGCCCAAAAATCAGCTGGGCGTGGATGTGGGCGATGGGTTTAAGCCCAAATACGTCTCCATCCCGGAGCGCAGAACGGTGCTCTCTCACCTTAAAAAGGCCGTGTCGGGCGCCAAACAGGTCTATCTTGCCACAGACCCCGACCGGGAGGGCGAGGCCATAGCATGGCATCTTGAGCAGGCCCTTAAGATCAAAGATGCAAAACGCATAGAGTTTAACGAGATAACAAAGAGTGCGGTTAAAGATGCGCTGGATCATCCCAGAGAAGTGAACGAAGATCTTGTAGACGCGCAGCAGGCGCGTCGCGTGCTGGACAGGCTTGTAGGATACAAGCTCAGCCCGCTTCTCTGGTCAAAGGTAAAAAAAGGACTCTCCGCCGGGCGCGTGCAGAGCGTGGCCGTACGCCTTGTCTGTGACAGGGAACGCCAGATACTGGCCTTTGTGCCGGAAGAATACTGGTCCGTCACCGCCCGCCTTGCCAAAGATGATAAAACCTTCTCCGCAAAGCTTATTGAAAAAGCCGGCAAAAAGATTAAGCTGGGAGTAGAGGCGGATGCAAAGAGAGTCCTTGCAGAACTTGAAGGAGCCTCTTATACAGTCTCCGGCGTAAAGGAACGGGAGCAGAAACGCAACCCGGCGGCCCCGTTTATTACAAGCACCCTTCAGCAGGAGGCATCCAGGAAGCTGGGGTTCTCCAATAAAAAGACCATGAGCGTGGCTCAGACCCTCTACGAAGGGGTAGGCCTGGGAAGCGAAGGCTCCGTGGGCCTTATCACCTACATGAGAACAGATTCAACCCGCGTGGCAGGAGAGGCCGTCTCCCAGGCGCGGGAGTTCATCCTCTCCGAATACGGGAAGGAGTTTGTTCCCGCCTCGCCCAGGCAGTACAAGTCTAAAAAATCCGCCCAGGACGCGCATGAGGCCGTGCGCCCAACATCCGTCCTTAGAAGGCCCAAAGACATAGACAAGTTTCTCTCCCGCGACCAGGCCAGACTCTACAGACTTATCTGGCAGCGGTTCCTGGCAAGCCAGATGGCATCGCTTGTAATGGATATTGTAACGGTAGATATAAGCGCGGCGGACTACACCTTCCGCGCCACCGGCTCCACCGTAAAGTTCCCCGGCTTCACCGTGCTCTACACGGAAGGCCGCGATGCATCCCCCGGGCAGGAGGAAGAAGAGGAAGAAGGGCAGCTCCCCAAGCTCTCTAAAGACGATGTTCTGCGCCTTATAGAGCTTCTGCCCAAGCAGCACTTTACAGAGCCTCCGTCAAGATACACAGAGGCCACGCTTGTAAAGGCCCTGGAAGAGAAGGGCATAGGGCGTCCAAGCACCTACGCCGCCATTATCTCTACAATTATAGATAGAAAATATGTGGAGCTTGAAGAGAAAAAGTTCAAGCCCACAGACCTTGGCTTTACCGTTACAGATCTGCTGGTAAAACACTTTCCAAAAGTCATGGGAGAAGAGTTTACCGCAGAGGTAGAGACGGAACTGGATGAAGTGGCAGAGGGAGATATAGACTGGGAGAAGGTTATAAGCCGGTTCTGGGAACCCTTTGCAAAATCCCTTGAAGATGCCAAAGCAAACATGGAATCACTTAAAACTCCCCCGCAGGAGACGGGCGAAGCATGCCCTAACTGCGGCAAACCGCTTGTAATAAGAGAGAGCCGCTACGGCAAATTCCTGGGCTGTTCCGGCTACCCCAAGTGCAAGACGGTGGTAAGCCGCGGCGCAGGCGAAGCATGCCCCGTACCGGGCTGCGGCGGAGAGATGGTGGAAACAAGCCCCGGAAGCGGCCGCCTAAAATGCAGCCACGCGCCGCAGTGCCAGTTTGTCTCCCGCACAAAGGTGCAGGAAGGCGAAGGCGCAGAGGGCGCACCGGGAGAGACGGAATCTGCCGGCATTTGCCCCAACTGCGGCAAACCGCTTGTGCGCCGCCAGGGAAGGTATGGGGAGTTTTTGGGCTGTTCCGGCTACCCCAAATGCAAAACCATTATCTCGCAGCCAAAACCGGTGGGGGTAAAATGCCCCACGGAAGGTTGCACGGGAGATATAATAGAACGCAGGAGCAAGCACGGCAAACTCTTCTACGGATGCAGCCGCTACCCGGACTGCTCCTTTGTATCCTGGAACAAACCGTTAGATAGAAAGTGCCCCAAGTGCAGCTCCGTACTGGTTGAAAAACAGTACAGGGGAAAATCCCAGGGTATAGCCTGCTCCTCTGAAAGCTGCGACTACAAGGAGCCGCCGGAGGCAGAGACCGAGTAAGGCCAAAACCATGAGTACCCTTAACCAGACCCCGTCCGGGGAGAGGATGCATATCTCCATATTCGGCCTAAGAAACGCTGGGAAATCCTCCGTAATAAATGCGCTTACGGGACAGCAGGCATCCATTGTCTCCCAAGTACCGGGGACAACCACAGACCCGGTTGCAAAGGCCATGGAAATCCTTCCCCTTGGGCCTGTTGTAATAACGGATACCGCCGGGCTGGATGATAGCGGCTCCCTTGGCGAACTCAGGGTAGAAAAAACCCTCCGCGTGCTGGAGAATACGGATCTGGCCGTGCTTGTGGCAGAAGCGGGCAGCGCCCCCGGCCCCTGGGAAGGGCGGCTTATAAAAATGGCGCATGAGCGGGGGATTCCCGTTCTTGTTGTTGCAAACAAGATAGACTTAAACCCGGATATCTCCCTGCTTAAGCAATGGGCAAAAGAGAAGGGGCTGCCGCTCACCGCCGTCTCTGCGGTGAGCGGCACAAACATTGAAGAGCTGAAGAACGCCCTTATCTCCGCCGCGCCTCAAGGCTTTGCCGAACCCGCCATTATAGGCGATCTTATAAGCCCCGGAGATGTGGTGGTGCTTGTGGTGCCCATAGATAAAGCGGCGCCCAAGGGCAGGCTTATCCTCCCCCAGGTGATGACCCTCAGGGATGCATTAGATAATAATGCCTGCGCCCTTGTTGTAAAAGAAGACCAGCTAAAATTGGCCCTCTCAACTCTGGGCAAAAACCCCCGGCTTGTAATTACAGATTCGCAGGCCTTCTCCAAGGTGGATGCAGACACCCCCAAAGATGTGTCTATGACAAGTTTCTCCATCCTTATGGCCCGCTACAAGGGAGATCTTGCAGGCTTTGTAGAAGGTGCGCGTGCGCTTAAAGATTTAAAAGATGGGGACAGGGTGCTTATATCTGAAGGATGCACCCACCACCGGCAGGGGGACGATATAGGGACGGTGCAGATACCCCGGCGGCTCAGTAAAATGGCGGGCGGCAAGCTTGATTTTGGGTTCACATCCGGCGCCACGTTCCCAAAAGACCTATCAAGTTACAGACTTATAATCCACTGCGGGGCCTGCACCCTGAACCGCCGGGAGATGCTCTTCCGCCAGCAGACGGCAAGAGAGATGGGCATACCCATGACCAATTACGGCATAACCCTTGCCTTTACCCACGGCATACTAGATAGAGCGCTTATGCCCTTCCCGCTTGCAAAGGCAATCTGGGATAAAAGCACAGACTAATCCTCTGCAAGCTTGGATTTGCGCACACCTCCCAGACCTGTCAGCGACAGAGATATGAGGCCTGGTTCTAGAAATGCTCTGTTACTACCAGCTTCCCTTTTGCCTGAAGCCTTTTGGTGAGCAGGGGAAGGATGGCGGGGCGGGTGAGTATTCCGCGCTGCCTGAAGCTTATGTCACCGGAGGCCGGGTTTACGGCGCCCCCTACAAAGAGGTTTATTCTATCTGCCGAACGCAGGAGTGCGTGCAGTTGCGTAACGCCGCTCTCTTCGCCAAAAGAGTTTGGGTCTTCATCAAGAATGTTATAGACCTGGTTCAGGGTGACGGCGCCCTCCGTAACAAGGTCTATCCCATCTACTTCATATCGGGCGGGGGCCAGCATGCTGGCTGGGTTGGCCTCTACCTTAACCTCTGTGCCCAGGTAGTCCGCCACTATTCTGGAGGTGGTTCCGCCGCAGACCACTTTTGCGCCTTCCGCCATAAGGAATTTTTTTACCGATGCTGCATCTCTCAGCCTGTTTCTGGGCGGGCCGGTGAACACGTTTACCGTTTTGCCCCACCGGCAGGATGCCAGAAGAACGGTGCAATCGTCGCCGTTTGCGCCGCCCCATACATGGCGGGCGCGCCTTAGCACGCGGCTGGGGATGCTCTTCTTTCGCACGCCTTCTGCAATAAGCTCTGTTATAAAATTATTTACGCCTTCTATAGTCCATCCGCCGGCAAGTCCGCGTCCCAGGCCAGCCTGGGTAATGCCGTCGCTTACTATGATTATCCCTTCGCCGGGTTCCAGGTGGCAGTTGGATTCCGCTACAAGTGCGTTCTCCATGGCTATCTTGCGCGCATGCAGCACGTTTGCGCAGCGGGGGGTAACAAGGATGGGCGCAGGCATTTCATAGGTGAGCACTGTGGCCACTCCATCATTTAGAATTTTGACTATAGTGAATACGGCGTAAGGCAGGTCTGTGCCGCGGGCCTGCTCCATTGTACGAACTACTGCCGCAAACGCCTCTCTTTGAGACATGCCCCGGCGCATAAGTTCCAGCACGCGGGAGACGCACATCTCTGCCGCTATGCCGGCCTTTACCCCGGAGCCTATGCCGTCGCTTACCACAAGCGTGGTAGATGTGGGTGTGCGCTCCCATGCAACAACATCGCCGCAGGGTTCGTTCGGCCTTTTGGGGGCCTGGCTTTTTTCTATTTCGACGTGTATATATCTTTTATCCATTCCCTGTTGTAACGGGCATCCTTGTTGGAATCGTCCTTATCTCCTGATTCATCGCTTGCAAAGAACATTAGCTTCTCTAAAAGCGCCTCGCTTTGCGCTGTGCTCTCTCCCAGGTACTTTGCAATGGTTTGCGCCATGTTTATCTGGTGATCCAGAAGCTCCCGGGCCTGCAGAACCGTCTGGCCTCTTAGCCTATCCAGCTTGTCTTTGTGCGACTTGTTCTTTGTTATGTTGACAAATATTCCTACGTACTGCTTGTCTTCCCTTAGGGCATAGATTATCTGGTGGCAGACAAGGTTGTAGTTTCCGTGGGTTACTACCATCTCTACAGATTCATCCTTGCCGCTTGCAAGCCGCTCAAACGGGTCCGGGTCCATAAGGTAGGATACGGGCTTTCCGCAGATGGCCTCTGAGCACATGAAGAAGTTACGGAAGGCCGGGTTCATGCTTATTATTCTTAGCTGATCGTCCAGGATTACTATGCCGTTTGGGCTGGTCTCTATTATACGGTCTGTGCGCTGCTCTGCAAGGCGTTTCATGTATGGGATGCACATTTCAAGCTCTGCCATGCCGCGTATAACTGCAATTGCTTTCTCCCGGCAGGATGGATAGCCGCACGCCCCGCAGTTGAGCTGATTTTCCGGAGAGGCCTTTCCCGTCTGCTCAAGCAATTCCCGTATCTGTTCTTCAGATATGTCTTTGGCATCTATAACTGCGGGGGCAAACCGGGTTCTAAGCTCCGGGAAGATTCGATCTTCCGGTTTTGAGCCTTTGTTCTTTGATGCGTATTCTATTATGTCTCTTCGCCTCTGGTATGCGCCGCGCTCCATGTGTATTGCCGGGCCGTTTATGCAGCCCTGCGCGCAGAAGAGCGGCTCTATTACCTGCGGAGAATCTTCTCCCCCTGTGCCCAGTATGGCTTCCCGTACCTCTGCAAACCCGCTCACGGAGACAATATCCTCTGAGAGGAGGTCTGTATCCAGGGAGGAGGCCTTCATGCTTCCGCCGGGGATGGGGAAGTACCTGGAATCCCCTTCCGGGGTTTCATCAAAACGGCTCTCTTCGCAGGCCAGAAGCTTTATCCCTTCCCTCTCAAACCATTCGGCCAGCTCCTGGAAGGTGAGCACGCAATCTACAATCCCCAGGTTTTCTGCACGCTGGGCCTCTGATTTTTTTGCCACGCACGGCCCTATAAAGATTACCTTTGCCGCATCTCCCAGGCTCTTCTTTATGTGCGCGGCATGTGCAATCATGGGCGAAACCACGGGCACAAGCATCTCCGCCTTGTCCGGCTGGTAGCACTCTATGTAACGCACCACGGCGGGGCAGGCGGTGCATATATGCGCACGGCGTTTATCTGCGGCAACAACTCTTGCAGTCTCATGCGCCACGTGGTAGGCGCCTATGGCGGTCTCTCCCACATAAGAAAACCCCAGCTGCCTAAGCGCAGATGCCAGGCGTTTCTGCTCTGCCTCTGTATACACGGCGGCGAAGGATGGCGCCACGGAGGCTGCCGCCGCTTCCCCGGATGCCATAATTGCAGCGGCGTATTCTACATCGTTACGAAAGGTTTTTGCGCCTTGCGGGCACTCCCTTATGCATGTGCCGCAGGAGATGCATCTCTCCGGCATAACGTATGCCTGGCCGTTCTCCATTTTTATTGCCTTTACGGGACAAACCCTAAGGCACCGGTAGCAGTCCCGGCAGTGCGCCTTGTTGGTGTAGACCACCTGTCCTGTTCTGGGTTCGTTTATCATAAAATCCACCTCGCGGCGTTATCATCAGGTATATTATGATGCAGAGCCGCATGTTACGCAAGAGCTTCTGCACGCCTCTCTTCAAAAAATTCCCCCTCCCAGTGTCGGCTAGAAGGGGGCTAAGGAGGTTGGTTATGCGCTAAATGCAGACACCGGATAGGTAATCAGCCTATCCTAAGCCTGCTGGGAAATTTTCATCTTTTCAAGTTCTTTATCAAGAGCCTTGCAGGCTTTCTCAAAAGTGCATTTCTCTATTACCGTATCCCCTACGGAGATTGTGGGGCCCCTGCCGCACCGCTCAAAACAGAAGGTTGCCTTTATGTCTATGTCATTCTGCAGGCCGTGCTCTTCAAGGTATCTTATGAGCTGGTGCAGAAGTTGCTGGGAACCGCGCACCATGCAGCTTGTGCCCACGCAGACATCTACCTTCAACTTCTTTGCGTTTGCGCCGTTCAGCAGGTCTAGCTCCGTCTCCCGTATTCGCTTCCGGCTGCGGTAACCTGTGTGCAGCAGGTGGTGGGCCTTCTCTCCGCCTACATTGCCCAGGTGCTTTGCGTAGCATTCCGCCACCATGTGGTTCTCTTGAGACTTGTGGAATTCCAGCATCTTATCTGTTGCGTAGAGGCCCTTTGCTCTAAGACGCTTTGCATCCGCTCTGTCACGGGCAATGGGCTGTCCGGCGCCGCCTATGCAGCCGCCGGGACAGGTCATAACCTCTATAAGATCGTACGTGCATTCTTTGGCCTTAACCTGCTCTGCCACCCGCCGGGCGTTGGCAAGACCGTGTACCACAGCCAGCCTTACATCTACTCCCGCCACGGAAACGGTGGCTTCCCGCACGCCCGCTTCGCCGCGGACGGCCTTAAATTCTACGGAATCCAGCTTCTTGCCGCCTATCTTTTCTACCGCGTAGCGGAGGACGGCCTCTGTAACGCCGCCGGATGCCCCAAAGATTACGCCCGCCCCGGTTTTGAACCCAAAGGGCATATCCAGGGATTCCGGCTCAAGCTGCTTAAAACTGAGCCCGCTCTCTTCTATCATGCGGCCCAGTTCCTGCGTGGTGATAACGTGGTCTACATCCGGTATTCCGTTTGCCTGGAATTTGGCCTGCTTTGCCTCAAACTTTTTGGCTGTGCAGGGCATGATGGAGACTATAACCAGGTCACGCACATCCACTTCCAATTTTTCCGGCAGCATGTCCTTTGCCAGCGAGCCGAACATCTGCTGCGGGCTGCGGCAGGAAGAGATGTTCTGCAGAAGCTCCGGGTAGTACTGTTCTGCAAACTTAACCCAGCTTGGGCAGCAGCTTGTAAACTGCGGAAGCTTTTCTCCCTTTGTCTTTCTTTGCAGGAACTCCGTGGCCTCTTCAATTACCGTAAGGTCTGCGGCAAAGGATGTATCATATACCTGGTTGAAGCCCATTATTTTCAGGGCCGCCGCTATCTGCCCGGTGGTGATGGTGCCCGGCTCCATGCCAAAGTGTTCTCCAAGCGCCACCCGTACTGCAGGGGCAATCTGGGCTACAACCTTCTTTTTAGGGTTGTCCAGCGCCTTCCAGACATCGTCTACCTCTGATTTGGGAGTGAGCGCCCCGGTTGGGCAAACGCTGGAGCAGAGCCCGCAGTATACGCATTCCACCTGGTTCAGGTTCTTGCCGAACGCCGGAACCACTGCGCTCCCGGAGCCTCTCCCTGCAAAATCTATGGCGCCTATGCCCTGGATTTCATGGCAGGCGCGCACGCAGTCTCCGCATAGCGCGCACTTGTTGGGATCATGCACAATTGACGGAGAGGTTCTGTCTACCTCTTTGGGCTTGTGGGTAGATTTGAACCGCACCTTCTCTATGCCAAGCCTTCTTGCCAGGTCCTGAAGCTGGCAGGATGCGCTCTTTGGGCAGGTGGGACAGCTTTGGTCATGGTTTGCCAGAAGCAGTTCCACGGAGATCTTTCTTATCTCACGTATCTCTTCTGTTTTGGTTTTAACCACCATGCCCGGCGCAGGGATGGTGGAGCAGGAGGCAACTATCCCCCGGCCCTCTACATCTACCAGACAGAGCCTGCACGCGCCGTACACGGACAGATCGGAGTGGTAGCAGAAGGTGGGGATATCTATCCCGGCCTTGCGGATTACTTCAAGCAGGTTCCGTTCGCCTTCTATGGGTACGTCTCTTCCGTCAACAGTTAGGAAATCTGTTTTTGTCATATCTACACTCCAGTTACTGCATTAAACTTGCAGGTCTCTTTGCAGACTCCGCATTTTATGCACTTATCAGGGTCTATCTTGTGCGGCTCTTTAACTGCGCCGGTTATTGCGCCCACGGGGCACTTTCTGGCGCATGCCGTGCATCCTTTGCACTTTTCCGCAATTATCTCCGGCGTAAGGAGGGCCTTGCACTGCCCCGACGGACACCTCTTCTGATACACGTGGGCCTCGTACTCCGCCCTGAACTGCCTCATGGTAGAAAGGATGGGGTTGGGCGCAGTCTTTCCCAGTCCGCAGAGCGAGCCTTTTTGCACTGCGCGCGCCACTCTATCCAGAAGATCAAGCGTCTCTTCTGTGCCGCGGCCTTCTATTATATCGTCTAAAAGGGAGAGCATTTGCTTTGTGCCCTCCCGGCAAAGGACGCACTTTCCGCAGGATTCGTTCTGCGTAAACTGCATAAAGAAGCGTGCAATCTTTACCATGCAGGTCTCTTTGTTCATAACTACAAGACCGCCGGAACCCACCATGGCGCCTACGCTTTTAAGGGAATCAAAATCCAGCGGCAGGTCAAGGTTCTCTTCCGTAAGGCATCCGCCGGACGGCCCGCCTATCTGCACAGCCTTGAATCCGCCGCCCGTAAGGTTGCCATTATCATCCGTTACGCCGCCGCCTATGTTGTTTACAATTTCCCGGAGCGTTGTTCCAAACGGCACCTCTATAAGCCCCGTGTTGGCCACATGGCCGGTAAGGGCAAAGGTCTTTGTGCCGGGGGAGGCCTCCGTCCCCAGCTTTCTAAAGGCTGCCGCGCCCATCTGCATTATTATTGGGATGGATGCAAGCGTCTCTACGTTGTTTATAACGGTGGGCTTTCCGCAAAACCCGCTCTGCGCCGGGAAGGGCGGCTTGGGGAGAGGCATCCCGCGCTTGCCTTCCATAGAGGCTATAAGCGCAGTCTCTTCTCCGCAAACAAAGGCGCCCGCGCCCTCCATAACGTGGCAGGTGAGGCTTTGCCCCGTGCCAAAGATGTTTTCACCCAGGATTCCCAGCGACTGGGCATCTTGCACGGCCTTGCGCACTCTTTGCACGGCAAGCGGGTATTCCGCCCTTACGTATACGTAAGCCTCATCCGCGCCTATTGCGCGGGCAGCTATCATTATGCCTTCAAGAACGCTATGGGGGTTGCCCTCCATAACGCTTCTATCCATAAATGCGCCGGGGTCGCCTTCATCGCCGTTGCAGATGACGTATTTTTTGGGGCCGGGCTCTTTGCGGGTAATATCCCACTTTCTGCCGGCGGGGAATCCGCCGCCGCCCCTGCCTCTTAAGCCGGAGTGCATTATCTCTTCGCAGACGGACTGCGGAGTCATCTCCTTGTAGGCTCTCATGGCGGCCTCGTAGCCGCCCCCTGCAATGTACTCCCTAATGTCTTCCGGGTTTATAATGCCGCAGGATTTAAGAACCGTTCTGGCCTGACGGGTATAAAAGGGTATATCCTGCGTGCCGTGGCAGTGCCGTCCGTCAACAAGGTCCTGGTAGAGCAGCCTGTCTACAATGCCGCCTTCTACAAGCGTGGTCTTCACTATCTCTGGCACATCCCGGGGCTTTACCTTTGTGTACAGGATGCCCTCCGGCTCTATGGTTACAAGCGGGCCCATCTGGCAGAAGCCCTGGCATCCGCTCTTTGAAACGTATGTGCCAGAGCCGGATTCCGGTTTAAGCTCAGGGATAAAATTTAGCCCGGCGGCGGCCATCTCTGCCGCAAAGGCATCAAATACCTTTAAGGCGCCGTTAGATACACACCCCGTTCCGGCGCAGATTATTACCCGTCTTTTAAGACGTTCTGCATCACAGGCGTACTCTTCTGTAATCTTTTTTAAATTCAGCGCGGCTGTGCTCATTTCTTCTCCTCGCACGCAATAATTTCATCTATATAGGCTACCGCCTTCTCTGGAGTCATCTGCCCGTGGACTTCATCGTTTATCACCATTACCGGGGCAAGCCCGCATGCGCCCAGGCAGGAGACTGTTTCAACGGTAAAGAGCATATCCGGCGTGGTGGGCTTCTCTTCAGAAAGGCCCAGCCTCTCCCTAAGCGCATCCAGCACGGGGATGGATTTTTTTACGTGGCAGGCCGTACCATCGCAGAGGCGGATTATGTATTTGCCTTTGGGTTCTAACGCAAAATGAGCATAGAAGGTTGCCACCCCGTAGACCCTTGCAGGGGAGAGGCCCAGTGAGGTTGCAATGTAGGCGAGCACCTCTTCCGGCAGGTAACGGTATTCATCCTGCACGGCCTGCAGTATGGGTATAAGCTTCATGGGATCATGCTGGTATCTGTCCAGAATCTCGCATACTTTTTCAAATTGCCTAAGTCTCTGCGTGGTCTTTTTTAGTGTCTGTGGCATTTCAATCTCCAAACGCTCTTGTTGCTTTTTCAAAATGGATTATAAATCGGCTTCGGCGGGGCCGGAGAGGCGTATTGCAAGCTTTCTTGAAAGCACCGCCAGGCTGCTTGCCAGATCAATATTCTCTACAATTACATTTTCCGGCAGGTTAAGGCCTGCCGGGGAGAAGTTCCAGATTGCCGCAATTCCGGCGGAGGCCATTGCATCTGCCACCTCCTGCGCGCTCTCTGCGGGAACGGCTATAATCCCCAGGTGAATGTGCATCCGCTCTGCCAAATTGCGGAGTTTGCTCATATGCAGAATCTGCCGGCCGTGAATAACTTTGCCAACCTTTGCGGGGCTGGAATCAAAGGCGGATACAATACTTAGCCCGTAATCTTCAAATCCTTTGTAACCAAGGAGCGCGCTCCCCAGGTTTCCTACGCCTGCAAGAAAGGCATCTGTGTTGTTATCCCACCTAAGAAACGTCTCTATGGCATGGATAAGGGCCGGAACGTGGTACCCGGATTTGGGCTTGCCGACTATTCCGGTAGAAGCAATGTCCTTTCTCACCTGATCCGGCTGAAGCTTTAGATCCCGCCCGATATGCGTGCTGGATACAAACTCACGCCCGTCTGCGTTTAACTGTTTTAGCAGGTGAAGATATGCAGGCAGCCTTCTTACTGTTGCCAGGCTTCCAACTCTTTCTTTCTCAAGTTCCACTCTGAACACCCCTTGCTCTGCAGCAGTCGTTAACTAATTAACAATATACTGCCAAATACGGGTTTTGTCAAGGTGTTTTATCCATTTTATCAAGAAATTTTTCCTGGCTGACGCCATCAAACTGCCACTGTTGATATATGTTGTTAATTAATTAACGCTATTGGATTGATAGAACCGCATGCGGCTATAAAAACAGCGGGGCTGTTATTCTCTTTATCTATGAAAGATTCAGGGGGTAAGCTGGGATACATCCGGTTCTGGGCCGAAAAGCATTATCTGTAATTAATCTGGTATCTATTGCACATAATATGCTATTATATGTTAGCTAAAATCGGAAAGATTGAGACACCCATATATGAACCAAGGTAAAAATGTGGCAACGGAGCACCTGCTTTACCGGATATGCTTCACATTAACTGTATTGTGTACACTATGGGTATCATGGCGGTTTGTGCAGATATATGTATGTCAACCGTACATAAACCTTGATCGCAATATAGACTGGGGATACCTAAACGGCGGCCTGGCAAAGATTCACTCTTTTTATGATACGCTGTCCTGGTGGCACGGCACCTGGTGCGGACAGGTACCGTTCTGGCGGCCTATAACCAGCTATGTATTTTGGATTATGCGGCTGTTGTGGCAGCCGGAATTCTTTCTGCCCAGGCAGATTGTGTTTATTGCCCTGCACCTTGGTTTTATTGCAATGGCCTGGAGGTTTTTGTTTGTTTTAACAAAGCGCCCATGGTTATCTATGTTTACCATATTATGGTTCACGGGGTTCTGCTCTGGCAGCAAGCCTTCTATGATAATGTTTAATACATTGGATGACCCAAAGAATCTCCCGGAGCCGTTAACAGGTTTATTTATATTGGGCAGCCTTTTACTTATAATGCGCGGCAAGTGGATAGGGGGATTATTTCTGGCTGCTTGCGCGGTTGCCTGTAAAGAGCTGGGATTTGTAGTCTGGCCGCTGGCAGTGCTTGTGCTGGGATGGAAGTATTTGCAGGAATCAGGCGCAAATCCGTTAATAGGTCTGCGCAAACGCATAAGGGCAAATGCCTTGCCTGTTATATGCTGGGCAGGCGTCTTGATTGGCCTGGGAGTTTTGCATTACATAAGCGTAGGCATAGGATACCGTATGGGCACTAATCAATATTGGTGGCGTAAGGCATTAAACTATTTCTGCGGACCTGTTCTTCTTGGCCTGATGTCTATTAACGGAGGATTGCATGTAGCAGCTATTGGTATAGTAATTTCATTAAAAGCGCGCACAAAATCCTTACTGTTAAAGTCTGCCTGCATACTAATTGCGCTGGGCTGCGGGATAGCGGTTGATTCATATTTGCAGAATACGGATATAGTAATTGCTGCCGTAAGAGTTCTGGAGTTGGAACGTTCTACGGTTATATTTCAAGCGGTATGGATATTAGTAGGGTTATGGGCGCTAAGGGATATAAGAACCGTTCTGCTTGGCCTGCTATGCTGTCTGATTGCTGCCGCGCCGGCGTGGCTGGCAACACAAACCACAATACATACTCATTATGTGGCGCAATTATTTATGTCTTTAGCAGTAGTTGCTACCTGGGCGCAATTATTTTTACATATCAGGAAAACTATACGTCCTGCCTACAGCGACTGTACGCCTTTAAGGTTGCCTGCCAAAGTCCATAGGCGAAAGTAGTTTACTTGCCGGCAGATAAAGATAGCACCCGTTCTATCTCTGCTACCAGCGCGGCGTATTTTGCAGGTTTGGCAACGTATCCATCCATTCCTATGTCTATACACTTCTCCAGGTTGCCGCTTATAACGCTTGCCGTAAGCGCAATTATGGGGATGTGGCCCCCTGTAGATTTCTCCCTCTCCCGAATTATGCTTGTTGCCTCAAAGCCGCCCATTTCCGGCATAAGGACATCCATAAGCACAAGATCATAGGAGGCTTTGTTCAACTCTTCTACTGCTTCCCTGCCGCTGCTGGTTACCTTTACGGTATGCCCGGCTTTTTCAAGCATTCCTATAACCACCCTCTGGTTTACCGGGTTGTCTTCCGCAAGCAGAAGATGGAGAGGCCTGATGTTCATTTTTGGCAGGGATGTTTCTGCCGGTACGGCAGTAATAGATTTGTCGTTTTTGACGGCGGACAGGATTGTAGAGATAAGCTGCCTGCTTTTAACCGGTTTGCGCAGATAGAAATCTATGCCCAGCTCCCGGCAGCGGGCGGTGTTCTGCGAAAGTTTGTCTGCGGTTAACATAAGGACGGCCTTCTCCGGGCTGTTGGGGCCGCGGCAAAGCCTGCCTGCCAGATCAAAGCCGTCTGTTTCCGGCAGGCTGGCATCTATAAGGTATACATTGAATGGCTTCCCATTGGTTTTATGCTCCTGGTCTATGGCGATGGCTTCGGAGGGATTCTGGGCGGCTACCGTCTCTGCGCCCCGGCCGGTAAGGAGGTCTGCAAGTATATTGCAAACGGAGGCGCTATCATCTACCACCAGCACCCTTAGGCCTGAGAGCAGCGTCTCTTTGCGGGCCTCTGCACCTTCTACGGGCTCCATTTTTACAATAAAGTGGAAGTTGCTGCCCTCTCCTTCCCGGCTTTCTACCCAGAGTGTTCCGCCCATCAGTTCTGTTATTTTGGCAGAGATTGCCAGGCCCAACCCGGTTCCGCCATAGCGGCGGGTGGAGGAGTCGTCTGCCTGAACAAATGCGTCAAAGATGGATTTGTGCTTATCGGCCGAGATGCCTATTCCCGTGTCTCTTACAGAGAAGTGCAGGTCTGCGGTTTTGCCGGTCTTTCTTTCTAACCCTGCCGTTACTACTATCTCTCCCTTTTCCGTGAACTTGATTGCGTTCCCTATAAGGTTGACAAGCACCTGTCGAAGCCTCTCCGAATCGCCGGAAAGTGTTTCCGGAATATCTGCAGAGATGCTGCACGCCAACTCCAACCCGGATTCATGCGCCCGCAGCGCAAAGACGTGAACGGTATCTTCTACAAGATCTCGCAGGTTAAATACCTGGTTTGAGAGTTCTATCTTCCCGGCCTCTATCTTGGAAAAATCCAGAATATCGTTCAGCAGCAGGAGCAGAGAATCTGCCGATGTCATAACGTCCCCCAGGTACTCCCGCTGGTCTTTTGAGAGTTCTGTATCCAGAATGAGTTCTGTCATGCCTATTATGCCGTTCATGGGAGTGCGGATTTCATGGCTCATTGTGGCAAGGAACCGGCTCTTGGCCTCGTTTGCCTCCTCCGCTGCTTCCTTGGCCTCTTTCATGGCCCGGCTTGCCATCTGGCGTTCTGTGATATCGCTAAACAGTATTGCAAGCTTTCCTTTGCCGGGACGGAAAGAGGTGATTTCATAGTATTTGTCAAAACGGCGGCTAAAATGTTCTATGTGCGCCGGGATGCCCGTTACTGCAACATTAGAGCATGTAGTGACCCAGCTGTAATCTATATCCGGAATGCATTCGCTTATGGTGCGGTTTATTACAGATTCCCGCTTAAGGCCGGTAAGCCGCTCAAATGCAGGGTTGACTTCCTGGAATCTGAAGTCTTTGGGTATGGAGTTTTCATTAAATTCAACATCAAAAAGAACAAAGCCGCTCTGCATCTGGTTGAAGAGCAGCCAGTAACGGTTTTCGCTCTCCCGGTACGCCTCCTGCATCTTTTTATGCTCGGTTATGTCCAGGATTATTCCTTCATAGCCTATTATGCCGCCGTCTACATTGCGGCGCACCCAGGTGCGGACGTACACCCAGCGTACGTCCTTTGATTTGGTGACCACCCTGTATTCTTGGTGAAATTCGTGCAGTCCTTTGCGGGAGTGTTTGGAGATCTCTTTTGAGACCCGGTCTACGTTGTCTGGATGGATTATCTGCAAGTAGGTGACCTTGCCGGATAGAAAATCTTCCGGGGAGTAGCCCAGCTGTCTTATGTTGTCTGATACGTATTCCACCGGCCAGCCGGATTCCGGTTTCCATAAAAACGCTATTGCCGGGCTCCGGTTTATTATGGTGCCCAGCTCTCTTAAATCGTCCAGGCGCCTGGCAAGCTCCTGGTAGACCTGTTCACGCTCTCCATAGAGGTAATCTATGTGCCTTAGACCTATGTATGCTATGGTGAGGGCCAGGAAGCTGCCGAAGATTGTGGATAATGAATAAGCGCTTAGTGCGGAACTGTTTGTCAGGATTATGCGTTTGAAGGTCTCATATATAAGCAACGCCTCCATTAAAATCAGGAAGGCGTACATAAGGAAGCGGACTATTTTAGTTCGCGTGCCCCGTGCAAGCAGCCTGATTGCAGATGCCGGTGCCGGCTTTTCCTTTCTAAATTGCTTTTTCATATGTTTGCGCCTATATTTTCAATATTGTTAACCATTGGCTTTTCGGTGCATCCGAATTATTCTTCCAAGCTCTGCCAGTATTACGGCTTCCTTTGCCGGTTTGGCAACGTAACCGTCCATGCCTGCAGCAATGCATGCATCTGCATCGCTTTTCATGGCGTTTGCTGTGAGAGCTATAATTGGGGTATGTTCTCCGGTCTTTGATTCTTTTTTGCGGATTGCGGCGGTAGCCTCAAAGCCGTCCATCTCCGGCATGGAGATATCCATTAGTACAATATCAAATTCTCTCTGCCCAAGTATTCCCAGCACCTGGCGGCCGTCCTCTGCCACAGAGACTGCATGGCCGTGCTTTTCCAGCATTCTGACTACCACTTTCTGGTTTATAAGATTATCTTCGGCTAGCAGTATCCGTAAGGGTTCTGTATCTTTAGAAGAATCGCCGGGCTGCTTCTGCGGCAGGCTCTCCGCTTTACTGGTTTTACCCAAAGCAAGCATAATTTCATCAGCAAGCTGAGCTTTTTTTACCGGTTTTCTTAGGTAATGGCGAATATTCTGCAGGCGGCACCTGTTTTCATCATGATGAAGGTTATCTGAAGAGAGCATTATGATTACGGGTTCGTGCGTGCCGGGAATGTCTCTCATTCTCTGCATAAGTTCAAAACCGTCTATCTCCGGCATGCTTGCATCGGCAATTACCAGTTGGAAGGGTTCGCCCGCATCCCTTGTCCGGGCAATCTCTTTAAGCGCAGATGAGACATTCCGGCTGCATTGCACCTTCATGCCCCACCCTGCCAGTATCTCTTCCATTACTGTGCAGTTGGTTTTGTTATCATCAACAATAAGAACGGGGATGTCTTTAAGTATAATAGTCTCTGCTATGCCGGTCTCTTCCAGGCCGAATATTGCGGTGAACCGGAAGTTGCTGCCTTCTCCGGGCTTGCTTTCCACCCATATGCGCCCGCCCATAAGCTCTACTATTTGGGATGATATGGCAAGGCCCAGCCCCGCACCGCCGTAACGTCTGGCAGAGGAGCCGTCTACCTGTGCAAAGGCATCAAAGATCAGCTTGTGCTTATCTTCCGTCATGCCTATGCCGGTATCTTTTACGGAGAAGAGCAGGGTTATGCGGTCTTTGTTTACGGATGCTGGCTCTACGCTTACAAGTATTTCGCCTTTATCTGTAAATTTGATAGCATTGCCTATAAGGTTGACAAGCACCTGGCGCAGACGGTCTGCATCGCCCTTCAGGATGCTTGGCACGCCGTCAGCTATGCGGCAGACCAGCTCCAACCCCTTTTCCTGGGTGCGGATTGCAAAGGAGTGAGTAGTGTCTTCTACCAGGTAGTGCAGATCAAAGGATGATTCTACTAAATCTACTTTGCCGGCTTCTATTTTGGAGAAATCCAGTAGATCGTTTAAAAGGGCAAGCAGGGAATCCGCCGAGCTCATCACTGCATCAAGATATTCCTGCTGGTCTTTTGAGAGTTCTGTGTCCAAGATGAGTTCCGTCATGCCTATTATGCCGTTCATGGGAGTGCGGATTTCATGGCTCATGGTGGCAAGGAACTGGCTCTTTGCCTTGTTTGCCGACTCTGCCGCTTCCTTGGCCTCTTTCATGGCCTGGCTTGCCATCTGGCGCTCCGTAATATCCAGGCATGTGCCTATAAAACCGGCAAAGTTTCCATCCAGATCGTTAAACGGGCGGCCCCAATCCAGTATGCACCGGTACTGGCTGTCACGGCGGCGCAGGCGGTACTCCATTTCAAAGGGCTGCCTTTTTGCAAGCGCATTGCGGATGGCCTCTGCAACCTTTGCCCTGTCTGCGGGGTGTATAGATTCTATCCATCCACCATCCAGCGCATCTTCTACCGTCCTCCCTATAAACGACAGGGTGGTGTTGTTGAAGTAATCGTACCTGCCGTCCACTCCGGCACGCCAGATGAAGGACGGAAACTCTTCAAAGAGCGTAAGATAGAAATCCCTTGACCGGCGCAGCTTTTCTTCTGTTTTCTTGCGGTCTGTGATGTTTCTGGCAATGCTGAGTATTGCCGGTTTTCCTGCATAATCTATAAGCCGGCAGGATAGTTCCACGGGAACGGCGGAGCCGTCTTTGCGCCTGTGCTCCGCTTCAAAGAAGATGCGCCCTTCTTTGAAGAGCTTCTGCGCCCGCGATTGTGACTCTTCCCGTCCCTGGGAGGGTTCTATATCTGCCAGCTTCATCTCAAGCAGCTCGTTCCGGCTGTATCCAAGCCGGTCGCAGGCCACTTTGTTCACTTCTATAAAGTTGGCCTCCAGGTCTTGAATGAACATGGCGTCTCCGGCGTTATCAAAGACCATGCGGAACCTTTGTTCATTCTCCCTTAGCATGTGCTCTGTATGCTTGTGCTCCGTGATATCTGTTACTATCCCTTCCTGATGGGTGACCATGCCCCCACTGTCACGCCTGATCCTTGTGCGCGCGCTCACCCAGCGCAAATCTCCGCTCTTTGTATAGATTCTGAACTCCTGCGTGAACTCGTCACAGCCCTCCTCTATATGCTTTGATGCCTCTGAGATTATGCGTTCTCTATCATCCGGGTGTGCCACGCTTTCAAACCGCAGATCGCCCAGGATAAATTCCTCCGGTTCATACCCAAACGTCCGCACATTGTCTGATATGTATTCTACGGGGCAGCCTGCCTCTATGCCGGCCAGAAAGATTACCGTGGAGCTGTTATCTATAATTGCCTTGAACTCGTTAAGCTCGGATAGCCTGCGGACCAGTTCTGATTCCGTCTGGTTCAGCTTGTGGTTGATCCCCTGGGCCTCTTTTTGCAGCATCTCCAGACCTGCTATTGCAACGTATGTGACCAGGGTAGCCAGAATAGTGCCGTATATTACGATAATGGCATGCGTCTCATAGACGCCAAATCCGTAAGAGGGCATTTGCTTGAAGAGTTCGCGGATGAGCAGTGCAAGCGAGGCGAATATGAATATATAGAGAATCGCTCGCACGCGTTTTGTTTTGGTGGAGAGCAAAACCAGTCTATCAACCGAAGGTTTCGGTTTTTTAACAGACTTCTTTTTCATGTATGTTTCCTTACGGCGGTGCGCCGCTTAACCTAGCAATTATCCAGTTTGCAGAGTACCCTGTGCATCTCTTCTACAAGCGTGGCCAGCTTTGCCGGTTTTGCTATGTAGCCGTCCATTCCGGCTGCATAGCAGCGCTCCGCATCGCCTTTTATTACGTTTGCCGTAAGCGCAATTATGGGGATATGGCCTCCGGTTTCCTGTTCTGCACGCCTTATGGCCATGGTGGATTCGTAGCCATCCATCCTGGGCATTAGTACGTCCATAAGTATTAAATCAAATTTTTCTTTTTGCCAGACATCCTTTGCCTCAAGCCCGTCGTTTGCTATAACCACGCTGTGCCCAAGTTTTTCCAGCATGCGTACAACTACCTTCTGGTTTACAAGGTTATCTTCTACCAGAAGTATATGCAAAGATCCGGCAGGTATATCTTCTTTAAGAACTGGGGGCTGGGGCGTATCGGATGGGTTATGCTCAAGGTTTGCTATTGAGATAAGGATTTCAAGCAACTCCGAGCCTTTTACCGGCTTGTACAAAAATATTTCTGCCCCGTTTTTTATGCATTTTTCACCAAAGCCGGTTTTTTGTCCGGCAGGTATCATGGCTATTATGTGCGGCGGGTTCTTGGCCTGCTCCTTCAGTTTTTTTAATGCAGCGGAACTACCATCGCTGTGTACATCTGCAAGCACAACCTTAAAGGCATGCTCTTGCGCGGCTGCGTTAAGAGCGGATTCTGCCTGGCTTATGTCTTCTACCGCCGTTACCTGCATGTGCCAGTCTGAGAGCATTTGCGCAAGGGTTGATCTGCATCTGGCGTTATCGTCTACAATAAGTACGGGCACGCCCGCAAGGCTGTTGCCCACCCTTGAGTGCTTGAGCGATGCCAGCGCGGATGATCCCTTCTGAAGCGCAAATTGTGCCGTAAAGAAGAACGTGCTGCCTGTATCTTCCGTGCTCTCTGCCCAGATTTTGCCGCCAAGGTAGTCTGCCAGTTGAGAACAGATTGCAAGCCCCAGCCCGGTTCCTCCGTATTTTCTTGTGGTGGAGCCGTCGCCCTGCACAAAAGCGTCAAAGATCAGCTTTAGTGTTTCGGATGAGATGCCTATTCCGGTATCGGCAACGGAGAATATAAGGGTGGCGGCGTTTTTATCTATAGATTCCACGCCTGCGGTTACCTGTATGTCACCTGCAGATGTAAATTTGATGGCGTTTCCTATAAGGTTTATAAGAATCTGTCGCAGCCTATCGGAATCTCCAATAAGCGCAGAGGGGGTGCCGGATTTTATGTGGCATATTAGTTCCAGGTTCTTCTCTTGCGCCTGTTCTCCGAATGCCTGTACGGTATCTTCTACCAGGGTGTGCAGGGTGAAGGGCGTATTGCTTATTTCTATGTTGCCGGCTTCTATCTTGGCAAAGTCCAGCATGTCATCTATAAGGCCCAGCAGGGTGTCCGCCGAATCCCGGACTACTTCCAGGTATTCCCGCTGGTCTCTTGTGCATGTTGTGTCAAGCAGAAGCTCCGTCATGCCTATTATGCCGTTCATGGGGGTACGGATTTCATGGCTCATGGTGGTAAGGAACTGGCTCTTTGCTGTATTTGCCAGATCCGCAGCTTCTTTTGCTGTGCGCATGGCATCTTCTGCCTGTTTTCTTGCTATTGCGCCGCCTATGCTTCCTACCGCCACTTTGATAACGGAGATTTCATTGGATGTCCAGTTGCGTTCCGAGTGGCAATCATCAAAGCCTATAACCCCCCAGAAATGCCCTTCCATGATGATTGGCACCACCATATGGTACAAAACTCCCTGCGATTGCATATGCTGGCGGTACTTCTCCGGCATGTTGCGTACCAGCCCGGCCACTATGTCCCCTTTTGAAAGCGTATTATACCATTCCTGCTCAAAATCTTCGCAGGGGATGCTCCGGTAGTTCGGGTTTTCTGCCCGCGGCTCTCCGCCCTCTCTGACCCATTCAAAACGCCGGGTAAGGCAGGGGCTTGCGTGCTCTTTATCTTCCAGGTTTTTAAAGATGTATACTCTGTCTACTTCTGCCGCTTCGCCCAGAGCCCTAAGCCCGTAGTTTACGGCGGATTCAAAATCTGTATCTGTAAGCAGCCGGTTGGTGGCATCGGCAACGCCGGAGAGCAGGGCATCTTTTTTGCGCATCAGTTCTTCATTGAGCCTGCGTTCTGTTATGTCTCTTGAAGATAACACCGCTCCCGTCATCTGATTATTTTCATCCGTCAGTATGCTGCCGGATGTTTCAAACCATAGATAGTACCCGTCTGCATGCCTTATTCTGAAAAGGTTTTTTTCTATAATAAGCAGGCGTCTTGCCCGCCTGGATATCTCCAGCGCCCGGCTGCGGTCTTCTGGATGCAGATATTTATAGATGGAGTTGCCCACCATATCTGAAACGCGGTACCCCAGTACCGTCCTGAAGGACGGGCTTACGTAGAGAAGGGCGCCTTCCGAGCCTGTCATGCATACTAAGTCCTGCATGCTGTTTGCAATCTGGCGGAACCTTGCCTCGCTCTCTTTGAGAGCCTTTTCTGCAAATTTGCGGGCCGTGACGTCAATAAGCACTGTGAGCATAGCCGGCTTGTTTTCATACATAATGCTAGTGCCGCGGGGGATAACGGTAAGGTGCCTGCCGGATTCTGTTACCAGCTCTATCTCATACTCTTTTACTTCCAGCCCTGCCTGGCGCTGCTGGGCTTTTTCTATTATAAGGTCTCTGTATTCCGGGGCGACGTAATCCAGGATGGAACTGCCAAGCATCTCCTCAACCGCGTAACCCAGCGCATCAGCAGCCGAGTTATTGAGGTATATAAGCCTGTTGTCTCTGTGCACCCAGATGTAATCGGGGAGGCTGGAGACAAGAAGCCTGTATCTATCTTCGCTCTCCAGGCACTTGAGCTGCGCCTGCGAGAGGGCGGAGAGCATGCCGTTTATGGCTTCTGCAAGCCGGGATAGCTCATCATCCCCCGGGATATCTATCCGTCTGGAGAGATCGCCGGAAGAACCTACGCTATCAACATGTTTTGCCAGCACCATAATTTTGGATGCTACAACTCTGTCTACTATAAGCATCACTATGACGCCAAAGACTATTCCTACAATCAGTATGGACATGGCAGTATACCAGAGCATTAACTGGCCCTGGCGGTGAATATTCCTCCATATGCTTGTGCGCAACAAGAGCGCATTATCTTTATTTATATTTTTAACCAGCTTGTAGGCGGCTATTTCGGCGGAACCAAGCCGTTGCGTATAGTAGGTTTGGCCTGCAAGCAGGGCTTTTCCGGCAGATGCAGCCTCTTTGGGGAGCTTTGGATCATCTATGGGGTAAACTGCTATAGGGCTGCATGTGATCTTTTGAAATTTTCTGATTTCATTATCGCTTATATGCCGTCCCATTACAAGAATGCCGCATACTTGCCCGTTGCTTGCCGGCGTAAGAACGGGCTCATAGGCTATCAGCATCATACGCCCTGCAAATTGCAATATACCTGACCTGCCGCGGCCCTCCGCCGAATCCCGGATAAGCCGGTTTTTGCCGGAGAGGTATGGCTGGGTCTCTGCCGGAACGGGTATTATTCCTCCCAAAGATTTATCATATGCCGAAGTATAGACCGGCCTGCCTTTTGCATCAAGGACTGCTATAAGATTAAGGTCAAGCCCGCTGAACGTAGTCTCGTTGATGTTTGACTTTATAAAATCGCCCCGGCCCCCCTTTTGGATAAACTCATATGTTTCATCCCTTTGGGCCCAATCGGCCGTAATTGAACGCAGCCTCTCCACATCGCTTGATATGGCGTGTTGAATACGATCCAGGTTTAGGCAGGCGTACTGATCTTCAAGCACGGAGAGCCCGCCCAGCGTAATCCTGGTTGTAGTAACGTAAAACACAGCCATTACGCATACAATGGTTATGGCTATAATATTTAGAATTTTACGGCGGATCGTCATACTTTCTCATCCATTGATAAGTCAGGCTAAAAGGCATGACCGGTTATTCTTAATTTTAGTCCTGGCGGCAGGAACCTATGAAAGAGAACTGCTTAAATCTTTTGAAAGCCTGGCCAGTTCTGATTCCAGATCTGCTATCTTTTCTGCAGCAGGAGCAAGGTCTCCGCTTGCGCCTATCTGCTCAACTGCATAGGCTGTATCCCAGGCCTGTTGCGCCGAAAAGACTCCTACGGAACCTTTTATGGTATGCGCAACTTTGCGCACATCATCTGCATTGCCGCCTGCAAATGCGGCATGGAGATTTGCAAGCTGCTTGGGATAATCCTCTAAAAATATTGCAATAAGTTCCGCAAATAGTTCATGGTCTTCGCCTATGTTGGCCAGCGCTTCTATAAGATTAAAAGATGAATTACGGGTTACTTCCATTTTGACTGATTCTCCTTTCGTATTATTGCAGGTGGCATTTTCAAGCACCACCCTTGCTATCTCTTCGCGGAGTGTCTCCGATTTTATGGGCTTTGATACGTAACCATCCATTCCCGCCTGCAGGCAACGCTCGCGGTCGCCCTTCATGGCGTAGGCGGTCATGGCTATAATGGGGGTGTGGCCGCCAAGGGAGCGGTCTGCTCTTCTAATTGCGGCAGTGGCCTCATAGCCGTTCATATTAGGCATCTGCACATCCATCAGCACAAGATCAAAAGATCCGTCAAGCCACTTTTCTACCGCCTCTATACCATCATTAGCTATTACTACGCTATGTCCCTGCTTTTGAAGCATGCTTATACCAACTTTCTGGTTTACTGCATTATCTTCCGCCAGCAGAATTTTAAGTGGAAGAACGGAGACTTTAGGCTCATCCTGCGGACGGGATGCGTCTGCCCGCCCGCCAAGTACGGCAAGTATTTCTTTAAGCAACATAGTGCCGTCAGCCGGCTTTTTAAGGAAACTCCCTATATTGGCTTCCCGGCAGGCTTTTACAAACTCTTCCGAGTCATCTTCATCAAATAAAATTATAGCCGGTATGGCAATCTCCGGGGTTTTATTTATTTTTTTAATGAGAAGGCGGCAATCCAGCTTTGCGGATAGGCAGTCTGTTACAAGCAGGTTGTACGGGTGGCCGGATTCCCTGGCTTTCAGGCATTTGGTGACAGCCTGATTTGATCCTTTTGCAATATCTGTTTCCATATGCCACTCGGAGAGCATTTTAATAATGGAGAGCGCCTGCTCCTGATCTTCGCTGGCTACAAGCACGCGCATTTCTGCAAGGTCTGCCACGCCAAAAGGCTCTGTCCTCTTTTTAGTATCTCCGCCCAGCTCAAAACCGGCTGTGAAGTGGAATGTGCTGCCTGTGCCTTCCTGGCTCTCAACCCAGATGTTGCCGCCAACCAGGTTTACAATCTGGGAGGATATGGCAAGACCCAGCCCCGTGCCTCCGTAACGGCGCGTGGTGGAACTGTCTGCCTGCGCAAATGCATCAAAGATCTCCTTATGTTTTGCTCTTGGTATGCCTATGCCCGTATCTTTTACGGCAAAGTGCAGGATAACCTGGCTGCCTTTAAAAGAATCAACATCTACGCATATGGATACTTCGCCCTGTTCCGTAAACTTTATGGCATTCCCTACAAGGTTTACCAGTACCTGGGTTATTCTGTTGGGATCTCCCACAAGGCCGGCCGGCACATCCGTCGATATCTCGTTTTTAAGTTCCAGTCCCTTGGCCTGGGCTCTTAGGGACATGGCGTTCACTACGTCATGCACAAGGTCTTGCATGCTAAACGGCGTAAGTTCAAGATCCATCCTGCCTGCTTCTATCTTTGCAAAATCCAGAAGGTCGTTAAGCAGGGAGAGCAGGTGATCTGCAGAACTGCTTACTGCATCCAGAAACTCCCGCTGTTCAGGCGCCAGGTGCGTATCAAGCAGAAGCTCGGTTATGCCTATTATGCCGTTCATGGGGGTGCGGATTTCATGGCTCATGTTGGCAAGGAAATTACTCTTTGCCTTGCTGGCGGCATCTGCTTCTTCAATTGCTCTCTGCAGTTTTTCTTCCATGCGTTTTATCTGGGTGATATCAACAAAGCTTTCAAGAAGCACCGGCCGGCCGTTTAGCATGATTGATGTGACGCTCTTTAACACCGGCATAGTCCCGCCGTCTGCAGTAAGCAGCGTGCATTCGGCCCTGTCTATATGCTGGTTCATATCCAGCGCCGGGCACTCGCCCCTGCCGTGCGGGCATATGAAGAGATGGCACGTGGAGCCTATTACCTGATCCCTGGGCATCCCCAGCATGCTCAGCGCAAACGGGTTTGCATCTATGATTGTGCGGGTTTCGTTATCTACAAGCAGAATCCCCATCTGTATAAACTGGAACAGGTTGTTAAGGTACTCCCTGTTCTGCTCAAGTTCGCGTTCTGCCTGCTGGCGTATAACGGCGTTAACAAAGACATCGCCCACTATTCTAAATGTGGAGACAAGCTCCTCCGGCCAGTCCTTCTCTTCGCTAATCAGGTCTATTCCAAGGAAGCCTATTGGTCTCTGGTTGTACACCATGGGCACAAAGAGCAGGTTCTTTATCCCCTGTGCTTTAATAAATTTTCTTTCTCTTTCAGCTGCAGAAGGCATATCTGCAAGGCTTCGTATGGATACGGGCTGCAGAGATGCCAGCTGTTTTGCCGCCCACGGATAATCGGCCATTTTTATGCGCTCTCCCAGGGCGCCGGACGGCAATCCGTTTACATGCCAGATATGGGAGTTTACCAGTTCCTCCCCGTTTTCATGCAGCAGGTAGATATAGGCGCGGTCCGATTGGGAGAAACGCGCTATGGCTTCAAGGGCCTCTGTAATGCCGTGGTCAATCTCTGAGAGTCCAAGGTTAATAAAGTCCTTGGAGATTTTTGTTATGAGTTTCTGAAGTTCCACGCGGTGCCTTAGCCTGGCCGCAATTGAAGATTGCTCCGTAATATCATGCACCACGCCCACAAGTCCTGCATGGGATTCGTCCGGTTTTGCGTAAGTAGCCTTGTAGATAATTACGTCCCGCTTTATGCTGTCGGCGCCTGTAATCCGTGCCTGGTAGGCTGTGGCGCCGGAACTTTTAAAGAGCTCTCTATCTTGCCGCTCATGCTTCTCTGCAACCCTCTTATCTACCAGTTGCCCCAGGGTATGCCCTATAATCTGATCACGGCTCTTGCCTATTAGAGCTTCAAAAGCCGCGTTGCAGCCTTCATAACGGTTGTTAAAGTTTTTGTAAAATACGGGTGTAGGTATGGTATCAAGTATCTGCTGAAGAAACTTTAGATGTTCATGTATAAGTATCTCAGACCGCTTGCGCTGCGTAATATCGCGGGCAAAAACGGTGAACCTGTTCTCTCCAAAAAAGAAAAGGCTTGTCACGGTAATCTCTACATCAAGAATTTTGTTGCCGCTTGTACGGAAACGGCACTCAACCGGGGCGGCGGTTTTGCCTGCCGTCACTTGCAGCAGGTCTTTGCTCTTAACTTCAGAGCCGGGCTCCAGCAGATCATTAAAGGTCATAAGCAGAAGTTGAGAGCGTTTATAACCCAGCCACTCCACCACGGCGGGGTTGACTGCCAGTATCTTACTGGTGCCGGGGTCTATAATAAATATTGAGTCCGGCGCATTTTTGAATATACTGCTGAAATTCTTCTCTGAGGCAAAGATTCTGACGGCAGATTCCCGTATGGATCTCCATGCAATAAGAAAACCCAGAGAGATGCAGCACAGAAGCAGCGTAACCACAATAACAAAGATCCGCGCCTCCGCAACACGACTGTGCCAAGCCTTGGCGGAGATATCTATCCCCAAAAGTGCAACTACTCTTCCGGTGGCTGGGTTAATTACGGGAGATGTGCCGGATACCCATGTGCCCCACCTGTCCCGGCAGAACTCAACCTTGGGCCGGGCATTTGCAAACGATTCCAGCCAGTCTACGTTTGATTCATAGTATATCTGCCCTGGGGGAGAAAAATTCCTGGAATCTTCCGGCTCTGCATCTGCAAGAAAGACTATGTTATTATTCCTTAGACCAAGCAGATACACATACCGGCAGTCCGTTGCAGCATTACGTATGGCGCCAAGCTGCTCGCGGAGACGCTGGTAGTTGAGGGTGTATATATCCTCCGGGGAGCCGTGCAGCCTTACTACCCGCGCGGGCGGAATGGCCGCTGCCAACGCGCTGGTTTTAATACGCAAATTCTTTGCTAATTCCCTGTGTTCCCGATTACCCGCAAAATTTGTAGCAAACCAGCCCAGCGAGATTATAACAATAAGAGTGGCAGCCATGAGGAACTCAAATTTACCGCGGCGGGCCGAAGAATAAATCTGCCCCAAAGACCTGCGCGATGCTTCTGCATAACCCCACATTGCAATTGCAGCAAAAATTGCCGAGCAATTATGCAGCAGCTGGGGAATGACTCTGGGTGCCATTACCTCTGCATCATTTAATATTCTAAACTCTGAAGGGCTTAAAAGAAGATGTGGAGGAATGCTCTCGGAGATGGCATGCAGCAGGATAGTAATAGAGATCACAGCTGCAAACGGCCGCCTGATTCCGGTCTCTTCCCTACAGATATGAAAGAAAAGGTAGGAAGACCATACCGCCGCAGATGCTTCAAGGACATGCTTTGCAGTAATACTGGCGCTGCCGATGCAGGGGCTTAGAGCCACCACCGCAATGCCCGCTACCGGTACATACAACCACACTCCCGGCCCCTTGCCAAAGAGTTTCCTGGTGCTGCTGCGCGCAAACTCCAGAAGCAGGATGTAAGATACAAGCACCATGCCAAGATTAACCGAAGAAACAATAGCTGAATACCCGGTACCGCCTGCCAGCACTTCCATCCACTGCCTTAGCGCATAACAGAAACCAAAGAGCGCCAGCCATCCCCATGCCAGCCCATAACGATGCGTTCTGCGCAGGGCTATACATGCCGTTGAAAGTATCAGCAGCGACAATCCATGCAAGAAGAGAATAAAGTCTATCTGGTTGATAAAGAAATTAACCACTACAGTGCCCTCAGGCAATGCCGGGTATCCGGCGATTGTAAAAATACCTGAAATAAGGATTAACGGTTGCGTGCCCGGCGCAGTTTAGATTAGGCAAATATAATTAAACATTTATAGAAGATTAAATAAATTAGCTACCAGCGCTTCACCAAAAAGTTGCGATTTTTAACAATGCTTCGGCAGCGGCGCTTCGCTCTGCGACCGAAGTATCGCCTTGGGGGGTAATCCCCGGAGGTACGCTCCTATCTCCAAGCCTCCTGTATTAGTTTAGCGGCGTATAAACTTAAATATGTCTAGGATACTTTGCACGCCGCGGGCGTTGCCCTGTTTGAACTTGCAAATCCAGGTTTACAGAGTACTAATTGCTGCCTGTTACCTGTAGTTTGTATCCCTTGCCTTTAACAGTCTTAACCAGGCTCTCACCGTCTGATACGGCAAGCTTTCTGCGCAGGCGGTCTATATGCACTTCAAGGGTATGGCCGCTCCCATGCGCAGAATCTCCCCAGATGTCACTATATAAAACCTTCCTCTCAAGCACCTGGTTTGGTTTCCCGGCAAGCGTTACCAGAAGATCAAACTCCTTGGGAGTCAGGTGCACCGGCTCCCCCCGGCGCCATACGGAACGTCCGGTAATATCTATGCGGAGGCCCACAAAATTGATTTCATTCCGCTTTGCGCCTCTCTCATTTACTCTTCTCAGCACCGCTCTTACGCGGGCAACCAGTTCACGGGAACTGAATGGTTTGCAGATATAATCATCCGCGCCCATATTCAACCCCTGTATGCGGTCGGTCTCCTTGTGCCGTGTAGTCAGCATAATAACCGACGGCTGATATGTGGAGCCGTCGCGAAGCCTGCGCAGAATCTCCCATCCATCCATATCCGGGAGATTTACGTCAAGAAGCACCAACGCCGGACGATTCTGCGATACCGCCTTCAATCCCTCAGCACCGGTTTCAAAGGGCATAACCACCATCCCTTCGCGTGCCAGCGTGCTTGACACAAGGTTCCGCACTACGGGGTCGTCTTCTACTATAAGAATCAAAGTTCCCATGCTGCCTCTGACAGAGCTTAGTCTTTTTTGTACATACGTTGAACTATTTTACAATTAATAGGATTTTAGTTCTTATATTGAAGTTAGTCAAGTATGCGGATTGCCTCTTGCCTCAAACCTTGACACCGCCCACCCCCAATGTTATACTTTTTAGTGAGAAAAACTCTCCTTTTTGTCTATTTTGTGAACTGGCAGGCTTTGAATAATCTGTGCTCAGATTGTCACACAAATATCAAGTGAGAGCCTGTTTTAATTTCTTCGGTATCTGCTGCAAACCATAGAGGTAAGACATGGGATTGGGTGAAAGAAAAGCCCGGATTCTTGCCGCCGTAGTGCAAGATTATATAGAGACTGCCGAACCCATAGGATCGGAAGCACTGGCTCAAAGATATAACTTCGGCGTAAAACCGGCCACAATAAGAAACGAACTTGCCGCCATCTCAGAGATGGGATACCTGCGCCAGCCGCATACATCTGCCGGACGCGTGCCGTCAGACCTGGGCTACAGGTATTATGTGGATGAACTTATGCCCACGTCCACCCTTGAGCCGGAGGTCTCCTGCCGGGCAAGAGAGAGCTATGAACCCATGGAGAGCGAGATAGACAGCATCCTTCAGCAGACTTGCCGAATCCTCTCCGCCATTACATGTTATACCTCCATGGCAACCCCTCCGCAGATGGAGACCATATGCATAAACCAGGCCGCCCTCCTGGCCGTGGGCACAGGAAAACTGCTAATTATAACCGTACTCAACTCCGGTCGCATAGACCATAGATATATTGATCACAAGGCAGAGATAAAGCCATCAGAACTTGTAATGCTGGGCAACCTTATAAACGAACGGTTCTGCGGAATAGAACTTGCAGATTTTTCTGAAAAGGCAAAGCAAGAGCTTCCATCAGGCCTTCAACCGCTCTTGTGGCTGTATAACCGCGCCGTAACAGCAATGAGGCAGGCGCTTGCAGCCGCCACAAACAAAAACATCTACCTGGACGGAACATCCAACATGCTCCGCCAGCCGGAATTCCTTACCGGGAACAGGATAGCCGCCATTCTTGATGCGCTGGAAGAACGACGGACACTCTTTCAGGTGCTTTCAAGCGCAATATTGGGTAGAGATGTAACGGTAATAATAGGCTCGGAGAACCGGCTTTCTGAAATGCAGGAGTGCAGCGTGGTAGTCTCCCGTTACATGCTGGGAGATAAAGTCTGCGGAAGCATAGGAGTGGTAGGCCCTACAAGGATGGATTACAGCCACACCGTTGCGGCAGTCCGCTTCATGGCAGAAAACCTGAGCGAGCTTTTAACATCGCTCTACGTGGAATAATCAACCGGAATACTCCGCCTCTTACACTAAAAGAGAGCAGAAACAGCAAGGTCGAGCGTGTAACACCTCGGCCTTTACCGTTGCCGGGAAAAGCATGAATACAAACGCAAAACAGCTAAATAATACGCCGGATGGAGAGGACAGGTTCTCCGCCCTCATCTCAAATTCATCTGCAGTAAGGGCGCTTGCAGCATCTGTAGAAGGCACGCTGGGGCCTAAGGGCCTGAACTGCATGCTTGTAGACAGGTTTGGCGGCGTCACCATAACAAACGACGGCAGCACCATCTTAAGCAGGGTAGAGGCAAACCACCCTGCCGCCGGAATGCTTGTACAGGCGGCAGAGGCGCAGGACGCAGAGGTAGGGGACGGCACCACAACTACCGCCGTGCTTGCAGGCGCCCTGCTCTCCGAAGGCGTAGAACAAATAATGCGCGGCGTCCCGGTGGCAAAGGTTATAGAAGGCATGCGGGCGGGCATAGTTCGCGCGCTTGAAGTTATAGACAGCCTCACAAAAGAGGTCTCCGGTTTTGACGACCCGCTCCTGTGGCAGGCGGCGTACATATCTGCAAGAGGGATGAAAGATATTGCAGACCTGGTTGTAGAAGCAGCCCGGCTTGCAGGGATGGAACAGCTCCGGGAGTGCGGATGGCATCTTGCAGAGATAGTTGAGGCAGAGGAAGGCGCCAAAAACCAGGTATTCTCCGGCCTTATAATTAAAAAAGAACGCCTGAACAGAATGATGCCGCGCAGCATAGACAATGCCCGCGTGCTTGTAATAGACGATTCCCTTGAGCCGGAACACCTGGAAGACGATGCACTTGGCACGGAATCCGGGTTCTCCCGCTACATGGCAATCCAAGAAGAGTTTAAAGAGAGCGTAAACAAAATAGTAAAGCTGGGGATAGGGTTGGTGGTTGCGCACAAATCCGTCTCGGATGCCGCAGAAGAGATACTTACAGATGCCGGGGTAATGGTTATAAGAAGAGCCTCTTCAAGAGATATCATCCGCATAGCAGAACATACCGGCGCCAAGATTATAAAACGCACGGGACTTTCAAGGCCGCCGCAAGAGATTCAGGAGTTTCTGGGCGCCTGCGCCAGGGTATATGGAGATGAACGGCTGGAACACACAAGAATAGAAGGCGGACAGGGCCGGCCGGCAGCAACCATTCTGGTAGGGGCCGCAACCCGTGAAGTCAAGGAAGAACGCGAGCGCATTGCCCGCGACGCAGCATCAGCGGTGCAGTCCGTACTCCTCTCCGGCGTAGTCCCCGGGGGCGGGGCGGCAGAGATTGCCGCCGCGCGGGAAATCCTTGCGCTCAGAGACGAAACCGGGGGCATGGCCTCCTACGGCGTAGACTGCGTAACAGAAGCCCTAAGGCGCCCGCTCTCCCAAATTGTTACAAACGCCGGGTTCAATCCCCTTGAAAAAGTGGAAGACGTTATAGCCGCGCAATCAGAAAAGAGATGCGCATCCCTTGGCATCAACTGCGATACGGGCGAAGTTTCAGATATGTACGCGCTGGGCGTAGTAGACCCGGCCAAGGTTAAAACCGCGGCAATCTGCACGGCGGCAGAGATTGCCGAAGCCATACTTAGAATTAACGTAATAATAAAGCGACGCGATAATACACCCATTGCGCCGCATGCAGATATACCTGCCGGAGGATAGTATAAACATGACAAGCAAGCATAAAATAAAAATAGAACCGGAAGAAACGCTGGGCGCCCCCGGCACCCCGGCACAGGAAGAGCGAGACAAAGAGATAGCCCAAACCGGAACAGTACCGGATGAAGTGCTGACGGAATCCCCGGATGAGGCGGATATTGTGGCCGAATCCGGCGCAGAAGAAATTCTACCGGAAGACGTAAAAGACCTGCTTGAGAGATGCCGGGCCGCCGAAAAGAAGGCGGAGGAAGAGCACGACAGCTTTATCCGCACGTTTGCAGATTTTAACAACTACCGGCGCAGAACCCGCGAAGAGATGGAAGGCATGCGTAAGTTTGCCATAGAAGACTTTGCGTTAAAACTTCTCCCCGTTATGGATAACTTTGAACGGGCCATAAAATCTGCAGAAGAATCAAAAGATTTTGATGCCCTGCACAGCGGAGTACTGCTTATTATGCGCCAGCTCAAGGAAGCCCTTGAAAAGGAAGGCGTAAAAGAAATAGAAGCAGAAGGCGCCCAGTTTGATCCCACAAAACATGAGGCGGTTATGCGTTATGAGACAGAAGAATGCCCGGAAAACATAGTGGTTGAAGAGATGTTGAAGGGCTACATGCTGGATAAAAAAGTGATCCGCCCAAGCATGGTAAAAGTCTCCTGCAAACCGTAAACCGGCGAAGCATCACTCCATGCTCCGCCTGCACTGCTGCAAAGAATAAAAACCTGAACGCCATATATGCCGGATAAACAGCCTTATCTCCCCACAGGCAGTATCCGGCATGGCGGGGCCGGGCTGGAAGTACAGCCACCCCGTTATCATTACGTTTATGCCTGCCGGCGCAGGCGCACTGCCCTGCTCCCTCAGAAAAATTAGAAAAATATCAGCATTCCCATCCGCCAACCCAACCTGCAACCCATCTCACGGCCCCTATAAATTGCGCACACGGGTTTGGGCAAATTTATTGGCGGGTATCAGATGCTTGTGACTGCAGCATGTTATTCACACCAACTGCACATCGGAGGGATATGCCATGAGCTTGTCAAGATGGGAGCCATTAAGCGAACTAAGAAGAATGCGTGAAGATATGGATCGGCTCTTCTCCAGTTTTACACAACCCAGAGAGGCCCTTGCGGAAGTCATGCTGCCGGCGGTGGATGTTATGGAAAAGGAGAACGATGTTGTTCTAAAGGCAGAGCTGCCGGGCCTTAAGGCAGAAGATATACAGATCACCGCCATGGATGACAGCATAAGCCTGAAGGGTGAATTTAAAGAGGAAGAAGAAACCAAAGAAGGCGGATTTGTAAGAAGGGAGAGACATACCGGACAATTCTTCCGCACCATAGCCATGCCAACAGCCATTAAACCAGACCAGGTAAAGGCATCCTTTAAAAACGGGCTTCTGGAAATAGATGCGCCAAAGGCCCAGGAAGCCAAAGCAAAAGAGATAAAAGTCAACATAGAATCATAGCAGAACGCAACCTAAAATTCATGAAGGAGGAAGGGATGAAGAACATAGGACTTAAGCTGGTAATTGTCGCCATAGCGCTTATAATGATAGTTGGCGCAGCCAGCGCACAAGGCGTATACAACGTCACACTCTCGCCGGTAGGCAGCTCTGGCATAAACGGATCAGCCTCAACCATTGCAGGCATGATCTCCGGGCCTAATCCCTACACAAACGTAGAGATTAACGCCAACATGAACGTAGCACCTGCTTCAAACATGGTCTATGAAGGATGGCTGGTAAACACCGCTCAAAACACAAGGAGCAGCCTTGGCGTGTTCACCGGCTCAACCCTGAGCACCCGGATAAGGCTGACCAATTTCTCGGCAAGCGGCCCTTACAACGCCATTGCCGTGTCATTGGAACCGGCCAACAGTACAAACCCCTTACCCACAACCATAGTTGCCCAGGGGAATCTTCCGGGTACTGCAGTTGCAGCGGCCAACTTCCCCTGCATGGCTGTAATGCCGGCAGATGAGGCGCTTCAGCAGCAGCTTATTATGCAGCGCTACGGACTTACCGCCCAGCAGGTGGCAACCCTAAGAATGCAGGGGTGGAGCTATAACGATATCAACCTTATAGCCAACGCTGCCGTACGGTGCAACAACTCGCCTTCAAACATAGCCAATATGCTGTCACAGGGGCAGAGCTGGGATCAGGTTGCATCAACCTGCAACACAACAGTTGCCATGCTCATGTCGCCCATGGTCGTAACAGTAGCCGGAACACAGCAGCAGGTTGGCACAGCGGCACCCATTGTTGCGCCGCTCATTTACTACAGAACCTACGGCAACGGCGCGCCCATTGTTACAGCCCAGGTCTGGGAATACTGGCAGAGACGGGGTTATACGTGGCAGGATGTAGCCGTAGCAGCCAACATTGCATCCGTAACCGGAGAGGATATAGGAACCCTGCTTAGAATGACCAAGCTGCAGGGCTTCACCTGGCGTCAGATTGCTCTTAACAGGGGCATAGATCCAGATGTTGCGTTGGATGTAAGCAGGTGGCCGTTCTCCCGCAACGGCGAATCAACCATGTATCCAAGCACAAGCGCGGTGGCAGGAACACAGATGCAGACCCCCAACACAGCGGGAGGGTCCTGCTACTAGCCCTTAATTATGCAAAAGGATGCTTCGGCGGCAGGGTGTTTTGCACGCCACCGGAGGGTTTTGGCGATTGGTTTCTGTAATAGCGCGGGGAGCGGGCGGAGAGCCTGCTCCCTTTTTTACCGGGCCGGTTTTCCATCTGCGGCACGCGCCGCAAGGATTACAAGCATACTCCATGCATAGCCCAAGCATGTTCCGGCAGCTACAACGCCGGAATCGTTAAAGATAAATGCCGCTGCGGAGGCGGCTGCAATACCAAGAACCGCAACCCTTAAATAATACGGCAGCGGCCAGGGTTTTTTATTTTTATCAGAAAGAGCCAGAATCGCCGCAAGACTTGCAACATAAGCCAGAATCAGCCTGCTCCACCCGCTAAAACGGACAAGCATAAAGTTCATTGCAAGCTTTCTTTTAATAATCAGCCATATATGCTCCGGCCCGCCCGAACACATAAGGCGGAGAGCCCTTCCCAGATGAGATTCATTCTCCGGGCCGCGAAGCATATCCAATCCGGCAAATACAGAAAGAACGGCCGCAACACCAAGTACAATAAGAAGAACCCGGCGCAGGTTAAGCGTCTGTCCGGAAGTGGCGGCAAGCGCAACCCCAAAGGCGGCCACCACAGAGATTGCACCGCCCATATTTGCGCCCACCATGGGCGAACCTATAACCGCAACCGCTGCCGCAAGCCCGCAGGCAAGCACTATTCGGGCAACGCCTCTGGCGGCTTTAACAGAGTATAGAATTACGCAAACGGCAAGCAGGCTCCCACCCAAGAGCGCCCCCATCAGCTCGTTACCCAGCCCGTAGTACCTGGCGCCGTCCACCACGGAATAACCAAGGATGGAGAACCGGGAGAGCATTCCGCCGCAGAGCAGGTCTAGTGCAACCGCAACCGTAAAGATCCCGGAAATAAGCATAAGCGCCCTAAGCTCCTCACGCATAATAAGAAGCGCACCCCAGACAAGGAGAGCCGAAAAGACCAGCACCTGCAGCCACGCAACCACTATGCTCCCCGTGGGCAGAAGAGCGGCAAAGAAGAGTGCCGGCGCAACAGACGGCGGGAGGAGCGCAAGGGTAGAGAGAGTGCGCCGCCCCGGCCCAAACGGAATAAGAAACCAGAGCAGGGTAAACACCACCACAAAGACTATGGTTGCCACAACAACCTGGCGTACCACGGCATAGCTTTTTACCTGCATCCCCGCCCGGTTGTTAAACCATAATAGATACCCAGCGGCATCCGGGCACCCCTTAACCGCAATGCACCGCCCCATAAACTCTTTCGGGGAAGGTACGCCCAGCCATCCCAATATAGACGGCGCAATATCTGCATTAGTGCAAATTCCGGCAGTACGGGTAGAGCCGGAGAGGATGAGCCCTGAAGGAAATCCTTCGCCAAAGACCACTACCGGGCAGAGGCTGTTTTTAGTCTTTGCCATAACGGATGAAGGGGGATAAGGAGAAAGCAATACTATAAGCGCCCCGTTTTTAGCGGCAATGCCGGTTAACTTACCTATAACCTGGTCTGCCTCTTTTAAGGCGGCAGACATATTCCGTTTATAGACGGCATCCATAGTATATGGGCGGGCCCGGTCTGCCCGGGCAGTATCGCCAAGCTCTATCACTGTAAGTTCCGCCTGGGGGATGCACCGCTCTGCCTCCAAAAGAAGGCGCGGAGTGTTTGTGCGGAACCCAAGCGGAGAGAGCGGAGACGGCAGGGACATCAGGGGGCCTACATCGCCAAGGTCCACCCTCCCCCGGCCATCCATGCAGACGGCAACTGCCTCTCTGCGCGGCGTGCCATCATCAGAGTTGCCTATAACCGCCGTTTTCATCTCGGCAGCCTTAAGCGCACTCCCCAACGCGCCCACCGTTATGCTGTAATTCAGACTCTCCTGATCATGCACCAGTTTGGCGATACCAGTATGGATAATACGGGCATCATCCGCGCCTGTAAGCGTCCGGCGGAAGAGGATATCTTTTGCCGATACACCCAACACGTTTTCATCCCTGTTAAATGCGTACCTGGCATCCACACCGGCCACCGCTCTTGCACCGGCACCCAGCGTAACATACGCGCTTTGCGGACTGTAATCCAAATAATAACTCTCCGGTGCCTCTCCATCCGGGCGCCCCGGCGTACGGGAGTTCATAAGTCCCAACGCGCCGCCCTTTATAAGCATCCCGGTATTAGGCATATCCGCCGAGAGCAGGTCTGAGAGAGTTGTTGCAGGAAGAAGTATAACCGCCACGCGGCGCACTGTAAAACGCTCCCCGGCAACGGGACGTGCGCCCGCCATGCAGATACCTGCAAAGAGGCAGAGAAGACCAAGGCTGAGAATGGCTGATTTAAGAATTCTATTCACGCTGGTTACCCAATACTATAACTGATGGAGATTATTATGTTGGTTACAGGGGAGATTGTAGCATGAAAACCTGCACCGGGCAAGCTTTGTTTAAAGCGAGCCGTTGATAGGAAACTATACATATATTATCCTGCAAAAACTTGGAGGTATGTTATGACATATGCAAATGTATGTATCATCTGCATAACGGCAGCTCTTATGATTGCGTCCTTGCCTACCCGGGCGCAGAATACCGTGCCGGAACAGGGCCCCACCGTGGTACTTCCATCGCCCAAAACGGAGGGAACAATCTCTGTAGAGAAGGCTATTGCCACCCGTAGATCTGTTAGAAGCTACGCGGCCGATCCCGTAACCCTTGCGGAACTCTCCCAGCTTTTATGGGCCGCACAGGGGATTACCGATGCATCCACGGGGCACAGAGCCGCCCCGTCTGCAATGGCCGTCTATCCCCTCACCATATACGCCGTCGCTGGAAATGTGAGCGGGCTTGGGGCGGGTGTATACAAGTACACGCCCAAGGGGCATACCATTACAACCATATCTTTGGGCGATAAACGGGCCGAACTCTTTGCCGCAGGGAGCCGGTCACAAGTAAAGGATGCCCCCATGTTCATAGTGATTGCAGCCGATTCCGCTTATGCATCCAGCCGCTTTGGAAGCAAGTCTGCGCATTTCACGGACCTGGAGGCAGGCCACGTGACAGAGAATATCTACCTTCAAGCCGGATCACTGGGGCTTGGAACAGTCTCCATGGCAGGGTTTGACGCGGGCAGGCTGAAAACCGCCCTTGCGGCGCCGGATACCATAACCCCCGTCTACCTGATGCCCGTGGGAAGGGCGAAGAAGTGAGACGTATAGCTGCTGGAACTGCCTGCCGATAATAGTTGAATCATATGCAAATAAAAAAGCCTCTGAGCATAAACTCAGAGGCTTTTCATTAATAAGCTGGCAATGACCTATTCTTCCGGGGGCTTGTGCCCCAAGTACCGTCGGCCCAAGAGAGCTTAACTTCCGTGTTCGGGATGGGAACGGGTGTACCCTCTCCGGTATAATCACCAGCAAAATGATCCGATGAAACGCACATTGATAACTGCATAGATGGATGAATCTTTCTTCTGCCTGAGCAGAAGAGTACATTAAATGGTCAAGCCCTCGACCGATTAGTACAGCTAAGCTGAACACATTGCTGTGATTACACCTGCTGCCTATCAACCAGGTAGTCTACCTGGGGTCTTACTCCGTTAACCGGATGAGAAGTCTAATCTTGGGGTGTACTTCGTGCTTATATGCTTTCAGCACTTATCACGACCAAACATAGCTACCCGGCGTATGCTCCTGGCGGAACAACCGGTACACCAGAGGTCTGTCCATCCCGGTCCTCTCGTACTAGGGACAGCTCCCCTCAAACTTCTTACGCCCACGACGGATAGAGACCGAACTGTCTCACGACGTTCTGAACCCAGCTCGCGTGCCGCTTTAATGGGC
>CALNCU010000228.1 GCA_937875395.1 uncultured Armatimonadota bacterium | reverse complement strand
CGGAGGTCAAGCACCACCTGCTCGTGCAGTTTCATGGCATCGTCACAGTTATCATCCGGCATGATGGAGCGGACCTTGTCGAAAAGACGGTCTATATTGGGGATGCACCCGGCGGATGAGGCGGCGGAGAGCGCTGTGATGAGCCTTGAGAGGTCGCATTTGGTGAACAGGCCCCGTTCGGGGGAATGTCCCGGCATAAGTTCTATGCCCCCATTTACTCCCGGGCATGAACCAATGTGAACTCCGACATCATCGAGCGATGTCACATACCTGCTTACCGCACGGGGAGAGATGCCAAGGAGTTCGGCAAGGGTCTGAGTTGATACCCTTCCGCGTCTGGATAAGATGAGCATCATGGAAAGTAATCGTGCCAGCTTCAGGCTGCTGTCCTTCTTCATGGTACCTTCCCTGATTGATATGTTTGTTAAGTGCCGGTATCAAACCAACCTTGCCAGCAAGTATGCCAGCATTATAGCTCTCTACTACAGTAAAAGCAATAATACCATTATCTTCCTACTATAGAAGTCACGTCAAAGAGCATCTGGACAGAAATATGCAGGCGCAAAAAAGCTGATGTGAGCAAAATGCGAGCAAAACAGCTTAAAAGAGGGAATTTCACGAGGGGAAAGTGGCTCCGGGGCTAGGATTCGAACCTAGACACCGGGCTCCAAAGGCCCGTGTCCTGCCATTAGACGACCCCGGATCGACTGGATTATTATAAGCTCCAAGACGGCTCCGAGTCAAGCGTTATGCTAATAAATGGGGGGAAACTCCGGGGTCACGGCTGATGAAAACCGGTACCCCGGAGTTGATATGGTTGTGTTAACCGCCTACCTGAAGGCCGGAGATGCTTATTTGAAACTCTTCCGGTTCGCTGGAATGCTCGCAGCCGCGCATTTTGGCGATTCTGGCGTACCTTTTGCCATCCGGGGACTGGTAATGCGCGGTTAGCAGGATTACTCCATCCACAATGGAGAATACCTTGTGGCGTGCAATATCATCCACTTCATACTCTCCAACCAGCAGGCTGACTTTGTTGTGCTTGGATGCGTAATCTGTGATTGCAAGCATGGCCGAGTGCGCTGCTGCCGCATGTTCTATTCTGTCCAGCACCGCCTTCATGCTGTCAACAATTATCATTTTGGGGTTTGTTCTTGTGAGAAGGCCGGTAAGATACATGGCTACATCCTGCATCTGCTGCGACCTTATGGCCGGTTCTAAATCTTGGTAGCTTACCTGTATGTTGTAAGCGGAAGGATCAAAAAACGCAAAGCTTTGAAGCGCCCTTACACGGTTTACGGAAGATTCGCTGAAGCCGCTTACGTAAAGGTACAGCACATCGCCGCCGGCAGCAGCTACTTTATAGGCCATCTGCTGGGCAAGTACTGTCTTGCCGGAGCCTGGGGCGCCGCAGATAAAGACTGATGAACCCGGCAGTATCCCTCCGCCAAGCATTTTATCAAGGCCGTCGCTGCCGGTTGAGATAATTCTGCCGGGCGCGGTTTTGCTTTTTTTATCGGAAAACACCGTGCTGCGCGCCGCTGTCTCTTTTGCAGCGTCCTGCCAAATCTGACTCATAACTCCACCTTCTTTCCAGTAGAGAGTACTATGCTAATAATACCATTGATCTCTGTTAGACAAACTGCGGCAGTCCAAGTACGGAAGATGTGACTTTTCTTATGGCCGTGTGCCCAATCGGCTTGTGAAGGAGTTCAAAAACCAGCCCTTCATCCTCTGCAGTTTGTAATTTATCTAAGAACTCGGCGTGAAATGCCGTGACAACATATACCGGGACTTCTTTATCTATAGCTCTGATGCGCCGCAGCGTCTCTACGCCGTCCATGTTGGGCATTTTAAGGTCAAGAAAGACCAGGTTTACCGGCCCGCTTTCCACATGGCGAACGCCGTCCATACCGGATGGCGCGGCAACAACTGTGCACTGCATATCTTCCAGCGCATCTACAAAGGCGTCTCGCACGCACTCCTCATCGTCTATTACTAATACTCGCTGATCTGCCATAATTGTATTTACCCCCCATCATTTTCCTGCTAACAGGAGTGTATTTAAGCGTTGCCGGACGGAAGAAAGATGCTTATGGTGGTACCTTCGTCCACTTTGCTCTTTACATCTATGCTCCCGCCCATTTTTTTGATTAAGTTCTGGCTTACCGCCATTCCCAGACCGGATCCTCTGCCCACTGTTTTAGTGGTGAAGAACGGATCGAACATGCGGTTTAATACGTCCTCCTCCATGCCGCAGCCGGTATCCGCCACAGTAAGATTAATCCCCTCCGGCGCCGGGACTGCATGCACAACAACCCTTCTCACTTCTCTGTTGGATACTGCATCGTGGGCATTGGTTATAAGGTTTATCAGGATCTGCCTGAGTTCATCTGATTTTATGCTGTTTATGGTGGCATCTTCCGGTATGACTATATGCACTTCTTCTGTAAGCCCCGGCCTGTCTCTTGCAAGCAGGTCTACCACATCTGCAACCATCTCTTTAAGATTCAGGCTCTCTTCGTTCCAGACCGGTTGATAGTCGCTGGAGTTGTGGCAGTATGTGAGCATGGAGGTGACTATGCGTGCACAGCGCTCTAATTCCCGCTTGGCTTTTGAAAGACGTTTTGCAAACGGGCTGTCCTCTTCCATGCGTTCAAGGCAGTATTCAACATAATTCATGCTGCCCATTATAGGGTTGTTCAGTTCATGAGCCACTCCGGCAACTACCCGGCCAAGAGCAGCCAGTTTTTCTGACTGCACAAGCTGATCCTGTGAGGCTCGCAAGTTCTCCATTGCTGCGGCAAGGTCTTTATTTACGCTTTCAAGCTCTATGTTCTTTTGCGCAATCTCTTCTGCCGCCCTGGCCTTTATCCGTTCTTGTTCTTTCTTGGCTTTTAGTTCTACTTCGGCCCGGATGGCGCGCTTACGGTCTGTAATGTCTCTCATCAGTACTATGTAAGCGTTTGCGCCTTCCCATTTAGCCTGCGCTACGCTCATATCAACCGTTCTGGATGCCAGACCGGCTTTGGGGATCTCTATCTCTGTAGATTCACCTTCAATAAGCGGGAAGTCAAATTTTTCGCCAGCAAGGTCTTCCGTGCCGCGGCCCAGCAGTATCTCTGCGGCAGGGTTTGCGTACCATATTGTGCATGATTTATCTAAAACCAGAAGAGCATCTACTGTTGTTATTATATTGTAGAACCTGGTCTCGCTCTCATGCAGCTGCTGCGATAGCTGTTCAATGGTATCTTTTAGTTTTTGCATTTCTCCTGTGACAACCTCAGTTGAACTCACCGGAGACCTCCCTGTGTCATTTATAAAAGTTTTGCAAAACCGAAATCCGGTTCACAGTATATTCATATAAGGATTCAACACTTAGGCGGATTTTCCCTCTGTGACCATAAATTTTTCAGACGGCGCCGGTATACTATTTTACCATATCGCTGTAGTGGCTGCTGGTTAAAAGTATGCCTCCGCTCTGTTTGTAAAAATCTTCGTCAAGGTGGAATACGCCGTCCACGGTCTTTGTCCAGGGCGCATGTGCACACGGGTGGTAAGATGCCATGTTCTTCCAATTAAGATAGTTTTGATGGCCGTTTGTCTCTATTACGCCTATCTTC
>CALNCU010000227.1 GCA_937875395.1 uncultured Armatimonadota bacterium | reverse complement strand
ATGCTTCGGCAGCGGCGTGCCAAGGCACTCTGCGACCGAAGTATCATCCGCCATAATTAATTTGGTGAGTTGCCCCAGACTAATCCAGGGGTCTGGGGGATAGGAGAGCACCTCCGGCATTACCCCCGGGGCGATACTTCGATCGCAGAGCCGAAGGCGCCGCTGCCGAAGCTTATGTAGATACCTCTGCACCCTGCGGTGGCTTCGCCCGCCGCAGAATGGGTGCATTCAGGTTATCAGGCGGATTGGTTTTTGGGTAGCGCCTTCCGCGGCCGGGGCTAGTTATGCACAGCCTTTACCGATGTATCTGCAGAAGCATCATCCTGCGTGTGCGTATCCGGCGGCAAGGGTTCCTGCTGCTTCCCAAGAAACCGGAATGAGACCAATCCTATATTATCCCCAATGTAAGAGGCAAGCGCATAGATAAAGACGGTAATCCCCAGCATCTCGCCCAGGCATTCCTCGCAAGTCATCATAAGGGTATAGACCCTGTTGCCTTCACCATGGCCGGCTCGCCATAATCCCCCAACCGCCTCCAGCACAAGAGCGCCGCCCAGATACAATACGGCAGAGAGCATAAATAATCTGCGGGTCTTTGCCGGAAGGTTCAGGGTAAATCCGGCAAAAGCAAATATAAAGAACGCTACTATCACTGCTATGGGCACCGTCCAGGAAAGTTCATGTAAGATGCTGGTCTTGAATATATTCTGAACAATTGCTCCCATGCGTTCATGAATTGCAGCAATTTCATCTATAGAAAGTAAAAGAAAAACAACCGATAGAGCACTCCAGTGTTTTGCATACCGTTTGCCCGCCTGCTTCTCACAAACAGCAATTATTCCAAGCAGCATGGAGCACGTAAATAGTATAAAAGAAGAGTACCATGTGGGTATATTTAACTCTGCACCAACATTAAATACCAAGGCCATCTTCATCCTGTAATACCCGGTAAGCATGCTGAGAAACCCCAGTACTAATATAGCGGCAACCAGTATCTTTGCAATTCTCCTGGACGACACCTGAATCTCCATACAACACCCCTTTGCAAGATAATCCCTTTATACACACTCCCTATTCCAAAGACCGTAAATTTTCAAACACACCTATTGCCGAACATATGCTTTTGCCTCTATGCTATAATATATTGTACGTAAAGGAGCCGCCGGGAAGGACCTGTTTATAACCATGAGACACACCAACCGTTCTGCCGTAACAGTTGCATTTTCTGTATTCCTTACCGTGTGCCTGCTTCAGTGCCGGGCGCTGGCATGGGAGATTACAAAACCCCTGGCGGAAGGAGTATCCTTCACCCAAATAGTAACAGAGGCCCCGGCCAAGGTAATAAACATAGTAACCGTAGACCCAAAATTCCCCGGAGCAATCATAAAGGCAACCTCTGCCGGAGAGACAATGCACTCGGCAAGCGCATTCCGCGGCAAGGCCACGGTAAGTACCGCCGCAAGACGTCTTGGCGCCGTGGCGGCAGTAAATGCAGACTTCTTTATCTGGCAATCCGGCTACCCGCTGGGCCTGCTTGTATCTGACGGAGAGCTTAAATGCGAGCCTTATGCCAGACGCACGGCCTTTGCAATCAGCAAGAACGGAGAATACCTGTTCGGGCGGCCATACCTTGAAGCCTCCGTCACGGCGGAGGGCGGCGCATCCCGTCCCCTGGGCGGCGTGAACCGCCTTCGGGGCAAGAACAAGATAGTGGCCTACACCCGCGCCTTTGCAGTTTCTACGCATACCAATGCAGAGGGAACAGAGGTTGTGGTCTGCACCAGCCATCCCCCAAGGCCGGGCGAACCCATATCCGGGACTGTTAAAGAAGTACGCGCCAGTAAAGGCAACACGCCCTTGGGTGAAGATACCCTTGTCCTCTCCAGCGCAGGGGCCGGGGCAAAGTGGTTGGAGGAGAACCTGAAGCCCGGTACAAACCTGACAATCCTCTTCAACTTAAAATCAGATGACGGCAAAGATTGGAACAGCATTGTAGAGGCTGTGGGCGGCGGGCCGCGTCTTATAAAAGACGGAACAATTGTAAACAGTGCCAAAGAAGAAGGTTTCGGCACAAGTATATACACAGCAGCGCACCCGCGGACGGCCATTGGCACTACATCAGATGGAAAGGTGCTTATGGTTACGGTTGACGGCCGGCAGCCCCAAAGCAGAGGGATGACTCTGCAAGAACTTGCAAAGCTTATGCTGGGCAAAGGATGTGTCCAGGCCATGAATTTAGATGGAGGCGGGTCTACAACCCTGGCAACGGCATACGGCGTTCTAAACAGCCCGTCGGATGGGAGGGAACGGCCGGTTGCAAATGCCGTTGCGGTACTGGGCACCCCGCTTAAGGGAGACGCCGGCACGGAGATAAAGATTGATGTCCCAACCCACCCCGTAGAAGCGGGGAGCATCTGCCGCCTTCTGCTTGTAGACCCCGCCACGGGCCAGCCTGTAAGCGAATCCTGCGCAAAGGATACCATATGGAGCGTGGAGGGCGGAGGCATCTTTGTAGACCAGTCCGGCAGCTTCACCGCACGCACTGCCCGCGCCTACACCATTACGGCACGGTATAAGGATAGAATTACAACCCGGCAGATAGAGGTGGCGGCGGGGCCTCCTGCAAATATGACTCCTCTTCTGGAAGAAGTCTCTGGTGAAGAACCGTGCGCCAGCCAGGTCACCGTCACCGTTTGGGATGCCTTTAAGAACCCCGTAAAGGATGCAAAGGTCTTTATAAAAGTCTCAGGAGGAACCCCGGAGAAGGGTGAGGCAATTACAGGCAGCAACGGCCGGGCAGACGCCGCCATCACCTGGGATTCCGAATTCATTGGAGTATTTGAAGTAGAGGTATCCTGCGGGAACTTAAAAAAGACTCTTGTTCGCCCGGCAAAAAAATCTGCCGGTACGGAACAAAACCCTCTGTGAATTATTGACAAAGAACCTGCAATAGTCATAAGATTGCTGTGTAATCAAATAACTACTCCATCACTAGTAGATTTGCAAGTTCAAACAGGGCTTCGGCAGCGGCGCCTCCGGCTCTGCGACCGAAGTATCGCCTTGGGGGTGATGCCCCTTGCTTCGGCAGCGGCGTGCCAAGGCACTCTGCGACTGAAGTATCCAGGACATATTTAAATTTGCATGCCACCAGGCTTCGGAGCAGTACTTCACACTTGCAGCCGAAGCGCCACCCGCAAATTAATTTGGCGGGGTGCTGCCAGGACTATAATTATGAAACGCTATACACCTGCTGATCTAAAAAACATAAATACCTTCCCTATAGAAGAGCGCCCAACCAAGGTAGATTCCTCAAAACTTGCAGAAGTCTGCCAGCCTGGAGCGGGGCTTGGAGCATTTTTAGACAGCCTGCCAGATATATTAAAGGCAAATGAACTCCGCAAGGTTGTGCAGGCAATAGTTACCGCATACAAAAAAAAGAAACCTGTAATAGTGGGGATTGGCGGACATGTTGTAAAATGCGGGCTCGCCCCCCTTCTTATAGACTTTATGGAGCAGGGGATTATAAGCGCCGTCGCCATGAACGGCGGCGCCAGCATCCACGATTTTGAGATGGCGCTAATAGGGCGAACCTCTGAAGACGTGGCAGCAAGCCTTGAAAACGGACGCTTCGGCATGGTAAGGGAGACCGGAGAAGCCATGAACGGAGCCATCACAGAGGGCGCCGGGTGCGGGATGGGCATGGGGGCCTCCCTTGGCAAAAAGCTTATAGAGCTGAACGCCCCCTGCCAAAAAAACAGCATTCTGGCCGCCGGGGCCCGGCTTGAAGTGCCGGTTACCGTGCACATAGCAGTAGGCGGCGACACCATACACATGCACCCCACAGCCAGCGGTTCTGCGCTTGGGCAGGCCAGCTTTACAGATTTCCGCCTTATTATCTCCGTTATTGGCGATATGGGGGATGGAGGCGTCTACCTTAATATAGGTTCGGCAGTGGTGCTCCCGGAGGTCTTTGTAAAAGCGCTAAATGCAGCCCGGAACCTCTCAAAGGAGCCTGTTAAAGATTTTACCACTGTGAATATGGATATGAATCAGCACTACCGGCCTATGGTAAACGTGCTGCACCGCCCCACCATGAGCAGCGGCAGCGCATACTCTCTCACCGGGCACCATGAGATAATGCTTCCGCTCCTCTTTGCCCTTGTGCGCAATAGCCTCTCTTAACGCCGCAACTCTGCAGATTTTATAAGATAGACCTGCTCCTGAAGAGGCAGTATATTACCTGTAACAACGGCACAAACTGCTTCCCGGGGCATTATGGTCTCCTTCCATTCACGCCACTTGTGCAGCGTATGAATCTTTTGGATGCTGCCTTCACGGGTAAACTCTGCAAGGTTGTGCGCATCCACAATCACCCGGCCGCCGCGTGATAAAATATCGTCCGCCTGAGAAGTCTCATAAATCTGCCTGACCGGTCTGTCCAGGTAGTAGCTGTATAGATAAACCTGCTTTTTTACAACGCCTACCGGCACGCTTTGGGAACCCATCATGGCAATTGCTTCTCCGGGGAGCCTGTCAAACGTAAAACATCCTCCGGCAAGGATTATAAGGATAACCATGGCTCCGTAAGCCAGCGCGCCTTTTGCAACATCCCCTACAAGCAAAAAGCGCAGGAGCAGCAAGTTTACCGCAAATGCCGCCGCAAGCACAATGCAAAGTCCGGCATCCCCGGAGACCCTTAGCGCAACAAGTAATGCCGCCAGTAAAATTAGCGCCGGTATAACGGTAGCGGCCGCCCCAATCCTTGCAGGCCGGCTCCCTTTCAGCTCCACCCACGCCCCCGCCGTAAACAAGGCTGCCGCAGGCAGGGACGGCAGCATATACCAGGGAAGCTTTACGGCCGGAATAATAAAGACCGCCGTTGCGCAAAGCATCCAAAACAGCGGATAAACAAATTTTCGGCCGCTTAAGGCTCCCCTCCGGAAGAGCACCGCTGCACCTGCAATAAACAGCAGAGACCAGGGAAAGAAGTACTGCAAAATATACGGCAGCATCTTAAAGATGGAATACGCTTGATCTGTGAACTTGCCCAGGTTCTCCCGCAATACAAAGAACCTGTACCACTCGCCCCACTCACCCCGGAAGTACATGGCGGCGGGCCAGAGCAAAACCAGGGCAATACCGGCAACAATACCCGCAGCGCCCCAGGCATTAAAGATGCGTCCAGGACGTCCGTAGATTACCAGCATAAGAACACCAAACATCAGTATTATCACAGCAGAGACCGGCCCCTTTACAAGCGTGGATGCCCCCGCAAGCACAAAGAACGCTGCTGCATGCTGTTTGGATTCATCCTCAAAGGCCCGGTAAAAAGAGTAGATTGCGGCGGCAATAAAGAGGGTAAACGGCATATCCATCATCCCCACCCTGCCGTAAAACAGATAACCGAATGATGTAATAAAGAGCAATCCGGCAAGCCGTGCCCCTTCCCGGCCATACAACCGTCGCCCAAGAAGAAAGAGAAGCCATGCCGTGCACACCCCCGTTGCGGCAACGGAGATTCTGGCCGCAGTAAGGCTTACTCCAAATACGGAGTAGCCCAGCATCATAAGCCAGTAAGTAAAGGGAGGCTTGTAAAAGGCGGCCTTGCCCAGCCACGTGGGCACCCACAGATCGCCCCTGTGAAACATCTCTGCGGCAATCTTGGCGTACAGGTATTCATCGTCGGAGTAGAACTCGCGGGCAACCCCTATGTTGGCAAGCAACACGGCCGCTGCAAAGAACAGAATCAGCAGCAGATCACCGTTAGACCGGCAAAACCTTGCACAGGATTGCCGCATTGTGCTGCAGGCGGCCGCTGCCATTTTAACAGTATCTTTTTTCATAATCATAAGAATAAACACCTCCGACTACACCGGCAACCGGTGCCGGGCTCACCTGCGGCAGACCACTTTTTGCTTGCATTAAGCACCGTTTAAGAGTATACTGTATAAGCTCTGCAATCTTTATCATCCCGGGAATAACAGGAAGGCTCTGCGCTTATTATGCTATAAATCCGGTCCCTTGCAGCAGTCCACAGGAGCGACAGATGAACTTGCAGAATTATCGTTTTAAAGGCGCACATAGGCTGAATCCACTCTATTGCGGGGCTATCGCCCTGTCAGTAATTATCTCCTCCGCCTTTTTCTTATCAAAATTCCCCAAGGGCCATGTGCTGGACTTTGCACATTTCATGAGCGATACGGGAAACGTGCTGTTTCTGGTCTGCGGATACCTGGCGCTTATAATTGCTGCAATAGCAATAAAAAACTGGCGTAACCTGATGCTGGCTTTTACAGTACTTATTATTGTTACCTTTTTTGTCCAGTTAATTAAACACTTTGACCTTGGGGCTATTGCCATGCGCCCTTGCGGCGGAGGCGAAGGCTTCCCAAGCGGGCATACTGCAGGTGCCATTGCGCTTGCATTTTTGCTGTCACTGCGGTTTTCAAAAGCCACTGTTATATGGTACACATGGGCCGGCGCCATAGCATGGTCCAGAGTGCAGGCTAATGCGCACTACCCGTTTCAGGTAGCTGCGGGAGCCGTATTTGGGCTTTTAACGGCATATCTGTTGGTAAACATGTTTTCAAAGCAGCCACGCAGCCCGGCCGGTGGACCCGGGCGGCAAGAATCAACAGCCGCAGAAGCAGCTAAAACCCTTAACCGGCAATAGTATTCTGCAGTAGATTAAGAAGGAGATTCGGGCTGCGCTTCCCACGCGAAATCCGGCCCTTAAAAAAACAAATTGAAGAGTTTAATAGTTGTTCCCACCCTTAATGAAGAAGATAACATTGCAAAACTTATAGCCCGGCTGCGGGATCTACCCTCTCCGCCGGATATTCTTGTAGTAGATGATTCATCCCCGGATAAAACGGCAGAGATAGTGCGCGGCATAGCTCAACGCGACCCGTGCGTGCGTCTGCTTGAGAGAGAAGGAAAGCGCAGTTTCTCCGGCTCATATATGGACGGCTTCCGGTACGCCATGGATAACGGCTACGAAGCTCTTGTATGCATGGATGCAGACCTGTCGCACAACCCGGACGATGTTCCAAGGCTTATTGCCGCCCTGGATAAGGCAGATATTGTAATTGGGTCAAGATACACCGGCAGGCGGGCGACTATAGTCAACTGGCCGCTCAGAAGGCTTATATTAAGCAGAATTTCCAGCATGTACGTGCGCATAATAACCGGCCTGCCCTTAACAGATCCCATGGCCGGGTTTAAGGCGTACAGAGTGGACTGCCTGAAACACCTTGATATGGATGCTATAATATCACAGGGTTTTGCCTTCCAGACGGAATCTGTATACAGGCTCTTTAAGAAGGGGGCACGGCTGGGAGAAGTCTCCACAGTCTTTACAGACCGCCAGGTAGGAAGAAGCAAAATGTCTATTAAAAAGATACTGGAAGCAATGTCCATGCCCATAAAGCTTGTGCTTTCGGTTAAAGGCAACAATAATGCAAAAAACAGAATCGGTAAATAAATATCTGCCCTGGGCGGCGCTTGGAGTATTCACGCTGCTGGTGCTGGCCTTCAAGATGGGCGGCTATCCCCTCACGGATAATGACGAAGCGCTCTATTCCCAGGTAGCAAAGGAGCTTCTTGGACGCAAAGACTGGTGGACGCTCTACTGGCACAACGAACCGTGGTTCATCCATGCGCCGCTCAGCATGTGGATTCAGGCGGCCTGCTTTAAGCTTTTTGGGATATCTGAAGTTTCCGCCCGGCTGAACTCCCTAATCTTTGGATTTGGGCTGGTCTACCTTTCTGCGGCGTTCGGCGCCCGGCTCTTTAACAGGCGGACCGGAATTGTGGCAGGGTTTATACTTGCATCGTCGCCTATCTTCTTTGCAACGGGCAAGCTGGCAATCCTTGATGCCACGCTGGCCTTTTTTGTTACGCTTGCAATCTTTGCCTTTATAGTTGCGTGGGAGAAGAAGGACTGGCGCCTGTACCCTGTATTCTGGCTCTCCGCCGGATTTGCCACCCTGAACAAAGGGCTGTGGGGGCTTGTGTTGCCCTGTATGGTCTGCTTCCTGTACGCCATAACCGGGAGCGACCGCAAAAGGCTCCTTAACCCGGTAATATATATATCTGCACTCCTCTGGGCCGCGGTTGTAATGCCCTGGTTTATTATAGAGGCTCAACGCCACGGCGCGCTCTTCCTTGAGCCTACGCTCTCTACAAACACGTATGCGCGGCTCACCACGGCAGTCTGCAACCACCAGGGCCCCTGGTATTTCTATCTGGTAATAATTGCCGCCGGATTCTTCCCGTGGGTGCTGCTGTGGCCTAAATCTTTTATAAAGGACAGGGGGGATGCGGGGCGCCTGCTCTGGCTCTGGATTCTTCCGCCGCTTGTGCTTTTTTCCATAGCAAAGACCAAGCTGCCCAACTACATAGTTCCCATGCTCCCCGCTTTTGCCATACTTATTGCCGCATCCGTAACAGAAGCAAAGAGCCGCAAGATTCAGGGGATTGCAACAGTTTCCATAGGTATTGCGGCGGCGATTGCATCGTTCTTCTGCTTAAAATCTGCCACTGCCGCCAATCATGTTCTCTCTGCCATAAATCCCTTATGGGTTGCCGGAGTAATACTGGTTGCCTACTCCATTGCAGGTGCGGCTCTCATAAAAAACAGCCGGCTGGGCCCGGCGGTGATGGCGGTTATGCTTGGGGCAACGCTCTGCCTATTCCCTAACGAGTACACCAAGGTGCACCGGTATTTCTCACCAAAACAGACGGCAATAGATGCCGCCATGGTTGCAGATGGGGGGCCTGTGTATACTATTAATGGCATACGCTGCGAGTACGGACTCTTCTTCTACTCCAGGCCCAACATGGTTGTCGCCCGTGATTTAAAAGAGTTTATGAAGATAATTCCAAAGCGTGCAGACAACTACGCGCTGGTAGTCTCTCCAAATGATGCCAAAATACTGGCAGAACACGGAATAAAGCTTAAAGTCTGCTTTGATGAAAAAGAATGGCTTATAGGAAAGATTGATAGAAAGGCCTCCAGGGCACGTTAATGCTCTTTGCATACAACCAGATTAAACCGTTAAACCCGGCTTGCGCGCAGGAGAGTACCATATAAGTGAAATCACCACAGATACAGAGAATTCTCTTTGTGCTTACCAGGGGCGGCGTAGGAGATCTTCTGCTTACATCCACGCTTATGGAAACCTTTAAGAAGTGTTATCCCAATTGCTCTGTAACCTGCTGGATCAACCCTGCCATGCGCCCGGTTATGGAAAACAACCCCTTTGCAGACGGCTTTTTGGAACCAGGCGCAGACGCCTCCTTTGCACGCAAGCTTAGTCTTGTAAGGCGCGGGCGGTTTGATCTGGCGGTTATGCCCTGGAGCACTTCTGCGCAGGCATGGATTTGCGCGCTTGCCGGCATCCCCGTAAGGGTTGGGCAGGCAGAGCGAATTACATACAGTTTTCTGTTTACGCATGCCGTGCGGGTGCGCTCTCTGCATGGAGATACAACCAGCCACTGGGTAGACTGCCAGTTGGATTATGCCCGCATCCTGGGGCTCTCCATCCCGGAAGTCCTGCCCGGAATCTGGCTTACGGCAGAAGAAAAGGCAGGCGGGAAAGAATTCTTAAAAGAGCTTGGAATTAAGCCCGGTGAGAAAGTAGTAGGGATGCACCTGGGCAAGGGCATGAATATTAATCCGCAGATTTGGCCTACAGATAAATTTGCCGCCGCTGGAAAGATTATCTGCGGCTGGCCGGGGTACAGGCTGGTGATTATGGGCGGCCCCAAAGAGGTTGAACTTGCCGCAAAGGTAGAAGAAGAGATTGGCGGAGGAGTTTTAAATATTGCCGGAAAGACCGGGCTCCGTCAGCTGGCCGGGGTAATCTCCGCCATGGATGTGCTTATCTGCCCGGATTCCGGGCCTGGGCACATAGCGGCAGCGGTGGGGGTGCCGGTGGTATCTATCTTTGCCCTGAAAGAGGATTTCCCCAACCGGTGGAAGCCCTACGGCGTGCCAAGCAGGGTGATACGGGTTGAAAATTCCGGCTGCACCAATACCTGCATAAAAGGGAACTGCCGCTACTTTAAATGCCTTCTTGCCATAGACGAAAACCAGGTAGCCCGCGCAGCCCGGGAACTGGCCGAACAAAGAACTTAAAAGGAGTACAACGGCGGATGGATGCAACTGTAGTCATCGCCACATATAACAGAGAGGCCCTTCTTAAAAAATGCCTTGAGCATCTTTTTGAACAGGACTATCCCAAAGACAAGTACGAAATAGTGATTGTGGATGATTGCTCAACGGACGGCACGGCAGAGATGATCCGCAATCTAAACCCTCCCTGCCGCCTTGCCTATATTGCAAACACCAAAACCCTGGGGCCGAGCATAGCACGGAACAAGGCAATTACAGAGGCCGCGGGAGAGATTGTAATATTTATAGACAGCGATGCCTTTGCCCCGCCCTGGTATATACGGGAACATGTTGAAACCCACAAAACCAACCCCGGCATTATTATGGACGGCCCAATAATAAACCTGACCCGCAAGGAAGATATACAGGCCCCTCCGTTCTTGCGCTGGGATATTAAAACCATGGCATTCCTGGATTTTGGAGGAGTGTATTTTATAACCGCAAACGCATCATGCCCAAGGAAAAGCCTTGAGAGCGCAGGCGGCTTTGATGAAGAGTTTGTATGGGCATGGGAGGATGTGGAACTTGGCACGCGCCTGATGGAATCCGGCCTGAAACGCATAAAAAACAGGCGGGCATACGTCCTCCACTGCAAAGTTGGAAAGTACTCGCTGCAAAGCCAGGCTGCATTTAGAAAAGAGCGGGCGGAGTATGCCGGAAAGTTCTTCTGCAAGCATCCATCCGCTATGGCAAAGAGGATGGTTAGACTCCGGTACCTCAAGTATGATAGACTATTTGAAAGAATGGGCTGGGTCCGCCGTTACCTTAATGAAGAGTACATAAGCTCATCCGGCGGCAGGCTGCCCGCCTGGCCTCCCATGCTTAAAAAGTTCTATCTTATACATGCACACGCAGAGGGTTTAAGGAAGGGGCTTGGCATAACCCGTTAATTTTACAGGATATGCAGGCGGCTTCCGTGTAAATAGATGCAAGTATTTATCACCGCAAATTCGCCCGGAGAACTCTCCGGCTGGGTATCCCCCGTTGTAAGGGAGCTAAAAGCCCGCAACGCATCCGTGCGGGTAACCCTTGTTATCACCCCATGCCAGTATGCAAGCGGCATGGAGGCAGAGTTTGCGCAGAAGCAGCCCGGCATAGACGGGGTAACAACTGTTAAAAGCCTGCTTTCAAACCTTTACCTGCATAAAAAAACCTCATGTGCAGAGCCGCACAGGGTGCTCTTTCTAGGCGGCGATACGTTTTATGCGGCGCTTATTGCAAAAAAGATGCGCGCCCCCCTCTTTGGGTATGTATCCAAGGTTCGCCGGGTGAAGGAGTTTAGCATGTTCTTCCTCCCGGACGAACGCACCCGGGAGGAATCCATAAAAAGAGGCGCCCTGCCCCATCAGCTTACAGTTGCGGGGCATCTGGGTCTGGACAGTATTCAAATAAACTCAGGCAGGGAGGAGATTCTCCGGCGGCTCACAGGCTCCGGCCGGGAATCCACCGTGGTAACATTTCTGCCGGGAAGCCGCCCTGCATACATAGAATATATGCTCCCGTTTCTGCTGCATTCGGCCAATAAGCTTTGGGAGATGCGCCCGGAGATATATCCCGTGGTGGCGCTCTCACCCTTTGCAGACCGTGCGCATATACTTAAATTCTTGCAAAAGGAAGGTTTTAAGATAGAGACCGGCGATGGCTTTTGCGATATCCTGGCCAAATCCGGCTGCCGTGTAAGAATAGTGTACCAGAACCAGCATGAAGTCATATCCGTCTCAAGCCTTGCTGTAACCATTCCCGGCACAAACAACCTTCAGATAGCCGGAATGCATGTGCCCATGCTTGTTGTGGTGCCGCTCAACAAGGCAGAATATATCCCCCTTGACGGGCTGGCCGAGTTCATCTTCCCAAAGGTCTACCCGCTGGGATTAATCAAACGGAATCTGTTCCTTGCCATGAACAGGAAGGTAAAGTGTGTCTCTCTGCCCAACATGATTGCCGGACGAGAGATAGTGCCAGAGATGCGCGGAATCCTCCGCCCCGCCGGAGTAGCAACGGCAGCGGCAGATCTTCTGGCAAATTCCGGCAGGCGGGAGCATATTGCGCACGAACTGGCAGAGATTACCAGGCAAAGAGGAGCAGCAGGCATTATTGCAGAAGCGCTCCTTGCCGATTAAAATTTAAATTTGTGGCAATAATCTTTTATTAACACAATAGTGGCTTGATAAATTAATTACGGAGGGTGATACTTCGGTCGCAGAGCCGAAGGCGCCACTGCCGAAGGTACCGGGACAAATTCAAGTTTACATGCCACTAGTAGTGAGTGTATTCCCACAGTTAGAACTGCGGGGCAAAACGGGAGCATCAAGTTGCACATCTGTTTTCTAAGCAACGGTTATGGAGAAGATAGATCGGCTGCCGCCATAGCCAAAGCCCTTATGGGTAGGTGCCCGGACATTACTATCTCCGGCGCGCCGCTGATTACCGTGGGCGGAGACTATATTAAGTACGGAATACCGGTACTTACGGAGGGGCAAATTCCGCCGTCCGGCGGGTTCCCCACCATGAGCGCTGCCGGTTTTATTAAAGATATCCCCTATACATTCAGGCACATCCGGTACTACAAAACGTTAAGAGCCCATAGGGACTGCATAGACTGCGTGGTTGTTGTGGGAGATCTGTTTCTACTGTTTCTGGCGTATCTTGCCTTTAAAAAAAATATAATCCACCTCTCCCTGCCCAAGTCAGATTTTAACCACCCGCATTTTAAGCTTGAAGAATGGCTCTTTAAGAAGTTTGCGCGCCGGGTGCTTACTCGTGACGCCCATACGGCGGAGACCCTTAAATTGCACGGCGTTGATGCGCTCTTTTTGGGAAATCCCATTATGGATGAGCTTGCGCCACGCGGCCTTAAGCTGGGAGACAGCCCCATGGTGGGCATACTCCCCGGAAGCCGGGATGAGGCATACGCAAACTTTGCACGCATACTTGCAGCTTTAGAGAGGATTCCGGAGAGTGCCTGTTATGTGTGCGCACTGGCTCCTTCGCTTGAGCCGGAACGTATGGCAGAATATGTAAAAGTCAACGGATGGGTGCTGGAATCCGCCGTCCTAAAAAAGGGCCGCAATGCCGTAAGATTAGTAAAAGACGGCTTTGAAGATATTGTTGCATCCTCCGACGTTCTTATAGGCCTTGCCGGAACTGCCAACGAGCAGGCCGCCGGATGCGGAAAACCGGTGGTATCCTTTGCCGGAACAGGGCCGCAGACAACGGTAAAACGGATGAAAGATCAGGAAAGAATGCTTGGCGGCGCAGTACGTTATGTAAAAGATTCCCCTGCTGATATAGCGGCAGAGGTATCTATGCTCCTTAAAAACCCTGATGAACGTGAAAGACGAGGCAGAATAGGCATAGAGAGGATGGGCCGGCCGGGAGCATCCGCCCGCATGGCAGAGTTCCTGCAAAAAGAGTTCAACATCCCCTGCTGATTCTACCCTATATAGCAGGCATAGATTGCCCCTGACCCAACTATGCGCTATAATAGCGCCAGGAGTTTTAATATACCATGAGCGTTTTTCAGCGCCTATTAAAATATACGCACCCGCACAGAAAATTTTTTGGCCTGGGCCTGGGATTTATGACCCTCACCACGGTGCTGGAAACAGCCATCATCCCGGTGCTTTATACAAGCCTGCTCTTTCTTGTCCTGGGGGCGGAATCCTTTGCAAGCCGCGGGCTCAGCCTGCGCGTGGGCAACTATGATGTGGGAGTCTATCTGACGCAGCTTATAGGCACCACAGACCAGATGATGCTGCTTATACGAATCTCCATAATAATAGTTGCTATAACCCTCATAAAATGCGCAAGCGTAGCTCTGCAGACTTATCTTATGCAAAAGTTTTCATACCGCACAGCGCTGGATCTGCGACAGTCGCTCTTTTCCCATGTGCTGAAACTATCGCCCGCACAGTTTGAGAAGCAGAGAAGCGGAAACCTTCTTACACGCATGACATGGGATGTGGCGGTGCTGCAAGATTCGCTGGGCCCTCCCCTTGCAGAGACTATACAGGCCCCGCTCACCATAACCATAGCGCTGATAACCATGTTTGCGATAGCATGGAAGCTTACCCTTGCAGCGCTTATAATGGCGCCGCTTGTTGCCGTTATAATTGCAGGGATGGGCCGCATTATAAAAAAACTGGTTATAGCCATCCAGGATAAACTGGGAGACTTAAACGGCCATCTTACAGAGCTCCTCTCCGGGATTAAAGTTATCCAATCGTTCACGCTGGAAGATTATGAAGAGAAGCGCGTAGCCAAGCTCAATCGCATGTACTATAAACAGGCCATGCGGCAGATTCTTGTGGCAGAGACAATCTCTCCGGGGATAGAGTTTATAACCACTCTGGGAATGGTCTTTGGCGTGGTTATAGGAGGAGTAGCCGTACTTCGCAATGCCATGCTTCCAACGGCATTCATGTTCTTCCTTTTCCAGGCGCAACAGGCCAGCAACAAGTTCACCCGGCTTGCAAGAATGAACCAGCTGAGAGAGAAAGTCAACGGCGCCGGGGAACGCATCTTTGAACTTCTGGACACCGTGCCCACCATTAAAGATGTGCCGGATGCCCGGCCTCTGCCCCCCGTTAAAGGACATGTCCGCTTTGAGAATCTGTCATTCAACTATGACGACGAAGAAAAGACGGTTCTTTCCAATATAAATTTTGAGGCAAGCCCGGGAGATGTAATCGCTCTTGTGGGGCCAAGCGGAGCCGGAAAGACAACGCTGGTAAACCTGCTTCCCCGGTTCTACAACCCCACGGCAGGGCGCATCCTTATAGACGGACAAGACCTTTGCAGCGTAACGTTATTATCGCTTAGAGAGCAAGTTGGCATAGTGCCGCAAGAGACCCTCCTCTTCAGCGGCACCATAGCAGATAACATACGCTCCGGCAAGCTTGGGGCAACAGATGCAGAGGTTATAGAGGCTGCCCGGGCGGCTAACGCGCTTGAATTTATAAAGAGCATGCCGGACGGCCTTGATACAGTAGTTGGGGAACGCGGAACACGTCTCTCCGGCGGGCAGCGGCAGCGTATAGCAATTGCAAGGGCGCTGCTTAAAAATCCCAGAATTCTTGTTCTTGATGAGGCCACAAGCGCGCTGGATACAGAGAGCGAACACCTGGTTCAGCAGGCGCTTGAAAGGCTGATGCAGGGCAGAACCACTTTTGTGATAGCCCACAGATTAAGCACAATCCAGTATGCAACCCGGATACTTGTGCTTGACGGTGGATCTATAGTAGAGGATGGCAACCACAAAGAACTGCTTGCAATGGGCGGGCTCTACAGCCGTCTCCATGAAATGCAGTTCCATGACAGAGAATACAAAGAACCTATTCTTGCCGAATAGTAAACGGAGAATTAGCATGTCAATAAAAATAAGCATTCAAATCTGCAGCTACAACCGGAAGGCCCTGCTTAAACGGTGCCTGGAAGCCCTTTTTAAGGTTGATTTTCCGCCTGAGGACTACGAACTTGTTCTTGTAGATGACGGAAGCACGGACGGCACAAGCGATATGGTAAAAGAACTGGCGCATGAGTGCCAGGTAAAGTGCCTGCGGCAAGAGAAGAACGCCGGACTTTCCAAAGCCCGCAACCTTGGGATAAGAAACGCAGAGGGCGAAGTAGTCCTATTCATAGACGATGATACCTTTGCAGATGCAAACCTGCTAAAAGAACATTGGGCCGCACACCAGGCAGATCAGCGGAGCGTGGTAAACGGCTGGGTGAACCACATAGACAATCTTGATAAGGAACTTATCCCCAAGTTCAAGATAGCAGATATCTCTACATCCTTCTTCTGGACCAGCAACGTCTCCGTGCGGCGCAGGTTCCTGCTTGAAGCGGGGCTCTTTGATGAAGACTTTACGGAATACGGCTGGGAGGACCTGGAACTGGGACACAGGCTTAAAGACCTGGGGCTTGTTAAAAAGTTCATCCCAAAAGCCATAGTCTACCACTATAAGACCCGGTGGAAGGGCACGGACCTGCCCCGGCTGTGCAGGCAGGCGCAATCAAGCGGCAGAAGTGCCGTCATATACCTTAGAAAGCGCCCATTCCTTAGAACCCGCATGTCAACCGGCATATTCTTTGCCCGCTTTGTATGGAACGACATACTGCGCATTGGAAAACCGTTCTATACAAAGGTAGTAAAGAAGGCCGGGGACAAGCCTCTGCACGGCTTACCGCTCCTCTGCACACGGCTGCTTGTAAGCTTTGAGTACTTTGATTCCGTGCGGACGAGCCTTCGCGCTTCATAAACTTAAGCCCGCGTCTATAACTGAGTATGCCGGGGTTCTTTGCCGGTTTTATATTACTTGAAGATAATATGATTCTTAGAGGCATTGCAAATGAATATGAACCCCTTGAACATGGATATTGTTAAGAACCGATTTTTCAGGAAATATGTTCGGCATATAGATCCCCTGGCACAGGTTATACTCAGGCGTTACATGAGACGCTACGCGTGGAAAACCCTTAAAAAGCAGGATTTTACTATCACGGAAGTCTCCAAGAGCTTTCAGATAGATTTTAACAACAGGTTCGGATACTTCTTTCCAGGCTTTGCTCCCAAACTTACCTATAACAATGCCAATGACACATGGCTGACGGAATCCGGCAAAGTCAGGCTTATATCAAGAGATTGCCACCTGACTTATCTACTCAGCGAACTGCGAGGATATTTACTGCTGGATAATCTGGTGGATGGAGATGTAGTAGTTGATATAGGAGCAACTGAAGGATTCACATCCGCTTACTTTGCAAAGCTGGTAGGACCTTCCGGCAGCGTGCTGGCGGTTGAGCCGGAAAGTTGTTACACGGATGATTTCAACTTCAACATGTCTGTAAACGGCATTTATAATGTACGCCTTTGCAGAAAAATGCTTGTAGGCAATGATAGTCCCCGCAATGCAGATGCAATCAGGCTTCAAGAGCTTGTAACAGACTATGATATTGATCCCGCAAAGGTGAAGATGATTAAAGTTGATATTGAAGGTGCGGAGCTTGAACTTATAGATGATATGATCAAATTCATCAGCGCATATGAAAACGCTTATGCATGTATAGCTTCATATCATTTTGTTGATGGAGAACAGACGCTTCATAAAATTGAAGACGCCTGCAAGAAATCCCCGGATGTTGATGCGGTAACAATATATGCGCACCATCCCGAAACTATCATCTTCAACAAAAGTAATTCAGAACTTATGCGTAGGTTGCAAGATATAGGCAAGGATGCCGCCGAAGTACCGGAATGGTGGATACCTGGCTAGGTGCCGGTGGAATTATGCCTGAGGCTCAACTGATCTCCTGTCATATCCAGCAAGCCGCGGCATAATTCTGCGTCTAGCGGAAACCTGCCCATAAACTGCAGCCCCCGCCATGCCATCCTTATCTCATAGTTCAGATCTTTAAGCAGCATCTTCGAACGTCCGGGATTATGCGCATTCACCATTTCCTCAAAATGCCTCACAGCTTCCCGGTTCTCATCCTCATATGTCTGAAGCAGTCGAAGAGCATAACCCGGATGCCACCCCTTGAAACGCATGGCCCTGGCAGCATCGCTCTCTAGAATTGCATTAGGATAAACTGTATGATCAGCCGATGTAGCATCTCCCAGGCTGCCGTATAACTCCCATCTTTTCATCAAATCACCAAGCGGGGCCAGGTACCCATAATGAAAGTACCTGTACGGTAGTCCAATCCTGGCGCCTCGGATGTTTACCAGCTTTTCATGAACGCTGCCTTCCCAGCAAATGTCTTTGTTAAAGCTGAAGAGCATATTGTGGCGTCTATCAAGAGATACATAGTACCTGCCTGACAGTACAAAATGCCGGAAGTAGCCGTCTACTATGCCTATATGCGGCGGCAGATTAGGGAGAATCTTTCTGGTCAGCACAGTGAAACCGGGAGCGTGTACTTCATCACAATCAACTATGAGCACCCACATTCCCGGCACGGGATTGGCGCGCAGATAATCCAGGCACAGGTTTCTACAATAGCCAAAACCCTTGAATTCCGATGGGATGATTTTGACTTTGCCTTGCCGGTAGAGCGCGGAATCCTTTAGCGCACTTAAGTTATTGTTCTCTGCTTGGCAGGAATTTTCATTTACCACAAGCAAATCTACCGCATCGGCTATGCTTGCCAGGCATGCCGGCAGAAACCGTTCCTGCTTTTTGCCCATCAGCATTACGCCGGCTACAAATTTTCTATCGGTTTTAGCTTTCAATTGAACACCTGATATTTTAATCTTTTTCAGAACTGCTGGCCATAAGCTCCTTTGTAGAGCCTAATATATTTTCCAAAAAGGAATGCTTAATCTTGCGGCTTTTATCATCAGAACTGCTTGCAAGCAATTCTCGTTTTACAACCCTGTGGGGAACATGCCATGGGTACCATCTGGAAGAGCAGTGCTCAAAATGCTCTGACGGAAAGACATCAACCATGGGAATATGAAGGGCTGTGGCTACGTGGGCTGCGCCGGTATCCATGGTAATCAGCACCTTGCACTGCGAGAGCAGCGCGGCCCAGTTGCAGAAATCCCTGCTGAAGTAGATATGCACGCGATCTTTGGGAAGCATGGCCAAAACAGGCTTCACCCACTCAGCCTCTAATTCCCCATATGTCACCACCAGGCCTGCATAGGGCATTTTGCGCAGAAGATACTCTATCATTTCTGCAAGAAATTCCTTCGGCCAACCCTCTGTAGCCCATTTTTGGGACAGATGTAATGCTATTAACTCTGAGCCGCCCCCGGCACTTAATATATAATTTTTTGCCCATGCAAGCTTCTCTTCAGGCAGATATATCTTTAGTTCCCCGCCATTCAGTTTTATTCCAACCGGATGCAGAAGTTCCATGTACCTTTCCACCTCATGAAGGTCGGAATACCTGCTTGGATCATTGGGATATTGAATTCTGTGCGTAAAAACCATGGGAAGGAGTATGGATTTAAGGGGCTGAGTGGTGCCGGGAAAGAAACCTATGCGTATGCGGCTCCCTGAAAGCCATGTCAGCAGACGCGGACAGAACTTTTCGCTAATGCTGATTGCCACATCGTATTTTTTGCGCCGCAGCTTAAAAGCAAGTTTAAGATAGCCGAACGGAGATAGTTTCTTACCATCTACAACCAGCAGGTTATCAACTGCCGGATTGCCCTTAAGCGCCTGGGCGCCTATAGGTGAAGCCAGAACGGAGAGTTCCAAGCCCTCTATATTCTGCTTAAGCGCCGCCATAAGCGGGGTCATAAGCAAGGTATCTCCAAGTCCATCCTGCCGTATTAGGAGCACTTTTTTTATCAGCTTATTCGGCATTCATATTACTCTTTCTATAAGGCAAGAAACCCGTGATAACCTAATTCACCACCAGTTGGGTAAGCGCTGAAACAGTCTCTGCAACAGTCTTTTCCCACGTATATTTCTCAACCTGTTGCAAGCCTCTTTTAATCATATCCGCCCGCAAATCTGCATTGCGGGTATATGTATCTATCTTGAGCGCCATATCCTCTACGCTTAGCGGATCAAAATAGAGCGCTGCATCCCCGGCTATTTCCGGTAGGCATGCGGCATTAGAGCATATGACGGGCGTGCCGGATGCCATGGCTTCCGGTACCGGAAAACAGAAGGCTTCGTAGAGGGAAGGAACAACAAGCGCAGCTGCCATCCGGTACAAGCCGGGCAGTTTATCTCCCACCGTAGGTAGAAAAACAAAGCCGTCGGAGACTCCATCTTCATGGGTTATGTTGCTGTACATGTCGGCTTCCCTGGGCGAAACCCCGCATAATACCAGTTTATGCTGCATGCCGGTGTTCTTCTTCCAGAGAGAGTATGCCTGCAACAGCCGGCGCACGTTCTTCCGCTCATCATTGGCGCCCACAAAGAGTAGAAAATCCCCCTCAAAACCAAGAATCTGCCTTATTTGCAACCGTTCATCATTGGTTACGGTGTGCCGGCGAAAGAAATCTGAGATGCCCAGATGCGTAACCTTTATTCTATCTTCAGGAATGTGCATATACCTTTGCAGCTCTTCCTGCGCAAACTTTGACACCGCAAAAACAAGGTGCGCCGTTTTTGCAGCATGCTTAAACCTTCCCTCATCGCTCCGCTGATCAAAATATCTCATCATACCGCGCAGCGGGTAGACAAACGGCGCAGCATCATGAATAGTGGCGGCTATGCGGCAATGTTTGGGGACTGCATCTACTCTATTCCATGGAAAAAGACAGACGTCCAGATCTGCATTGCGGCATGCGCGGAGCGGAAGAAGCCTGTAGTCGGCGGCAGCAGAAATTGAATTCAGGTATTTAATGATATTGGAGTTGTTACGGTTATCTCTGTAGAAGAGCGTGTAGGTATGTTCCGTATAATCTGATAAGAGGAGTTGAATCATATTCCTTACATACGACCCCATGCCCCTTTTATCCTGCACTATGAAGCCTATGTCTACTCCTATTTTCATCAGCTTTCTCGCTAGATTTTCGAGTTACTGGATAAAACATGCAGACCACACTAACTCATCACTATCTATCAACATAAGTAATTGTATAACATGTTACCACTTCACTGGTATCACTGTCAACGTTACAGCCTTCAATCTGTTGCGCACACGGCGATTGAGAAAAACCTGTTTAAAGAGTATACTATTGGTAGTGTGCCCCTAAACATAGAGGCATCGGAAGCAAAATATGCGGTGCATGTTCAGGAATATGCACCCTTTCATGCAATATTATGCTACACTATTACTTGTAAATCTGCATCAACAACTATGGAGGCCCCGCTTTGACATTAAGCATAAGCATAGTCATGCCTACATATAACAGAAGAGAGACGCTGGAGCACGTGCTCCCCACCATCCTTAACCAGACCTACCCCAAGGATGCGTACGAAATTCTCCTTTCAGATTCCGGCTCTACGGACGGCACCAGGGAGATGGTTGAGGCCATGAACATCCCCAACCTGCGCATGATTACCGGGGAGAACCGGGGGCGCTCCGGGGCCAGGAACCGCGGAATCTGCGAGGCTAAAGGGGATATAATCCTCTTCACAGATGCAGATATACTTGCAGACCCGCACCTTCTGGAAGAACATGCAAAAATACATTCGGCAAAAAGAAACACCGCCGTTGTAGGCCGGGAGGTGCAGGTAGATACGCTGAAGGAATACAAACATGTAATGGCATACCCGGAGGAGAGCCGGTGCCTTCATTCCGAACGCACAAAGGAGCTCTCCTGGCTCTTCTTTCTTACCGGAAACGCATCTGCGCCCAAAGAGGCCCTTGTAAGGGTGGGCATGTTTGATGAGAATTTTACCGGATACGGGCATGAAGACTTGGAACTTGGCTACAGGTTAAAGAAATCCGGCATGCGCATAGCGTATAACATACACGCCCTAAACTATCACTGGCACCCCGTACCCTTTGAAGAGAAGTGCCAAAAGATGCATATGTCGGGGGTCTCTACAGTGCGATTCTACCGCAAGCATAAGGATCCCATGATAAAGCTGCTTATGGGGGTAAACCCGGTAACAATGGCTCTGCACTCTGTTATAGCAGAAAACGGCAGTCTTATTAAAAGATGCCGCAGGAAGGCGGCGGAATCGCCCTCCTGCAGAGAGATTGTGTTTCAGCACTCTTACCTGAGCGGGGTAAAGGCAGCCTTAAGAGACCCTTCCCTTTAATATCAGTCCATATTAATTGATGCTTCGGCCCGCAAGCCAGAGGCGCCGCTGACAGGCCTGGACGCTAACCCCTACTTCTCAAAAACAAGCGGGCGCCAATCCTCCCACCGGTGGAAGTTGCAGGCGCTCATCTGAGTGCAGGAGCTAAGTTCCATGCCCTTTGGCAGGTATATGGAATAATCATAGCGTGCCAGATGGAACATCCATTTATCGCCCGGCTTTGGAGCATTGCCTTCCAGCAAAGGCAGGCTTGCAAACGGCACTGCAACCTCAAGCTGCCAGTATTCATCTTCAATAGCCGGATCGTTCAGCGTGCCTTTTATAAATATCCCGGTCTTAAGCCCCTTGCAGTCCCACGCCCGCCAGCGATGCTGATCCTGCCCGCCTGCACCCCTTACCAGATTATACGCATCATACACGGTGCCTAGCGCATTTATCTCAAAGTTGAAATACGGCTCTTTATCTGCATAGGGCTTGAAGAATACTTCCAGCACATCCTCTGAGCATGTATTGGAATCCCTATCTTCCAGGTAACTCCAAATATCCCTATCGTAAGCCTTGAATCCTACGTAAAAATAGTTGTCGTCCCATAGAATGCGGGCCTCTGTTTTACTTATGGGCGTCTCATTTGCAACCGGCACGTAGAATAAAAGGTTATCTGCCTTCTGCCAGGCTGCATCTTCCAGCCGGCCGTCTATTTTAACCGGCCCCGGCGTGTACCTGCAGGGAACGGGTATATCTCTATCAAACTTTATATCTGCCACTCTTTTACCCCCTTGGAAAGATTACCGGCAGGCAATCTATCTGCTGCCGAATGATTAAATAATACCTTCCCAGAGGATGCTAGTCAAGGCAGGACAGGCTCCGCACAAGAGCCCGTCCTGCAAACATATCAGCGTTTGGTAAGGAATGTCTCATCTTTAAAAAGGGCCTGTTTCATGTTTACATAGTAGGCTCTTGGGTTTGGCGGCGCTATGCCTTCAGGCAATGCGCTTGACTGTATGCTTACGGAATAGCTGTTCCACCCGGAACTTGACGGCAGGCTTACCTTAAAAGGCATGCTGGCATTGGGGAGCAGCCCGCCTATCTCTGAGAAAACCACATCCACCGGCAGGTTCCGTTCATTCCGCAGGGTAATCCCCACGCGCACCCCGTAAAGCGGCACGGCGTGTTTGTTTGTAGCCGTCCCCACCAGGTACGCATTGCGGCCGTTCTTTATAAGGCTGCAGGAGACCGGAACGCGGCTCTCCGGGAGCGCCACATGCTCTATGCGCTCCGCAGGTTTGCTGGCAGGGAAGATGAAGATATTCTCTATGCTGTCCTGCTTTTTGTTGATTCCAAAGTTTATGCCCTGAGACCAGTACCAGTATTCCGTCACCAGCGGGTCACTGTCGTCAATCTCCTCCGGCTGGCCTCGCTTAGATATAACCAGCGTGCGTGGGTCCCCAACCTTTAAGCCGTCATTCGTGACCATGGATTTTGATTCTGTAAGAACCGTTTCCACCTTATCTCCATAGTGGGCGAGCGCAACTATTACTGCCCCCTGGCGGTTGAAGAGCATGGATACATGATCCAGCTGCGGGCCGTTCATCCGGCGGGCGCGGATAAGCTCCGGGGTGCGCATGGCGTTAAAGAGCGTATCCAAGCTGTCCGAAACGTGCAGCCCGCCAAGCGACGGCCCGGCCGCCTGTACCCCGCCGGAAAGAAGAATGCACAACATAAACGCAAACCCAAGTTTTCTTGTAATACGCATTGGTCTGTACCTCCGCGTAATTCTTTCCACATAAGAGGGATTGGTAACCATACTCTGCAAAAAAGGATGCAGCCCGCTCTGGACTGCATCCTTTTTCTAACCATATTACGGCTTATATTGCGTTTTATTCTACCTTTGTGCCGGCTCCAGTTCTGCTGCTCTCATAGGCGGCCTTTGCCACCTTCAGAATGAACAGCCCCTCCTCCGCCGTGGAGAATGCGGGGGCCTTCCCCTTATCTATGCAACCGGAGAGGTAATCCATCTCCTGCGCGTACATATTTACGGGTTTGCGCATTACCTCTCTTTTAACAACATCCAGGCTCTCCTTGTTTTGCTGCGGATCGTAGTCTTTGGAATCGCTTGAGATATATGCATACATCCGTCCGCCGGGCATCTGCCCTATGGTGCCTTCCGATTGTATGCTCCCCTTGTTCCCGTAGACCTCAAGCCGAGCCTGCCCTGCTGCATCCGGCACGTTGAAGAAGGCATCCACAACCGCATGCGCGCCGTTCTCAAACTTGAGCATGGTGGTGGAGCTGTCTTCAACCGGGTACTTAAACGTAAGGGTATCCGTGTATGCAAAGACCTCTTTTATCTTGGAGCCTATTATATATTGAAGAAGATCATAGCAGTGGGTGGCCATATCCATAAGAGATCCGCCGCCGCCAAGCTTTGGGTCCTGCCTCCATGCGCCCTTTATATCCGGGTACCAGCAGGAGAGCTGCGCCCGGGCAAAGACTATGTTGCCCAATTCTCCCTTTGCCACCATGCTGCGCGCGGCTTCATTAAGGCTGTGGAACTTCATCATGTAGCCTTCCGTAAAGTAGACTCCGGCCTCTTTGCAGGCCGCAATCATCTCTTCCGCCTCAGAGACTGCAAGCGCAATGGGCTTCTCTGCCAGTACGTGCTTGCCCGCTTTTGCCGCTGCAATTACCTGGTCGTGATGCAGAAAGACGGGGGTTGCTATGTATACCGCCTGAACATCCGGGTTGCGCAGCAGTTCCGCCTCTGTGTAATAGGCGCGGGCGCCTATCTGCGCGGCAACTTCATCTGCGGCAGCCCTGTCTACATCCATAACTGCAACAACCTGGCTGTTTTTACACTCCGGCAGCGCCGGTATCATCCTGCGGCGGGCAATGCCTCCGCAGCCTATAATTCCCCATTTAACCATTTTACTTATTCCCCTCCAACTGCCAAACCATATTGGCAAGGCTGTCTGCGCATTCTTCTGCAATTTTTTTGCCAAGCTCTGCGCTTGCTCCTTCAAAATTACCCATGACACCCACCTCTATTGCCGGGTGCTGAACCATCTTTGGTATTACGTACTTGTGATCTACCGCCTTTGTCTTTACAAGGAAGGCATCCTGGTCTGTGCGCATCATTTTAACTATTTCTGGCGAATCAAGGCGCGCCTTCTCCATTTTAACAAGTTCCGGCTTCCAGTAGAGCATAAGGGATGTTTCGTACTTGCCGGCGTGGAAATCTCCCTCTTCAAAGGATTTCATGTATGTTGGGGAGAATTCCCAGAACGGCACCACGGAGATGGTGACGCCGGAGACATCCGGGTTAAGCCGCTGAAAGTTCTCTGCTGCGTCAAAGGATGCGCGCACGTTCTCTGTGCCTCCGTGCCCAAGGATTATTGCAATATTTTTGAACCCCTGCACAACAAGGCTGTGGCATATCTCCATAACAACCATAGAAAAGAGCTGCGGAGGGATGTTTATGGTACCGGGGAGGCTTCCGCCGGAGAAGCTGTAGTGCACTGGAGGGGCCACAAAGCAGCCGCACCGCTCTGATGCCATCTTGGAGATCTCGTAGGCGTTATGTATGTCTACACTTAAAGGCATGTGGTAGCCGTGCTGCTCTACTACGCCAATGGGCAGAAATACGGTTTTCATCTCTTTTAAGCCTTCCCGTACCTCTTCAACCGTCATATTGTACATAATTCTTGCTTTGCTCATATTCTTCTCCTTAATATTTACATGTTATCCAACAGGTACCAGAAAGCCAATGCCGCTTCCCTGAACCCCGCTGTGCCGCCACTGCGCGCGCGGAGTGTGATGGCTCCATTGTATCCGCGGCAGCGCAGCATGGAGATTATCTCTTTTACTTCTCCGTTCCCCTGGCCCGGAAGGGTTGGGGTTCCGTTAAACAGCCCATCGTCTAGATAGAAATGAACGGTATGCTTTCTAAGCGTTCCTCTGTAAAAGACCCGCAAAAACGGCTTCTCTCCTACAGCCGCAAATTGCGCGGGATTGAAGGCAAACTCCGGCATGCCGTCACGGTTGTAAGCCTCTTTGTAGACGGCGGAGCATGCCCCTGTATTCTCTACTATCACCCGTCCGGGGAGCTTTGCGGCGGCGGCCATATCCTCTTCGCAGGATGCAGGGACAATAAACGGCACGCCCAGGCTCTCCGCAAGCTTTGCGGCGGCATTACCCTTAAGGCCTCCGCGGATGGCGGAAATACTTATGCCGGCATCAGTCAAGTCAGAACTCCAGCGCTCATACTCTTCTGCGGTAAGCTCCAGGGCGGAGATTCCCTCACCCAGAATCGCCCGGTGTACATCTTCCCAATCTTCTGATATATCTCCGGCTACGGCGGCAAGGGTGAAGCACTCGTCCAGCAGACGGGCCGCCTTTATCTGCCCGCGCTGGCGCACGCAATCCCAGCAGGCGGGATTGTTGCAGAGCACCGCCGCCGGGTCTTTTTGAAGAGCCTCTATGGCTGCAAGGAGCATGGCCTCTCCATCCATAAGGCGGCATGCGGCCCTGCCTATACGACCTATGCGCATAATGCCCTTCTCACGGAAGAGCTTATCTAATCCTATGAAATCCCGGTGAGGCCCTGCCATGGCGGCGATGGGGATTTTAACCTCATCCCCGTTATCATCTATGTAGGCGCCTTCTATGTTTTTAAGGTACGGAGCGCCGGCAGCGGCCTCTGCGGCGTGCAGGGTGGTATTTCTATCCTGGTCTACGCCCAGAAGGAGCACTTTGCCGCCCCCCATTGCAAGTTTGCAGTACGGAGTGCCCTCTCCGTAAGCCGTGGGAGCCTTCTCATGATCCCTTATTAAATCTTCCGCCCCCGGCCCCATGGCAGCTACGGAATGCGAAGGATGAAGGCTGCGCACTACGCCCGGCAGCCGCCAAAAAGCATCTGGAATGACGCCCAGCCCGGTGGGAGCGTTCTTTCTGTTAAACGGCGAACCGGCAGAAAATGTGGGCATAACCAGAAGCCCGTCCTCCCCCAGCACCTCAAGAAGAGCGTCTATTACCGTGTTGGGGCCGCCTTCAACCTTTCCCAGCGCCACAAATGATGAGTGCATAAGCACCTTGTCGCCGGATTCCAGCCCAAGGGATACAAGCCCCCGCACAATATCTTTCTTTGTTAAAGAAATCAATACTATAAATCCTCCTTGCTTAGAAGCAGGGCGGCACGGCACGGGGTGGAGCATGCTCCGCGGATTTTAAGCGGAAAGGCTGCCAGCATTCCGCACCTGCCGGAGAGCCCGTCAAGGTTTGTAACCGGCGCCAGAAGCAGATTTACATGCTCCCAGAACGCATCCCACGGAAACTGCATGCTGGAGGGGTTATCAAAACGCGGGAAATCGCTTGCAAGCAGCCCTATCTCTCTTTTTATGAGCCAGAGGGCGGCCTCATGTTCTATGTACGGGCTGCCCTCTATAAAGTACGGTTCATTCCAATTTTTATCCCAACCCGTGGAGAGAAGGACTGCATCGCCCGGATGTATATCCGGCTTCGCCTGCTCAAGGTCAGCCACGCTGATGACCCGGCCCGGCCCCTTCTCTCCAACATTTATTACCACTGCCGGGCGCAAAAACTGTGATAGCGGCAGAGCCGTCACGGGTTCTGCCTTTGGGTCTACATGCGCCCTGGTCTCTATATAGGTTCCGGTCTGCCCGCCTATGATAAACTTTTGCAGGTAGACCGGATAATCAGGCGGCAGGAAGGCGGGCTGTGGAAGCTCCTGTATGTCTGCCCCGGGGTATTCCGGGCAGTAAGACCACATCCCGCCGTATATCCAGCCGCTTATGTCTCTAATGCCTGCGGACATCAGCCCCTCATACCGCGAACTTTTTCTGCGGCGTTCTTTATGCCTGCTATGGTATCTTTTATCTCCTGGTCCGTAAGCCTTGGGTGCATGGGCAGGTTAAGTTCTCTTCTGTAGAAAAACTTCTCTGCTATTGGGCAGATATCATCTCTGTAGCCCATCTTCTTCAGGCCGGTGAAGTGGTAGGTGGGCTGGTAGTGAAGTATGCCCTGTACGCCCTCTTCACGGTAGAGCACTCTCATAAAGTCGTCCCTGGTTGCCCCAAGCTCCTCTTCCTCTATGCAAAGGGTGTAAAGGTGGTAGGTGTGATAGCAATTAGGGTCTTCGTAAACCGGAGTTATGCCCTTTATCCCCTGTATGCCGTCTGATATTCTGCGGCCCTTCTCCTGCCTGGTCTTGTTCAGCATCTCAAGCTTTCTAAGCTGAGCGCGCCCCACTGCCGCCTGAATTTCGTTCATGCGATAGTTGTTTCCCCAGCGGCCGTTTACGTCTACAACGTCAAAGTGAGAGGGGAGCCAGTAATCCGCCTGGTTCTTCCAGTGATCAAGATTCATGCAGCGGAGCTTTTCTATGGGGTCTACCAAATCATCCCTGTTAGTGGTAATCATGCCGCCCTCTCCGCAGGTGGTCATGTTCTTCAGGGAGTGGAAGCTGAAGCATCCCACGTCTCCTATGCTGCCGGCACGCCTGCCTTTGTACAAAGAACCGGGGGTATGCGCGCAGTCTTCAAGCACGTAGAGGTTGTGCTTCTTTGCAATCTCCATTATGGGGTCCATATCGCACTTCTGCCCGCCGTAGTGCACCACATAGACGGCCTTGGTTTTAGGCGTAATCTTTTTTGCTATCTCTTTTGGGTCTATGTTGAAGGTTTTGGGGTCTATATCTGCATAGACCGGGGTGGCGCCCTCCTTCAGAATTACAAGGGATGTGGCAATAAACGTGTTTGGGGTGACTATAACCTCATCGCCGGGGCCTATGCCAAGGGCCTGGGTTGCCACGTGCATTGCGGTGGTGCAGTTTGTGGTTGCAAAGGCATGCTTTACGCCGCTCATTGCTGCAAATTCATCCTGAAAGGCCTTTACCTGCGGGCCCATGGTGAGCGTATCCTGCGCCATTGCCGCAAGCGCCATCTGCTTTTCATCTTCATCATAGATGGAACCCATGTAGGAATAAGAGACTTTCAGCTCTACGCCATCATCCATTGCATAGCTGCTTGTTATGCCGCCTTCCGTGTCTGAACCGGTGAACTTATCTTTATCTACTGCCATAAGAAACCTCCTGTGATCTCTGAACGAACAAATCCAATATACCGTATACTCAGAATATCACCATGAGGGGCATATAACCATGGAAAAAGGCAGGATTATTACATGTTTTGCCAGATGCCGCCGTTTATTTTAAGGGTATGGCAATGGCAACAGAGAGCCCGGGATCAAGATTTGCTATTGAAATATCCGGTACGTGCGGGTAGTAGTACTTAAGGCGTCTGTTGAGCCCGGAGAGACCTGTAAGCTTGCCTTTGTGATCTTTGCTGCAAAGGGATGCCGTAATCTCTGCCAGCCGTTTTTCAGGGATTCCGGGGCCGTTGTCTTCCACGGAGATGCAGATGCAGCCATCCCTCTCTTCTGTGCGGATTTTAAGAAGGAGCGAGCCCCCGGCGTACCTGAGCGAGTTTTCTATAACCGGCTGCAGTATAAGCGCCGGGACATCTACGCTCTTCAGGTTCTCTGAAAGGCTTAAAATGAGTTCTACGTTCCGCTCAAAGCGCGCCCTGAATATTTCTACGTAGGCCCGGGCGCTCTCTACCTCTTCGCAGAGGGGCACAATCTTCCCTATGCTTGAGAGCGAATTTCTAAGGAGGCGGGAGAGTTCTTGAACCAGGTGGGCGGTCTCCGGGGCGTCTTCCATCATGGCCTGCCCTGCTATAAGGTTCAGGGTGTTAAATAGAAAGTGGGGGTTAAGCTGCGCCTGCAGAAGCCTGAGTTCCATCTCTCTCAAGTCGTGTTCAAGGCGGGCGCTCTCTTCTGCCGCGCGCCTTAGCTTCTTCTGTTCTACGGTCAGCGCCCTCTCCTGCCTTAATGCTATCTCCCCTTCTACAAGGTGGTTGCAGATAACGCTTAAAAGCCCCATTGCTACGGAGAGCCGCCTGCCGTCTACAAGCGGAACCTTCATGTAGGCGTTCCATACATCATCTGGGTTCAGCCCAAGGTCTGCAATTTTGGGGATAATCTCCTGGTAACCCATTGTTGTAGGCGGGGTAAGGGAAGATTGCCCGCTATAAAAGCACCCTACCCGCTCTCCCCCCACAACTACGGGCACCACAACATCTACAAGGCCTGCGTGGCAGGTGTAAGAGATGGGTTTTCTGCCTTCAAGCGCGCGCTCTGCGGCCTTTTTATCTGAAAGCGCGCACCGGCTCTTTCCTTCCCGGGTGCTCTGGATAAGGCGGCAAAAATCGCACCGCTCCTCCGCCGGGTAGAAGAACACCTGGCCGGAATCATCTTTAAAGGAGAGGCTCATGCCGGTAGCCCTGTGGAAGAGACGGCCGGCCTCTTCAAAGGCAGGGAGGTTTACAATATCTGAAAGCTTTACTTGGCCCACCTGCGGCCACCTCCCCTGTATTCGCTTGGGCGCACTCCGGTCTCTTTAAGAAACGCCTGGCTGAAATAGTTTAAATCTTCATAGCCTACCATCTGGGCTATCTGGGACAGGTTAAGGCTCTGGTCTGCCATAAGTTCTGCGGCCCTTGCAATCCGTACAGACCTGAGGTATGCCCGGAAGGAGAGCCCGCATATTGATTTGAAGACTGGCCCAACGTACCCCGGGCTAAGTTCCAGGCCGGATGCCGCATCTTCAAGCGATATATTTTCTGCATAATGCTGCTCTATGTAGGTGCGAACAGTAGCGGCAATCTCTGCATTCCGGCTCTGTGCGGGTAATTTGGCAGAAGGGAGCGCTCCCGGCAGCACGGTTTTAAGCTTGCGGCGCACCTTTTCTGCTTGCAGCCGGTTCAGCCGTTCTGCCTGCAAAGAGTTTACCGCTCGCCCAAGCGCCAGGGTGAGCTCTCTGCGATCTATGGGCTTTAGAATGTATTCTACGGCGCCCAGGTGCACAGCCTTTTGCGCATACTCAAACCTGTCGTAAGCGGTGAGGTAGATGATTCTGGGGGAGATGCCGGGGACATTTTTAAGTCGGCGGGCAAGTTCCAGCCCATCCATGCCTTCCATGCGAATATCAAGGATGCAGATATCCGGCAGAATTCGGCGCGCCAAATTCAGCGCTTCTTCTCCGCTTAGGGCCGTACCTTCAAGCGTCACGGGGAGGCCGCAGCTCCCTATTATTGTCTCCAGCATTCTGTGTACTACCGGTTCGTCATCCACGGCAAGCACGCGGTAGTTTGGGGAATCTTCCATCCTTGCACCTTCACTGCCAAAACATACTGCAGCAGTAAGGAGAATGTATCATAGAATACTCACCCTGTCCAGTCTTGCAGGTGGAATTCATTGGCACCCGGTCTTTCAGATAGACAGGTTGCTTAATCCTCCCGCAGCGGGCCGCAAGCCCTTGATGCCCCCTATCAGATCATCCAAATCCAGTGACAGGGCAAGACCGCAGGATGCCTGCTAAACTATTTTACGGAGTCTGCTATATTGGTTATCTGGTTGTAGGGGATGCGCCCGATAATGGTAAGGCTTATGCCGTTCTGTTTCCAGGAATAACCCGCGCCCGTACGCTCCGGCCCGCCTCTAAGACGCCGCTGGAACCTGGGTTTAAGCGCATTATCCGGCACCTGCATAATGGAGAACGATGTCATGCCGTCCGTGTATCTTACCGCCACCATATTGTCCCCGCGGAACCGGGTAACCGTGGCGCCTGCAAACCGGAATCCGGGCGGAAGATATGAGGGGCTTAGCACGCGGAACCCCGCCTTGTCCTGCGCCTGCTCCAGTGAGAGCAGCCTGGACGCAGAGGCCGGCCCGCGCTTCACCCTTACACCGTCCGGCGGGTTCACCTTAAACATGGAGGCAGGGATGGAGGGAACATATTTTATTTTTTTAAAGTAAGATGTAGATATAACGGCGCCGTTTGGGCCTATATCTTCCGTTTTCAGCTTCACCCATGTGGCGGTATCTACCCAAAACTTTCTGGTAAGCACCCTGCTCCGCACCGGACTAACCTCTATTACGTAGGCGCTGCGCCCTGCAATTCTGTCACTGCCCACCAGCTTGGCCTTTAGATTCCCCCTGCTCATCTGCATTAATCTCTGCCGCTGCATGGCAAGCCTGGAGGGATGGGTGCGAACCACTTTGCGGCTGGGGATATAGTGCATTATAACTTTGCCATTGTCTGCAATCACTTCGCCTTTGAGCCTTTGCGGGCTTAGATATTCCATCCGCATGCCCTTGTAACCATAGCGCGCCACCTTCTGCTCTGATGTGACGTTGGAATCTGCGGCAAGGGTGGTCACCTGCGTTCCCACATAGGCCCTGCTGCCTTCAGATGCAAGCATGCGTTTTAGCACCAGGGAGCCGCTGGGCGCGGCAGATGAAGCCGGGGCATACGCAAATGCCAGAGTAAGAATATATGTAAATGTTAATAAATATCTCATTACCTTCCCAATAAAATCCGGGGGAAAGATTTGTTGGAATGCGCCCTAAAGAGGCTCATTCAACTCTTTCATCCGGTCGCTTAAGATGAGTGCTGATTCGTCCGACAGGGGGTTTGCCGATGCAAAGGTTACATGCTGCTGCTGTACTGCGTTTATGTATGCAGCATCGCCGCTTGCATTATAATTTGTGAACATAAGCGATGTTCCAACTGCTGCGGTGAGCAGTACCGTGGCAAGCGCAGGCCCCAGGGAACGGCGGTATCCGTATACTTCCGGCGGCACCCCCAGGAGCAACCTTCTTAGCAGGCCTGGCTTTGCCTCCTCTTTGCGATGGAGAATCTGCGCGTTCAACCTATCCTCAAACCCTGAAGGCGCTGCCTGTCTATCAAGCGATTTCACCAGAGATGCCACGCCCCCCAGTTCTGCAGCTAGAGATGCACATTTGGGGCACACCCTAATATGAGCCTCCATCTCTGCCAGGGCGCAATCATCAAGCGTCCGGTCTACATATTCGCCCAGGTATCTGTAACACTCTTTGCAGTTCATACTGCACACCCACTTTCAAACAGCACTCTACGTATTCTGCACATACGGCAGAAGCATGCGCCTAAGCTGCGTTCTTGCCTTGAATATTCTGGATTTCACGGTGCCTATAGGGCAGCCCAGAACCTCTGCAATCTGCCCGTAGGACATGTCCTCCATATCATACATGAGTATGGGGGCACGGAGCTTTTCCGGCAGCTTTGCGATGGCCCGGTGTATCTGATCGCTCAATTCTTTCTGCCCAAGCAGCTTCTCTGGATCAAAGCTTGTATCCGGCAGATCCATCGGCCTGATCTCGCCATCGCCGTACTCGCGCTCAAGCGGCACAAGCTTTTTCCGCTCAATACCATACCGCCTGTACTTATCAATGCATAGGTTGGTGGCTATACGGTAGAGCCATGTGCGCAGGTTGGAATCCCTCCTGAAGCTCTTTATAGCGGCAAACGCCCTTACAAAGACCTCCACGGCCAGGTCTTCCGCATCGTCACGGTTTGAGATCATCCTTAGAATATAGTTATAAATCCCATCCTTGTACTGCCGAACTATCTCATCGAAGGCCTGGCTGTCGTCCTCCTGACATCGGAGCACCAGAATGGCATCTGTGCTTACCAAATAGTCCACCCTTTACCCCGGGCACGGCGCGCACCCAGTGTTATAGACGTATCAATTGTAGAATTGTTCATTGCTAATGGATAGTATTGTGGAGGTTTTTAAAGAGATAGGAAAACAGTGGTAAAGAAACCATCCACACCCACATCTACGGTGATTCCCGGCGGATTGTTCCCTGTCTTTTAATATCCGGCAGGGGTTGTTTATTTAAAATCGCCGAATATTGATTTAAACCGGTCTGCCTGCTGCGCTTCTATGGCAGAAAATACCAGATCAAAGGCAAGCAGCCATAGCACTATAAGCGCATCTTCCTTGGGCATATCCAGCACTTTGGAGAAGAAATCTTTTACTATTTCTTCGTATAAAGAGGCATCCTCATCCAGCACCGCACGGCCGTCAATGGCTGATTCCAACCCGCAGGCGGTCATATTATCTAGAAACTCCTTAACATTCTCCGGCGTGGCGTGATCCAGGTTCTCACCAAAAGCCTTTTTTACCAGATTTTTGAAGTCCCCAATATCCATAAGCCTTATCCGTATCTTTTTTGCAGGTATCTTATGCTATCTGTTCTATAGAGACTTTGTCAAGGAGTGCAAGTATCTGGTTGCTATGGCCTATCTCCGTGCCGCCCGTCATGGCGGTGGCGGCCCCGGCTGCCGAACCCCACCTGAGCGCATCTGGAAGGGAACCACCCCGGTTTAGGATGTGCGCAATACCGGCAACCATGGAATCGCCGGAGCCTATGGTGCTTACAACCTTCACCTTTGGGGGGATTGCCAGAAACGCCTCTCCACCCAGGCGCGCCACTGCTCCGCGGGCGCCCATGGATATTACCGGCAGTTCTATGCCTTTTTGGGCAAATATATCAAGCGCGCGCAGCGCATCCTGGTTGGATTGGATATCTACGCCTGTGAGGCGCAGGGTTTCATCACGGTTGGGTTTTATCATAAAGGGTAACACCTCCATGCCAAGGCGCATGGGCTCCCCTTCTGCATCCAGGATTGTTTTGGCGCCCGCCTCTTTTGCAACGGCCAGCAGCCGGGCATAGGTATCTTCCGGGATGCCGGGCGGAAGGCTTCCGCCAAAGATAATCATGCCGGATTGGCGGACTGTTTTTTTAACCTTTGCAAAGAGCTTCTTCAGCTCATCCGGCAGAATCTGGGGGCCGCTCTCGTTGAGTGCCGTGGGGGGAGCGCCGGATGCCTCTTGGATGTCTATGTTCATCCGCGTCTCCCCTTCTACGCAAACAAAATCCGTAGGGATTCCATTTGTGTTGAGGGTGTGCTCTATAAACCGGCCAATATCCCCGCCTGCAAACCCCAGGCATACGGTGTCTGAGCCAAGTTCCTTTAAGACACGTGATGCATTTAAGCCCTTTCCGCCGACATCCGTTTCAACCTTGGTGATACGGTTGGTATCGTGCGGAAGAAGCTTTTCTACATACACGCTTCTATCCAGTGATGGGTTAAGGGTAACTGTAGGTATCATCTCTCATATAAAAAAGAGGGACGGATGAATAACACCCGCCCCTCTCTTCAGGTTTTTGTTACTTGCCAAGTGCAGCACGCACTACTTCAAGCTGCCCGGCAGAGCCAAGAAGCTCGTTCCGGCTGGCTATGAACTTGGCGTACTCTTCCATAAAGACCTTGCCCATGGGTCTGAAATCAAAGACCTCCGGATGGTCGCGGAAGTACTCGCGGTAGACCCTTGTCCACACCAGGCGGCCGTCTGTGTCTATGTTGATCTTGCAGACGCCCAGCTTTGCGGCGGGGAGATACTGGTTGGCATCAACGCCCTTGGCGCCGGCAAGGTTGCCGCCCGCAGCGTTGATTCTTGCCACTTCATCCTGCGGTACGGAGGATGAGCCGTGCAGCACAAGCGGATAGCCCGGTACCAGGTCCTGAATGGCCTTCACTACTTCAAAGTGGAGTCCCTGGCCGCCGGTGAACTTGAATGCGCCGTGGCTGGTTCCAATTGCGCAGGCAAGGCTGTCGCAGCCGGTGCGCTTGATGAACTCTGCTGCCTGGTCGGGATCTGTAAGGTGTGCCTGATCTTCTGAGACTACTACATGCTCTTCAACGCCGCCCAGCTGGCCAAGCTCCGCCTCTACGCTGACGCCCTTTGCATGCGCGCGGTCTACAACCCGCTTTGTGGTGGCAACGTTCTCTTCAAAAGGAAGAGCGCTGGCATCAATCATAACGGAGGAGTAGAATCCCGATTCTATGCAATCATAGCAGGTTTCCTCATCGCCGTGATCCAGGTGTACGGCAAAGATGGCATCCGGGAAGATCTCGTCTGCCGCGCGGATCATGCCCTCAAGCATTCTCTTGTCGGTGTATTTGCGGGCACCCTTTGATATCTGGATGATGAAGGGAGCCTTTGACTCCATGCATCCGCGGAACAGACCCATGGTCTGCTCTGCATTATTGATGTTGTACGCGCCCAGGGCATAGTTGCCGTAGGCCTGCTTAAACAGTTCCTTGGTGGTTACGATCATTGTCTTGGATCCAACTCCTCTTTTAATGTATACGCTTTGCCAGGAAACTTTGAAGTTCCTGATATGTAGGGAGCGAGGTTATGGCACCCCGCTTTGTTGTTGCCAGTGCGCCTGCGGCGTTGGCAAACATGCAAATTTCCTCAAGTTCGGCAGCCTTGAGTTTATCCAGGTCTGCGGCATTTATGCCGCGCCTTAAAATCTGGTTTAGAGCGGCGCCCATAAAGGCATCGCCCGCGCCCGTGGTATCTACGGGTTCAACGGCAAATGCAGGCACATGCCCGCTTGCACGCCTGCTTGCAAAGAAGGCGCCGTCCCCTCCCCTTGTTACCAGAACAAGCTGTACGGAGGGCGCCAGCTTCATAAGCATGTGAGCCCCTTCAGCCAGGCCGCTCACACCGGTTATAAAGGCTAGTTCTTCTTCACTAAGCTTTACAATATCCGTGCCGGAAAGGCCGCTTATCATGCCTTCCTTTGCGCTCTTTTCATCTTTCCACAAAGAGCGGCGCAGGTTGGGATCGTAAGAGATAATAGCTCCGCCGTCCCGCGCAATCTCTGCGGCGGCCTCCGTTGCGCCTTTTGAGGGCTCTGAGATAAGGCTTATGGACCCGTAGTGGAAGGCCTTGGCCCCGGCAATAAACTCTCTGTCAAGTTCTGAGGCAGAGAGCAACATGTCTGCGCTTGGGTTTCTATAGAACAGAAAATCCGGAACGTGCTCTGCTGTAAGGGAGATAAAGGCAAGCCCAGTACGTGCAGTGCTGTCAAAGAGCATCCGGCTTGTATCTACACCGTGCTCTCTGAATACCTGCTCAAGGAACCGGCCGAACGGATCGTCGCCTACCTTGCCAATAAATGCCGCTGCGCTGCCCAGCTTTGAGGCCCCCGCTGCAACGTTTGCGGGCGCTCCGCCCGGCGCTTTTCTGAACCCGGAAGCCTCTATGAGCGAAACCCCGCTTTCAAGCGCTATGAAATCTATAAGGGCCTCTCCCAAAGACACAATATCCGGCATGGCGCTATGATTCCGGCTCTATAAGGCCGAAGTCTCCGTCTTTTCTTTTATATATAAGGTTTACGTCTTCTGTATCGGCGTTTAAGAATATGTAGAAATCGTGGTTCAAGAGTTCCATCTGCCAGGCCGCCTCTTCCTGAGACATGGGCTTAAGCGGGAACTTCTTTGTTCTGACTATTCTGGGCGTGTATTCTTCAACGGCGCCGCTCTCTTCGGCTGCCAGTGCAGCCAGCTCCTTGGGCGGCGCTTCCGGATGCAACCGTTCAAGCAGCTTGCTCTTGAAACGCCTAAGCTGGGTCTCAAGCTTTTCTACGGCCAGATCAATAGAGGCATACATGTTCTCCGAGCTCTCTTCAGCCCGCAGAATAAGACCGCCTCCCTCAAGTTGAATCTCTACAATGTGCCGGTTCTTTTGAACGCTCTGGGTAACAACAGCTTCTCTGATATTCTGAGAATACTTCCCCAGATTGGCTACTTTCTTTTCAGCATAGAGCTTCAGGGTATCAGTAACATTCAGGTTCTTTCCCTTAACGGTGATTTTCATAGACCGGCGTGGCTCCTTTCTTCTGCTTGGCGGGCAAAAAGCCGGAGTGAAGGCTTGAGCCCACCGGAAACGTTATACCCGTTTAAAGTCTATCACGCACCCGGCGCCTTTGTCAACCGATGTATGCCCGTTTATTAAAGGATGCTAAGGCCTGCTTGTAAATCCCGGGCGCCTCTCCATGCTGATTATAGTTGCATCGCTTGGCGTAAACAGAAGCCGCCCATATCTTCCCAATATCCTTGGGGCAGGCAAGGAACGTGCATAGTCTTAAATTATCGGCTACAATATAGCATCAACTTAGTGGAGATACCGGCTCTTGCGTTCAGGTAGTTGCATAATCGCCATAATTCTAACCCTTGCCGTATTTGCTTCCCCGCTTCTTGCGGGCGATGCCAATACCGTCTGCGCCACAACGCTTGAAAACGGCATAAAGGTAATAGTCCGCGAAGGGCATGATATAAACCTTGCCGCGATTGATATATGGGTGCGCGCCGGGAGCGTGAACGAGACGGATGCAACAAACGGCGTCTCCCACTTTGTAGAGCACATGATCTTTAAATCTACGGATAAGTTAGGCCCAGGACAGTTAGACCGAGAAATAGAGGGCATGGGCGCAGAGTTGAACGGCGGCACATCTAAAGACTGGGTGCATTTTTATACCACCGTAGCCAGCGAGTACCTTCCGGCCACCCTTGCCATGCTGGGCGATGCCATAACCGGGGCGCGCTTCCTTCCGGACGATATTGAAAGGGAGCGCCGCGTAGTTCTGGACGAGATTGCAAGGGAAGAGAGCAATCCATCCGTATGCGCCATGAACGCATTTGCGCGCACGGCATATACCGCCCACCCCTATAGGCTCCCGCTCACGGGGACAAGGGAGAGCGTGGCAAAGCTTACCCGCAGCAACCTGGTGGACTACTACAACAAATACTATATCCCACAAAACATCACCGTTGTTATAGCCGGAGACGTGTCCAGAGAGGCGGCGGCGGAGATGGTAAAGAAGGCCTTCTCCGGCATAAGGCCGTCCCCAAAGACCTGTGCGTTAGAGAGCACACCAAAAGAGCCGCCTGTTACAGAACCCCGGATGGACCGCATAAAATCCGCCGCATCGCAGGCTTACGTGGTTATTGGATACATGGGCCCTGCCGCATCTGACTTAAAGGAATCCTGCGCCATGGATGTAATGCTCGCCATCCTGGGGGATACGCAGAGCGGGCGCATTTCATCTGCGCTTGGCAGGGCGGGCGTACAATTTGGCAGGGTTTCTACAAATTTCATCACCCAAAAGCATCCGTCAACCATCTCCGTACTTGCCGCAGTAGATGCGGGCTGTCTTGATGCCGCCGCAGAAGTGATACTCAAAGAGTTTAAACGCCTGGCAGAAGAACCCGTCTCTGAACCGGAGCTTCTGGCCGCAAAAAGAATTGCGGAAGGCGGAGACCTTTTTGACCAGGAGACCTATTCCGGGCAGGCCAGGCTCCTTGGTATTTACGATATGGTGGGGACTTTTGATATGTCCATCCGTTACTCCCCCACCGTGCGAAGCCTCTCTGCGGAGGATATAAGAGAGTCTGCAAAAAAATACTTTAAGGGCGGCGAAATACGTCTTATAATGGAACCGGATAAGGCGAACCCGTAGGCTGATATGAGAAAGCTATTACTCACCATCTGCATATTGGCAACATTCCTCTCCCTGCAGGCCGGGGCGGGCGCGGTCTATGAGACCGGCGGAGTAACAAAACAGATACTTGCAAACGGCGTAACCCTGCTTATTCACCCGGAAGAAGGCTCCCGGGTGGCCGCAATACAGGTCTTTATCCGCACGGGCGCCGCAGATGAAACCCCCGCAAACGCCGGCATAGGCCAGCTCCTTGCAGGGTCTATCCTTGCAGGGACTACAACGCACTCCAACATAAAACTGGCGCGGCTTGTATCCGGCGTGGGAGGGAACATACACTCCATCTGGCAGTGGAACTATCTTGAGGTGCATGCAGTAACTCTCCCATCCTTCTGCGAAGAGGCCATAAGCTTGATAGCGGACTCCATAAAGAACTCCCGGCTGGACTCCGTGGCAATAGAGTACTCCCGGTCGTCCATCTTAAAACAGATAAAGGAGCAGGAGGAAGACCCGTTTAACAAAGCCTACACCGCCATCCGCGGAGCATTGCATAACGGAGGAATCTACGGCCGCTCCTACCTTGGCAGCCCTTCCGCCCTTCAGGCAATATCCCGCAACCAGATAGCGGATTTCTATGAAAGAAACTTCTCTGCAGACAGGATAGTAATCTCTGTTGTGGGAGATGTAGACCCGGCCAGTGTAGAACGCCAGGTAGGCATAAGCTTTGGGAGCATGCCAAGGTTCCGCACGCACGCGCAACCCACCCAGCCTAAATACACCCCCAGGGAGATATCAATAGAATCAACTACACCGGCATCTTATGTTATGGTGGGATATCCCGCGCCCGGGTTGGACGGCCCGGATTATGCGCCCATGTGCGTGGCAAATGTTCTTCTTGGCGGAAACAAAAGCTCTCTTCTGTTCACAGAACTCAGGGAGCGGCAGGGCATAGGTTACCAGGTAGGAAGCCTGTACCCGGCGCTCAGGTGGGCAAGTCATCTGGTAGCCTATGTTGGGCTGGATGCCGGAAGATGCACGCCGCAGACTGTAAAATCCGTTAAGGAAACCATTCTGCGCAAGGTGGAAGAATTACGCTCCGGCGCCTTTACGGATGCAGACCTTATGCGAGCTAAGGGATACCTTATAGGGCGGCATGCCCTCAGCCACGAACGAACCCGCGACCGGGCCTTTGCGCTTGGGTGGGCTGAGGCAATAGGCCTGGGTTACCAGAGCGATTTTCTGTACGCAGACAGGGTGCGCGCGGTAACCCGCGAAGACGTGCTTAGGGCTGCCAAAAAGTACTTGAAAGACCCTTCAACTATAACCCTGCTGGGCAGGGAACGTACAAATAACTAATCTTTAAATCCCCTGCATGCCTGCCTTTTTCCAGGTATCCGGCAGGCCCAAGGCAGACTTTATCTGCAACAGAGATTATTGCCTTGTAACCCATGCCTAGCTTGCCTCCCGGTATTGTTTATCTGCATTGTTGGGTAACCTGTATATTGTAGTTATTACCTATATTCAGTATACCCGCACATACCCGGGTATATCTGCACACACGGCATTTGCGTTTTCATGAACGGACAGGAGGGCTGATATGTTGCATTTGTTTGAAAAAGCTATGATTCTGCCTGTGCTGTGGTTGTTTTTGCTTGCAGGCGCCGCTCCTGCAGCGGGGCAGAGCGTAAGCGCCTTTGGGGTGGCGGATATTGAAACCTCCAGCGGCGGATGGGGAGTTTCGCTTATCACAAGCAGGCCGGAGATAACGGATATATCATATGTAAGTACTGGATCATACAGATTAATACAGGCAGCCGGACTATCCAACGCACTTGGGGTTCTGCCCGTATCCGTGGGGCTTGCCATAGGGTATGTAGACCCAACTGCCGATAATCCTCCGTTCAGCAGGGGATTTGTTAGCGGCTTGGAAGTTGGCATGGGGATAGTAAAGTCCTCTGCAGGGGTCTCAATAACCCTTAAAGCTACCAGCCTGAGCACAGAGTTCAACCCAATAAAATGGGTGTCAGACCCGGATATGCTTTGGATTGGCGCGGGGCTTTCGTTTAGTTTTTAGCAACAGGCGGCATAATTTACTATATTTTTTATCCAAGAAGGACATATACGCTTAATTGTTGAACATTTAACCATTGAGGGCCGGCAGGCGGCATTGCTTACCGGTTCCGTTAATACTTTGCCAAATTACAGGGTTGATGCTTCGGCACATAAGCCGCAAGGCGCACCATGGCCTTAACCATCATAACTTTTTTGGCGGAGTACCAGATTATAATTATCCAGAGGTGGTTAAAGGTATGCCCAAGGAAGAAGCAATACGCGTAGAAGGGGTTGTGGATGAGGCGCTTCCAAATGCCGTTTTCAGAGTAACCCTTGAAAATGAGCATCAAGTGCTTGCCCACGTATCCGGCAAGATGAGAATGCACTTTATCAGAATCCTGCCGGGAGACAGGGTGCAGGTGGAACTCTCTCCTTACGATCTCACCCGCGGCAGAATTACGTACCGGTATAAGTAGAAGGCCTTCTAAGCAGCACGGCAAGGAGTATGGCGGCAGCTACGGCAGCGCCGGCGCCGTAGAAGAACGGCGCAGATGGACTTATTGCTTTCCATAGATACCCTGCAAGTAGGCTTGCCGGGAGCAGCGAAAGTCCGGTAAGCGTATGGTATAATCCAAGTCCCGTGGCTCTGAATTCCGGGGCTATAATATCTGCCGCAAACGCTCTTTGCACTCCGTTGGTGAGCGCGTTGTACAATCCGTAGAGCGCAAAGAGCATCCACACCTCCCCGGCAGTCTGCGCAAGCCCAAACCCGGCATAGACTGCAGCAAACACAATGTAACCCGTAAGTATTACCCTTTTTCTTCCAAACTTATCAGATACTGCACCGGCAAAAGTGGCAAGCGCCGCCTCCACACTATTAAAGAGCACATATATAAGAAGCACACGCTCTGCCCCAACACCAATATTCTGCGCCCTGAGTATAAGAAAGGCATCGCTTGAATTGCCAAGGGAGAAGATCACGGAGATAAAAAGGAACCGCTTGAAACTACTGCTTAGGGACGATAACTTAAAGGATGGAAGGGCGCCGTTTATGCGCGCGCGATGAACGGGCTCTCTTATAAAGATTAGAAGTATGGCTATGGAAAGCAGGGCAGGTACGGCGGAGAGCAGAAAGATGCTCCTGTATCCCAAATGCATGGATTTCAGGAGCCAGAAAGCAATGAGCGGGCCTCCCACGGCTCCCAGCGTATCCATTGCCCGGTGGAAACCAAAGGCTAATCCCCTTGAGTGGGGTGGAGCCACATCTGCTATAAGCGCATCCCGCGGCGCGGTTCTAATCCCCTTCCCCAAGCGGTCTGCAAACCTGATCCCAAAGACCTGCGGCCAGCTGGTTGACCAGGCAAGGAACGGTTTGCTGACCGACGAAAGCCCGTAGCCTGCCACAATAATCCATTTTCGGCTCCCCAGCCTGTCGGAGAGCCACCCGGAGAACACTCGCAGCACGCTTGCCGTACTCTCTGCTATCCCCTCTATAAGCCCAACAGCAAGTATCTGCGTATGCAGCACATTGGTTAGAAAGAGCGGTATAAGTGGATATATCCCTTCGCTGGAAATATCCGTGAGCAGGCTGACAAACCCCAGCACAAGCACCGTACGGTTTATTCCAAACCGGTTGCTCTTGCGTTCAGACATCTGTATCCTTTCTATTTGCTTATTATACGCCCAATCTGCCTTTATGGAAACAATGGTTTAATATATAGAGTAATGGGTAATATAATACTATAGCTATTGGCAACCGCCTATCCATACATGGCTTACTGCAAAGTTCATAAGCTTCAACACTTTTGCATTCTGGTGAATAATGCATACTTCAAGTCTACGTTACAAGCTGCTGCTGGCATGCATAATTGTGGTACTACCTTCGCTCACATGCAGCATCGTCTCTCAAATTTCCAGATACAAAGAACACCGCCACAGAATGCTTGCAGTCCAGCAGAACAAGGCTTTGGAAGCAGCCGCCGCGTGCTCATCATATCTTATGGATATGGCGGAACTTGAGCGCGCGCTGGGAGCAACACTCCTGCAGAAAGGTGCAGGCCGCGGAGAGCTGGGGAAGGCGTATCTATCCGGCGCAGTGATACAGAGCGAAAAGCTTATCCATTGCATGGTATTGGATGCACACGGACGAGTAGTCGCCGCCGATGCCCCGTACTTAACAACGCTGAAATCCACCATGCACGACCTTGCAAAAAGGATATTTGACGGAGAAGATATAGCAGTCGGCTGCGGAGTTGATTCCGGCATGCCCGGCGGAAACATCTTTTGCGTGGCTTCGGCAGTAAAGGACGGTAAGGGGAGGCTTTGCGGCGTGGTTGTAGGCGTTTCCTGCGAAGATATTATAGATACCATGCTCTCCCGGAATCTAAGCGAGGGTATACCCGGCCTTGCGTTTATAGATGGTGAAGGTAAAGCTATCCTTTCAAGGGGAATTGCAAAATCTGCGCCGTGGGGTAGCATTCGCCGCGTCTCCGACTTGCACCATGCCTCCCGCGGCAGCAAATTCAGGCTGCCGGACGGCACTACTGCAATAGGCTCCTTAATACCCGTGCCTAATACAGAATGGGCGGCGCTGACCCTGCTTCCGGAGAGGCACCTGTTCTCAATACACCGGCGGTATATCTGCATACTGCTTGGCATGGTATTCCTCACTGCAAGCATTACCGCAGCCCTTGCAAGCCGCATAGGGGCCAAGCTTGCCCGGCCCGTCCGGCGTCTTTCAAGGACTGCCAGAGAGTTTGGAAACGGCAATTTTGATGCCCGTGCAGATGTAAAAACCGGTGACGAGCTGGAGGTACTTGCGCAAAGTTTTAACCAGATGGCCCAGGATTTAAAAGAGAGGACAGATGCTTTGCATATAACCCTGTCCGCCGAGCGCCGCCTGGCAGAGAGAGCCTCATCTCTCTACTCCGTGGCGCAGGGGATAATAGTGCATGCCGATCTTAACAAACGTCTTAAGATAATTGCAAAGGCTCTGGCATCTGAATGCGGTGTAAAACGGTGTGCCATTATGCTTAAAAGGGGATGCAAGCTGGTTCTTGCCGCCGGATACGGGCTTGCCGATAGCCAGCAGTTTGACAGCTTGGTGATAGATTCATCCTACCTTCTGCAGTTTGAAAAAGCAAAAGCTCCGGCCATATTAACCTTTAATGCCGACAGCCATCATATGCCAAGAACACTTGCCCTGCACCTTGGCCTGGAAAGATTCGCCGCGTTGCCGCTTATATATCGCAAGCACCCGGTAGGCCTGGCTATCCTGGATAACCCCGGAAACAATCTTCATCTGGACAAGGACACCGTGGAATCTGCAACGGAGATGGCATCTCTGGCGGCAGCGGCCATAGAGAATGCAGAGGCCTTTGAAAAGTGGATGAATATTGGGCAGTCACTTCAAAAGAATATGCTGCCTTCCGTACCGGAGAGCGTGGGAAAGTTCAGTCTGGCCAGCGCATACTTTGCAGCGCTTGAGGTATCAGACCTGGGCGGAGATTTTTATGACATTATAAACCTGCCGGACGGACGGATAGGGCTGGTGACGGCAGATGTCTCCGGGAAGGGGTTGGAAGCAGCGGTCTTTACGGCCATGGGCAAATACACCTTAAGAGCCTATTCCTACGAGGATTCAGACCCATCCGTAATCCTTAAAAGAACCAACAACGCCCTTGTAGATATAGGCAGCGACCTGGGGTTTGTTACAATGTTCTTTGGCATTCTGGACCCGGATACCGGGCGGCTGGTATATGCAAATGCCGGTCATCCGCCAGGCCTGGTTGCAAATGCAGATGGCAGCATAAGGTGGCTCTCCGATGCCGGCCCTGCCCCGCCGCTGGGCATCTTTATGGATAAGGAATATCCAAGCGCCGAGTGCACGCTGCATGACGGCGACGTACTCATCTGCTATACGGACGGCGTAATTGAAGCCAGAAGAAACCGCCGCCCGTTTGAGACGGAACGCCTGGCAGAAGTGGTGAGCAGAGCGCGCATCCATCCACCGGAGAAGATTGCGCAGGTGGTGCATTCGGCCGTTTGCGGGTATTGCGGCGGCAGGATACAGGATGACATAGCCCTTCTTGTTGTTAAACGTGACGAGGGAACACAGGGCGAGCAAAAATTGGCAAAGTCATAAAAGCCGGCAAACAAAAAGCCACCCGTTGTTACAGAAACGGATGGCTTCTCTAATCTAGTGCTTCACCAATTTAACTATGGTTGATGATATTTCGGCCGAAGAGTGCCTTGGCACACCGCTGCCGAAGCCCAGGACGGTAAAAATCCCCCGGGGCGATACTTCGGTCGCAGAGTGCAAAGCACGTCGCTGCCGAAGCCTTGTTTGAACTTGCAAATCCAGGTTTACAGAGTACTAATATATATGCGGTTTACTTGCCGCGGAACTCAGACTCGTTCACCATAGTATATGCCTTGCACTTGGGCGGGCACTCCTGTGCGCAGATGCCGCAACCTTTGCAGTGGTCAAGATCTATACCCTTTACCTTGCCGTCTTCCACTATAACTGCGCTGTCCGGGCAGTATATCCAGCAGATAAGGCAGTTTATACACTTTTCAGAATCCCATACCGGGCGCTGGGTGCGCCAGTCACCGGTCTTGTATGCCTCAGACGTGCCCGGCTTCTCTATCAGCCCACCTATGGGGAGATCCTTCCAGCCCGGCTCCTTTTTCTCTTCGACGTCCTTCTTTGATTTTACATCTGTTGCCATAGATTTCTCCTATGCTATTGAAACCCGTTTTGCAGGGCCAAATCTAAATATACTCCGTTCCGCCTGCCAAATACATTGGCCGGAACTCAAAACCATATTAGTTTATCAGAATTGAAGGGTTTGGTCAAGGCACCCCGCCACCCGTCACTTCCCGTAGACGTCCTTTGGGTTGAAGAGCTGCGGGGCAATTATCTTTAGGCTGCCGTCCTCTTCTATCTTTCTGTAATAGCAGCTCTGGTAACCGTTATGGCATGTGGGGCCTACCGGCTCTGCCTTTATAAGAAGGGAATCAACGTAGCAGTTTACCAGCACCTCTTTTACCAAAAGGAAATTGCCGGAAGATTCTCCTTTAAGCCAGAATTTCTGCCGGGATCTGCTCCAGAAGCAGACCTTGCCTTCTGCAAGAGTCTTTTCAAGCGCATCGCGGTTCATAAAGCCTACCATAAGCACCTGGCCGTCGTGCGAATCCTGAATGACAGCCGGGATAAGACCGTCCGCCCCAAATTTAACCTCATCCGGAATCTGCATATCTTCTCCTTACAAAACGGGACGCACCGCAATTCCGCGCGCGCCAAGGTAATCTTTAATCTCTTTTATGCTGTGTATCTTGTAGTGAACCATGGAGGCTATAAGGGCCGCCTCCGCTCCGCCGGCGGTGAGTCCATCATACAGGTGCTCAAGCGTGCCTGCGCCCCCGGATGCAATTACCGGTATGCCCACGCTATCTGCAACGGCGCGGGTGAGAGGGATATCATACCCGGCCTTGGTGCCGTCTGCATCCATGCTGGTAAGAAGGATCTCTCCGGCGCCCAGCTTTTCCACCTCTTCGGCCCATTTTAAGACATCCAGTCCCGTGGCTGTGCGGCCGCCGTGAATGTAGACCTCCCAGTTTCCGGGGCGGGAATCATTATGCTTGGCATCTATTGCCACAACCACGCACTGCGAGCCAAATTTATCCGCCGCTTCTCTTATAAGGTTGGGGGTCTGCACGGCAGAGGTGTTTATAGAGCACTTATCCGCCCCCACCTTTAAAATCTGCCTGAAATCTTCAACCGTGCTTATGCCGCCGCCCACCGTAAACGGTATAAAAACCTGTTCCGCCGTGCGGCTTGCCACGTCTATAATAGTCTTTCTCTTCTCGTGGCTGGCTGTAATATCAAGAAAGATTATCTCGTCCGCGCCTTCTTTATCGTAAAGGGCGGCAAGTTCTACCGGGTCGCCGGCATCCTTCAGGTTCACAAACTTTGTGCCCTTTACCACGCGGCCCTCTTTTACATCAAAACAGGGGATTATTCGTTTTGCAAGCATTTACTTCTCCAGCATACATTAAACAGTAAATTATATCACACAGCCCTGCCGCTTGCCAACGGATAAAAACTGCCAAAAGCAGGAATCCCCTAATCCAATCTTCCCCAAAATTCTGAAATAGATTATAATATAGCAACACAATGCTGAGCGATCCCCTGCGGAGGAGAGTAATGCAGACAGTGCATGATCTGGATGGATGTAGCATAGCCAAAATCTCGCCGAATATTGCATTTACCGGCAGAATGGAATTAAACCCCGGAAATGCCAGCCGTCTGACTCCGGCAATCCCGGATCATGACCTGCAACTTGTCTACAGGGGCACAGGCATTATAGTGATAGATGGAAACGAAATCCCCATAGAGAAGGGCGATGTAGTTACCGTATTTCCTGGAGAGTCATTCTATGTAAAAGCGCTGGGCACTGTACCCTTCGGCCGCTACTTTATCCATATGGATTTCTTCTCCCAGAATGACTTGGTAAGGACTGTAACCCCCCGCTTTGCAAACGGCAGCAACTGGCCCAGGCTTGTACGCCTGCACAATGATGTAGAGGCCAGATCTCTTTGTGCAGATATTCTTCTAGCCAAGCTAAAATCGAACGCCGTTGAATCCTGTATATTTGCAAACGGCAAGCTCATGTCCGTCCTAGGGCTTATGCTTATACAGCATAGAAATGCAGAACAGGATGATAATCCTGAGCGCCTAAAAAGCAGACGCAATATACTTAGAGCGGAGAGATATATTGTAGAAAACTACTCAAATGATATGACAATAGACGAGCTGGCCTCCATTGCCAATCTTAGTCCCAGCTACTTCACCAACCTTTTCAAAGCTATTCTAGGCAAACCCCCAATAGAATACCTAATAGATCACCGAATAGCAGAAGCCAAGAGGTTAATGCTTGAGACCGATTGCAGTATAAGCCAGGTGGCGCATATGGTTGGGTATGATGATGAGCACTACTTCAGCTACCTGTTCAAACGGAGAGAAGGCGTAAGCCCTTCAGAATTCATTGCAAAGTGTTATCATACATAATACGCATGCTTAAATCTTCTCTAAGATAGTATAATCCTCAACCAAATAGTATAATTCTCAATTCCCCATTCGCCATTTTGGTGTTAGTATAGGCTTACACAACTATGATTCGTTTCATGAGCTTAGGAGGGCATTATGAGAAGTTATGCCAAATTGACAAAAGACGGCTTTACTCTGATAGAGCTGTTAGTTGTTATAGCTATAATAGCCATTCTGGCAGCCATACTCTTTCCCGTATTTGCAAAAGCCAGGGAGAGGGCCAAGCTATCTACCTGTGCCAGCAACCTTAAGCAGGTGGGTGTGGCCTTTAGCATGTATGCCCAGGATTGGGATGGTATTGTACCAAAGTTGATTTATGGCAAGCAATGGGGCCGGGTTCTATCTGAGACCAAGTATATAGGAACCCCTCAGATATGCTTCTGTCCATCCCTCACTCCAGGTAATATCAAAATCACAGATATGGCGGCTTCATGGCCACGCCCAGACGGAGTAACCGGTACGCGCTTCGCTCAATATACTTACGGTATATTTGGTGACCCGGTGGATGACGGGTATGAGGTGCAGGTTAGTTTTGCGCCAGGTTACCACACCATCCTTTTGGATTTTTATAAGATAGATAAGCCATCAAACTATATTTATATAGCTGAAACCACCGGTTCGTCGGGTTATCCTTCTTATATATTTAACAAAAATGTATCAACATGTGGTTCAATAGATCTTACCAGGCATAACGGGGTTGCCAATGCCCTGTTTATAGATGGCCATGTAGAAGGATGTACAAAAGCAAGGCTGGTTACTTCAAATCTTAAAGGCTCAAGAGTTGGTATTAAGGAAGAATCCGGTTCGTCAACACTATAACACATAATTTATCTACGCAAAACGGCATTACAAAATGCGGCAATCACCCAATATCAGGTGGATGCCCAAATTATGCTTGAGGAGGAAAAATGAAAGCCTTAAAACAGTTGCTGGTAGTTGTGCTCTTTCTTTTGACATCAGCGGTAGTTGTATATTCTGCTGAATATGATATGGGGCTGGATGATAATCTAATAGCTAATCCAGGCTTTGAAACGGAAAATCCCGACAAGCCCGGTCAGCCGGCCGACTGGGGTTTTCACCGGAGCAACATCTTGGAAGGCGGTATTTATTGGGTGGATGATATTGTTAAATCCGGTAAAAGGGCAGTGAAGCTTGATGCGCGGAAATATGCCACCCCTTCCGGTTCCAACACCTTAACAAGCCTTTGTTTTATTAATGTAATGTCCAAACGTTTCATGGCTCCGGCAGCACAATCTACCCTACAGGCATCGGCCTGGCTAAAGGCCCAGGATGTAAAGAAGGGACCCGGCAGCTGGTATAAACTGCGGTTTACAATATCTGCCTTGGATGAAAAAGGCGCCAAGATAAAACACTGGGACATTGCCTCTACAGAAGGCACCTTTGACTGGAAGAAATACCAGGGGACTATCATTGTTCCGGAAGGAGCAAAATGGATAACGGCGAGTGTCGGCATGACGGCCTGCACCGGTACCGCATGGGTTGATGATGTAGAAATCAAAGTGGTTGGCAATCCTCTGAATAAGAGTGCAATTATGCAGAAGGCAAAGGCTTTAAGCGGGCCGATAGTGATTCCGCATCCCTGGAAGATGCAATGCGGCAAGGATAGAATTGAATTGACCGAGCTGTCGGTAATTGTTCCGGAAAAAGATGATATTTTTAAGAACGCACTGAGCAAATGGCTAAAAGAAGAAGGCATCCCCCATAATTTTGCCTTACCTGGTAAAGATATTAACATTAGCAACGGCCTTGTATACGTGGGAGACAGTTCAGTAAAAGAAATAGCCGATTGCCGGGCCCGGTGTTACCCGGGATCAACCTGGCAGGATTTGGGTGATGAAGGATATTTTCTTTCTATAATGCGCAAAGATGGAAAACCTGTAATATACATAGGTGCTAACAGCGAACAAGGAAGGTTTTACGCATTGCAATCATTAAAACAACTGTTGGTCAGGCATGATAATCAGCTCTTGCTGGCAGAGGCTAATATATTGGATAAGCCTGTTTTTAGCCGCCGGGGAATTGCTATTGGACCACAGTGGTTTGACAACAAGGAACGCGCTATCGAACGATTGGCTAATTTAAAATGCAACTACATATGGATCCATGGCGCTTTCTGGGATAACATATTTGGTGGGAATAATTCGCGCCAACACAACTGGCGCAAACCCCTGAATGACAACCATAGAAAAGTGCTAGCCGAATATCTAAAAATATGCCGTAACAATTTTATCACTCCGACTATTGCAATCTTCCCTCGAGGCATTCCTCTAATCCAGTACTCATCTGATACTGATATAAATTTAGTAGTAGGCAAGATGAGCGATCTTTACAATATTGGTTTCCGCAACTTCGGGCTCAGTTTTGATGATTTACAAAATATCGGCCAGGAGCGATTGATAGTTCAGGCGGATATTGAGAAGTTCGGTAACGATATGGGCAAGGCTCATCTCTACTTTGTAAGCGAAGTATATAAGAGGCTTAAGAAACAACATTCTGATATAAACTTTGGCATTGTGCCCCTGGTATACGGCGGCTTTATTACTTTGCCTGAAGAGAGCAGCGATTTTAGGCAAAAATCGTACCTGCGCCACCTGTCTGCACTTCCACAGGAAATAGAATTCATCTCCTGCCCTTACGAAATAGAAAATATTCGCGAAGTAACAGAACTCACAAAGCGCCCGCCGCTGATCTGGGACAACGTTTTTTGTGCCTGGGAGAGAGGTAAAGCACCTGTGTTTATACCGCCTTTCCGCTGGACGAAGGGTTTGCAGAGTATGGATATAAAGGGTTACATCATTAATCCAATTATGCCGTCTCTAGAGGATGCTGCCGGGACATCATGGATTACCGCTGCCGACTACTTTTGGAATGCCGATAGACAAAGCCAGGATGCATCCTATCAGGCGGCGATAGTCAGGGCTGTGGGAGGAGTGGAAAATTTAGACTCCTTAAAAGACTATACAGATTTCACATCCAAGCTTAATGATTACACTATTCCCGGCAAGAGCAAAGAAGAACAGTATCTCTACCTGCAAAACAGTATAACCGAATTACAAAAATGGCAAAAGAAGCTTATACCCGCCATGCCTAAGAATCTTTCCAGAGCAATTGATGAAGAGATAAGCACATATCTAACCAACCTTGGGCTGATCAAAAATGACCTATCAGCAAAACCCTTCCCCATTAAGGTAAAAAGACTCTCTGGCGCTATAAAGATAGATGGATTGCTTGACGAAGCTGCATGGGGCAGTGCAGATTCTATGACAGGGTTCATGCTTATTGGCGGCAAGCCTGCACGGCAGCAGACCGAATTTCGGCTTTGTTATGATGATCAAAATCTATATGCAGGCGTTACCTGCCTTGAGCCGCTACCCGGTAGTATAGTGGCAAGGCACAAGGTAAGAGATAGAAATATCTGGGAGGATGACTGTATAGAGTTCTTTCTCTCTCCGGCAGGTAACACCAGCTATTACCATATTGTAGTTAATACTATAGGTACAATCTATGATGCAATTGTATCCGATCCAAAATGGAACGGCAATTATAAGGCAGCCACAAAGATAGGTGCAGATTCATGGACTCTGGAAATAGCTATTCCCTTTAAAGAACTGGGGCTTGTCAATATCAAACCGGCCAGCCGATGGAACTTCAACATTTGCCGGGAAAGATATGCAGAAAAACCGATTGAAATAAGCTCATATGCACTGTTGTTTAAAAGAAGCTTTCATAACCCATCACGCTTCCGAGTGCTGGAATTCCAATAACTACCATGTGTAGGTTACCGCATACAAATAACCTCCGCTTTCATACATAAACACAACTTCGGCGTAGAGTTTTACCAAAAGCTCTGCGCCAATTCTTTTATGCGAAGGCTAAATACCAAAAGAGTTTGCAATCTCAACCTTTGCGCAAAGCGGGCGCCCGTGTTATAATCTACCTGTCGCAGTTCCCTGTTCAGGGATACGGATGAGGTACAATTTTATGCTTTTACGTTTTATTAGCGGACTGGTTGGAATTCCGCTCCTTATTATCCTTGTATTTACAGAGAGAGGCTTTCCGTTTGTTCTGGGCGTAGGATTTATTTCCATAATAGGGCTAAACGAGTTTTACCGGGGAACAAGAAAGACAGGCGCCGAACCTCAGGAATGGGTAGGGCTGGCTTCCGTAATGCTCTTTATGCTGGCTGCCCGTCAAAAGTTCAACGCCCCCAATTTCAGTCTCTCCGGAGTATTAACCCTCTTTGTTATTGCTGCCCTTGTAGTAGAGCTTCTCAGGCCCAACCGCTCACCCATAAAAAATCTGGGCGCCACATTCCTTGGAGCCGTCTACGTGGGCTGGCTCTTTAGCTACCTTGTGGCAATAAGAAGCATATCAGGACAGATCAACCTTTCCGGTATCCCCTGGAGCATTCCCACAGGTGCATGGCTGGTCCTTTTTGTGGTCTTTGCGGCATGGGCGGCAGATACGGGCGCCTACCTTGTAGGGCGCACGTGGGGCAGGCACAAAATAGTCCCCGTGCTCAGTCCCGGGAAGAGCTGGGAAGGGCTTGCTGCAGGTGTTGTATCTTCAATTGCCGTATGCATTGCAATGGGAAGAGGGATTGGAATATCATTAACACAGGGATTAATCCTGGGGCTTCTAATAAGCATTGCAGGCTTTATAGGCGACCTTGTCGAATCTTCCATCAAGCGGGACATAGGGATAAAAGATTTTGGCAGCGCGCTTCCGGGACACGGCGGAATACTGGACAGGTTTGACGGCCTGCTCTTTGCCGCCCCGCTCTTCTATTATTTTGTAACTCTTATCCTGGGGTTCTAGTACCAGGCCGATGCTTCGACAAGCAAAGCGGGGTACCGGCATCCTAATACAGGAGTAGATTTTCATGTGCCGCTTGCAGGGTATTAAAATTGCCGCAGTCTTATCTGCGGTTATTCTACTTATTGCGCTACTTCCCGGCACTTTAAGGTATCTTGGCAGCGCCCAATCCTCCATGCCTGTAAGCACCAAAGGAGAGGGTTACCCCCTCACCGTTCATGATTGCCGCGGGGTTGATGTAACAGTAAAAAAAATGCCCCGGCGGATAGTCTCGCTCTCCCCGGCCATCACGGAGATACTCTTTTGCATAGGCGCGGGCGATAGGGTTGCCGCCGTAACATCTTACTGCGATTATCCTCCGGAAGTTAAAAAGCTTCCAAAAGTGGGAGGCTACCTTGATCCAAACGTTGAAAAGGTCTCCGAACTTGCGCCGGACCTGGTGCTTCTTGCACGCGGCACAAAACGCGACATAATAGACCGCCTCTCCTCCCTTGGATTTACAGTAGTGGCCGTAGACCCAACCAGTCTTGACGGCGTGCTCTCCACCATACGCCTCATAGGCAGGGTTGCGGGGGAAGATGCCCGCGCAGAATCCCTTGCCGCATCGCTCTCCGCCCGGCTGGATGCCGTAACGCAAAAAACCGGCGCCCTGCCAGAAGAGAGCCGCCCGGAGACCCTTTTTCTCTTCAGCCTGAGCGACCTTTTTTCGGCCGGCCCGGAGAACCATATAGACAATATCATCCGCCTTGCGGGCGGCCGCAATATGGCAAGGGAGATGCGCGTTCCGTGGCCGCAGCTCTCTATGGAGACGGTAGTTACCCGCAACCCAGAGGTAATTTTTGTAATGGCAGGACACGGCGGAGAGGCAAAATGCTCGCAGGAACACGCGCTTAAAACCTTGCAAAAAGACCGCCGCTGGCGCACAGTCTCTGCAGTTAAAAATGGGCGGGTCTATCTTCTTGATGACGATTCCATAACCCTCCCGGGCCCCAGACTCTTTGACGGGCTGGAGCAGGCGGCCCGCGCCCTTCACCCGCAACTATTCGGCACGGGAGGCGCCAAATGACCAAGCCTGTCCTTCTGGCTGACGGCCTTGTGGGCGGCTACGGCGGGCACAATATACTGCGCGGCGTAAGCCTCTCCCTATACCCTGGGGAGTTCCTGGGGATAGTGGGCCCAAACGGCTCCGGGAAGAGCACTCTGCTCCGCGCGCTTAACGGACTTCTCCCCTTAAAGGGGGGTAGCGTAATGCTTGCCGGACGCCCTCTTGCAGAATATACTCCCCGGCAGCAGGCCGCCTGGATAGGCACCGTCCCGCAGATAAGCGTTCCCGTCTTTGCCTTCACGGTTCGTGAGGTAGTGGAGATGGGCCGCCACCCCCACGCATCAAGGCTTAACAGGCCGGGCGGCAGGGATGCAGAGATAGTTGATCGTGCCATTAAACTTACAGATATAGCCCACCTGCAGGACAGGACTATAGATAATTTAAGCTCCGGCGAACTGCAGCGGGTGACCATTGCCCGCGCCCTTGCGCAGGAGCCGCGAATCCTTCTTCTGGATGAGCCCACCGCGCACCTTGACATAGGGCACCAGATGGATATCTTCAACCTTCTCACGCGCCTGAGTATTGAGCAAAACCTTGCCGTGCTATGCGTCTCCCATGATTTAAACCTGGCAGCGGAATACTGCCGCAGGCTCCTTCTCTTCTCTGTGGGCAGAATTTACATGGAAGGCAGCCCAAGAGAGGTAATAACAGAAGAGAACCTCTCCGCCGTCTACGGGACGTTGGTCTCCGTACAATCCAACCCGCACAGCGGGCAGCCCATGGTTCTAATCAACAGGGCATACACGCCGGAGGAGGAGTTGTAATGAGAAAGATATCATCTAAGAGGCGCGGCCTTGTGCTCATGGCTCTCCTTGTGCTGCTTTTTGTAAGCGCCGTACTCTCTGCCGGAGTGGGGGCGGCGGATGTCTCCCCAAAAGAGATAATCCGGGTTGTACTAAGCCACATCACCGGCTCATCCATCTCCGGCGGCAGCGATGCCATTATCTGGAACCTCCGCCTGCCGCGCATAGCCCTTGCGCTATTGGTGGGCGCCTCCCTTGCCACCGCCGGGGCGCTTATGCAATCCCTCTTTCACAACCCAATGGCAGACCCATACGTGGTTGGCGCCTCATCCGGCGCCGCGCTTGGAGCCGTAACCGTCTTTGCGCTTGGAATAGAGATAAGCGTACTTGGGCTAAACGCCATGTGTTTTGCGGCACTCCTTGGCGGGCTTTTTGTCTCCCTTCTTGTCTACTGGCTCTCACGGCGCGGGGGCAGAGTGCCTGTGGGCACCCTTCTCCTTACCGGAATTGCGGTTGGGGGGATTATGCAGGCCTTTACTACATTTATTCTTCTCCAGCGCCCATCAAGCGAACTGCGCGAAGTAGTCTCTTGGCTTATGGGGAGCCTTGCAAACCGGGATTGGCCGCACGTTATTGCGCTTCTGCCGTACACCCTTTTAGGGCTCGGGGTTGCAATGGCCTGGCGGAAAGACCTTAACATCCTTGCCCTTGGAGATGAAACCGCGCACAGCCTTGGAGTTCCACTTGAGCGCACAAAGGTTCTGCTGCTTCTGGTGGCATCCACCCTTGCGGCGGCCTCTGTTGCCGTAAGCGGGATTATTGCGTTTGTGGGGCTTATAGTTCCGCATCTTATGCGTCTACTTGTGGGGCCAAACCACCGGGTGCTCCTCCCGGCCTGCGTGCTTGGCGGCGGTCTTATACTCGTCTGGGCAGACGTGCTTGCCCGGGTGATCATCCCCGGCGGAGAGGTTCCCATAGGCATAGTAACAAGCGTCCTTGGAAGCCTCTTCTTCCTCTACCTTCTCCGCAGCCGTGACGGGAAGGTGTTCTAGACAACCTGTGCCGGACTGGAAAGAGCCGGGATATGTGTGTATAATTAACAAGTAAATACAGTTTATTTTCACCAACCCGGGGCTCGCAGGGCAGGCCCCATGAAGCAAAATAAACCTTGAATTTAGTACAGCAGTAAAGTATAATGCCCTTGGATAGACCGGAGGATTTTGTGCGCGCTGAGATAATCTCGGTGGGAACAGAGCTGCTCCTGGGAGATATAGTAGATACCAACGCTCCGTATTTAAGCAGGCAGCTCTCCACTCTGGGAATAGATGTTTACTATCGTGTAACGGTTGGAGATAATACCGCCCGCCTTGCAGACGCACTTAAAGAGGCAATAGGCCGGGCAGACATTGTTATAACCATCGGCGGGCTGGGCCCCACAGAGGACGATCTTACAAAAGAGACCATTGCTCAGGTCTTTGGCGAGCAGATGGTAGCAGACCCCGCAAGCGAGAAATCCATAAGAGATTTCTTTGCAAGGCGGGGCGCACATATTGCAGAGAGCAACCTTAAACAGGCCCTTAAGCCGGAAACCAGCATTGCGATAGCAAACAGCACGGGCACGGCGCCCGGGATAATCCTGGAAAAAAACGGTAAAATTGCCGTTGCACTTCCGGGGCCTCCCGGGGAGTTCATCCCCATGCTGGAAGACTCTGTCATCCCCTACCTCAGCAAAAAGTCCGGCGGCGCACCGGCAATTATTCTATCCAGAACGCTCAAGGTTGCAGGCATTGGGGAATCCGCAGCGGAAGAGAAGATTAAAGACCTCATCCACAGCAAAGACCCCACCATTGCACCGTACGCCAAATCCGGCGAAGTTCACTTCCGTATAACGGCAAAGGCGCCGGATAAGGATTCTGCCTTAGAGAAGATTCTTGGCATGGAGGCTCGCGCCAGAGGGATTCTGGGCCGCTGTGTCTACGGCACTGATAACGACATGCTGGAATCTGTTCTTGTGCGCATGCTGGAAGGGCGCGGGCTTACCCTGGCGCTTGCAGAATCCTGCACGGGCGGCATTGTATCTCACAGAATCACAAACGTTCCGGGGAGTTCCAAAACCCTCCTGGCCGGAATTGTGGCATATGCAAACAAGGCAAAAACAACCCTCCTGGGCGTGCCGGAAGGCATGATACGCAAAGTGGGAGCCGTAAGCCCGGAGGTTGCGGAAGCCATGGCCCGCGGAGCGGCAGAACGCACGGGGGCAGATATAGCAATAGGGATAACCGGCATTGCCGGGCCCGGAGGCGGAACCCGGGAGAAACCGGTTGGGCTGGTCTACATTGGGATAAAAACGCCCTTTGGCGACCTCTGTACTAAAAACATTCTGGGCGGAAACCGTGAGGATGTAAAGTGGCGTGCATCGCAGGCGGCCCTGAACCAGCTTAGAATGCACCTTATTGAGCATGGAAAAGATTAGAACCTTTATTGCGGTAAGACTGCCGGAGAGAATACGGCACAGGGTGGCAGATGCAGGGAACAGCCTTAAAGAATCCGGCGCAGATGTAAAGTGGGCACCGGAAGAGAGCCTGCACATAACCATAAAGTTTATAGGCGCAGTAGAACCTATGCGCCTGGCCGCTCTTAATACCGCAGTAGAGCAGGCGGCGTGCGGAATTGCCCCGTTTGCAGTATCAATAGGCGGCGCGGGGGCCTTCCCAAAGATAGTTAGGCCCAGCGTTGTGTGGGTTGGCGTTACATCCGGCGTAAAAGAGCTGGAGACGCTGGCCGGGCGGGTGGAATCCTTTGCAGAAGAAGCAGGGTTTCCGCGCGAAGAGCGAAAGTTCAACCCGCATATAACGGTAGGACGGGTTAAAACACCCGTGGGGATGCAAAAGCTTTCCGCATCCCTTGAAAAACTTAAACATGTGGAGGCAGGTACCTTCACGGTAGATACCGTCTCTATTATGAAGAGCCGGCTCACTCCGTCCGGCGCGGTGTATTCTGCAATGGCGGAGTATGAGCTTAAGGCTTAGCAGATAGAGCGGTTTGGCAAAACGGCAATAATGCGGGCGGCAGGCGCCGGGATAAATCCTACGGTAGCCGGCAGCCGCATAATTCTTCCTATCCACATGGAGAGGAGAGTACCTTGGAAAAAGGTAAAGAAAAACAGCAGGCGCTGGAACTTACACTCAGCCGCCTGGAAAAACAATTTGGGAAAGGCACCGTAATGCGCTTGGGAGATTCCTCGCGCCTTGCGGTGGATATTGTCCCTACCGGTTCCCTGGCGCTTGATATAGCGCTGGGCGTAGGCGGTATCCCAAGGGGCAGAATAACAGAAATCTACGGCCAGGAATCTTCCGGAAAGACCACACTAGGCTACCATCTTGTGGCAGAAGTGCAACGGCGCGGCGGAATAGCTGCTTTTGTAGATGCAGAACACGCCGTAGACCCGGTGTATGCAAAAAACCTGGGCGTAGACGTAGACCAGCTTCTGATCTCCCAACCGGATACCGGAGAAGAGGCTCTGGAGATTGTAGATGCGTTTATCAGAAGCGGCGCCGTAGACGTGGTTGTGCTGGACTCTGTAGCGGCACTTGTACCCAAAGCAGAGATAGAAGGCGAAATGGGAGATTCCCACATGGGCCTTCAGGCACGGCTGATGTCTCAGGCGCTCCGAAAGATAGGCGGGTCCGTCTCCAAATCCAACACTGCGGCTATCTTCATTAATCAGATAAGAGAGAAGATAGGCGTAATGTTTGGCAACCCGGAGACAACACCCGGCGGACGCGCCCTTAAATTCTGGTCAAGCGTCCGGCTGGAGGTTCGCCGCGTTGAAACCCTTAAGCAGGGCAGCGACATGATTGGCAACCGGGTACGCGTAAAAGTAGTAAAAAACAAGGTTGCCCCGCCATTCAGACAGGCGGAGTTCGACATCATGTTCGGCAAAGGCATCTCCAAATCCGGCGGAATCCTGGATATGGGCACAGAGATGGGCATGGTCTCAAAGATGGGCACATGGTTCGCCTACGGAGACACCCGTCTGGGCCAGGGCCGGGAGAACGCCAAGCAGTTCCTGGAAGAGCACGCTGAACTGATGGAAGAGATAGAAGCCAGAATTCGTGCAGAGGGAATAGCCATTCTGCCTGCGGATAAGGCATCTGCAACAGAGGAGTAAACTGGACGGGGTTAAATGTCACCCAGGCAAAAAATAACGGCAATAGATGCGCAGGAAAGAAGGGGAAACCGCCGTTCCATCTTTATAAACGGCAGGTTTGCTCTTGGCGTAGATGAAACCGTAATCGCCGATCTGGGCCTGCACGTTGGGCAGGAGATAAGCGAAGAGGAACTTGGCAGAGTTGTGCGCACAGAGCTCCTTGTAAAAGCAAGGGAACGCGCACTCCGCCTGCTGGAGTACCGGGCCCGAAGCCGGGCAGAGCTTGCCCGCCGCCTACGTCTGGCCGGTTTTGCTGAAGACATTATAGAAGAAGTGCTGGTGCGTCTTTCAGAAATGGGACTTGTGGATGACGCCCGGTTTTCCCAAAGCTGGGTAGAAAGCCGGTCTGCCGGCAGGAGCATTGGGAAAACACGTATCAAATGGGAACTCCGTCAAAAGGGCATAGATGCTGATCTGGTAGAAGAGGCCCTTTCGGAGATAGACGAAGAAACAGAGTACAAATTGGCCGCACGCGCGGCGCGCGCAAAATGGGATAAAGACCGCAGCCCGGATGTGAGCGTAAAACGCAGGCGGCTGGCATCCTACCTGCAGAGGCAGGGTTTTGGATGGGATGTTATAAAAAAAACAGTAAACCAACTTGCAGCCGATGATGAGGATGAATAATCCCGCAGATTCGGCGCAAACCAGAAAATTACACGGGCAGAGGCGTCAGCCTCCCCCAAATTAGCCTGAACAAAAGTTCTAATCGCTCTACCTCATACCCAAACTACGGGAGGTGAGGCAGACCTTATGTCTACAACAATAACAGAAATGGCCGCATGCCTTCTGGCATCGGCAGTAATATTAGTCCTTGGATTCCTGTTCTGGTTAAAACCAGAAAGACGCAAAGCAGAAGATAAACTGGCAGAAGCCCTCCAGCTAAGGGAACAGACTGATAAGGAGCTTCAGACCAAGCGGAAAGAAGTTCTCCTGGAGGCAAAGGACGAGGCCCACAGAATGAGGGCCGAAATTGAACATGAAAACCGTGAAAGAAAATCGGAAATTCAGAGGCTAGAGCGAAGGCTAACGCAAAAAGAAGAGACCCTAGACAGAAGATTAGAAAACCTTGAGCGGAAGGAAGCTTCCCTCACAAGCAAAGAACAGGATACAGAAAAGCTGCGCGTAGAACTGGAAGCGCTGCTTAAAGAGCAGAGATCAGAACTGCAAAGAATATCCGGGCTCTCAGAAGACGAGGCCCGAACCATATATCTAAAATCCATAGAGGATGACGCCAAGCATGATGCAGCGCGCCTCATCCGGGATATAGAGGCTCAGGCAAAGGAAGAGGCCGATAAGCGCGCAAGAGAGGTAGTAACCCTTGCAATCCAACGCTGTGCAGTAGACCAGACGTCGGAAACAACCGTCTCGGTAGTCCCGCTGCCCGGTGACGAGATGAAGGGCAGGATTATAGGCCGGGAAGGCAGAAACATCCGTGCCTTTGAGACGCTTACGGGCGTAGACCTTATAATTGACGATACGCCGGAAGCAGTTGTGCTCTCCGGGTTTGACCCTGTTAGAAGAGAAATTGCAAGGATTGCGCTCTCAAACCTTATCTCTGACGGACGCATACACCCCGGCAGGATAGAAGAGGTTATAAACAAGGCCCAGGCAGAGGTTGAAGCCAAAATGCGCGAGGCCGGAGAGCGGGCAATCTTTGAGACGGGCGTAACCGCGCTGGACCCGGACATAATAAAACTCCTTGGGCGCCTGCGCTTTAGAACCAGCTATGGGCAGAGCGTGCTGAACCACTCCATAGAGGTGGCCCACCTTGCCGGCGCCATAGCCGGGGAGATTGGGGGCAACATAGCGCTTGCAAAAAGAGCCGGGCTTCTGCATGATCTGGGCAAAGCCGTAGACTTTGAGGTAGAAGGCCCGCACGCCACCATAGGCGCAGACATCTGCCGCAAAATGAATGAGCATCCTGAAGTTATAAAGGCCGTAGGCGCACATCACGGCGACGAACCTCAGGAGACCATGGAAGCGGTAATAGTCTCCGTGGCGGATGCCATCTCTGCCGCAAGGCCCGGAGCCCGCCGCGAAACCCTGGAAACCTACGTTAAGCGTCTGCAACGGCTTGAAACCATAGCAGATTCCTTCTCCGGCGTAGAAAAGACCTATGCAGTCCAGGCAGGCCGTGAGATAAGGGTAATGGTAAAACCCACGGAGATAGACGATGTAGCGGCCGCAAAGCTTGCGCATGATACCGCAAAAAAGATAGAAGAAGAGATGGAATACCCTGGCCAGATAAAGGTGACGGTAATCCGGGAGACAAGAAGCGTAGACTACGCCAAGTAACTAATAAGGATGAGGGATATCCCCCGTCCGCCGGAACGCATTGTGATATGCGTTTCATATGCCGGAAAGGTGCTCTTTGTTGAAAATTCTATTCATCGGCGATATAGTGGGAGAGCCGGGGAGATGCGCAGTAGCGCAGATGCTCCCCAGGATTTGTGAAGAGTACCTGCCGGACTTTGTAGTTGCAAATGCAGAGAACGCCGCAGGCGGAGTTGGGATAACCAAAGATACGGCAAGCTCAATATTCGCCTCCGGGGTAAACGTAATAACGCTTGGGAACCATGCTTGGTCAAAAAAAGACTCGCACACCTACATAGACCAGGAACAATCCATAGTACGTCCGGCAAACTACCCAAGCGACGTTCCCGGCAGAGGCTGGGCGGTCTATACCACTAAGGGCGGCCAGGCTGTTGGCGTAATCAATCTTTGTGGAAGAGTCTTTATGGACAGCCTGGACAATCCGTTTAAATCTGCGGATGATGCCCTGAAGCTGCTCTCTCTTCAGACAAAGGTAATAATAGTAGATTTCCACGGCGAGGCCACATCAGAGAAAGTGGCCTTCGCCTGGTATATGGACGGCAGGGTATCTGCGGTTATAGGCACGCACACGCACGTGCAAACCGCAGATGAAAGAATCCTTCCAAACGGAACGGCATATATTACGGATGCAGGCATGACCGGCCCCAGAGATTCCGTGATAGGGGTTCGCAAGGAACTGATTATAAACAAGTTTCTAAACCATATGCCCAGCAGATTTGAGGTGGCGGACGGTCCCTCCATCTTCTCTGCCGTGGCAGTAGATGTAGAACCCGGCGGACATGCAACGCATATAGAGCGGTTGCAGTTTGTAGTCTAACCGGGCACACAACTCATCAGAGGAGTATTTCGATGAGCTTGAAGAAAAGTGCAATTCTTACCGTTCTTATACTGTGCTGCCTCTCTCTTTTAACAGCAGCAGGGGCACAGGTGGCTGCTCCCGCACCAACTGTTATCTACGCAGGCGGCGCCCAACTCCCAGAAGGGGTGAAGCTCTCCGGCTGGGGCATGGGCACGGCAAAACTCTCCAACCAGGCCATAGAGATTAATTCCAAAGAACTCTACACCGGGGGATGCTTAAGTTTTGCCAAACCGGCAGACCTTACTGCAGCCTTTAACACACCTCACACATACCTGCAGATTATGGTCCGCCTGCTTGGCATGCAGGCCGCGGCTCAAAGCCGGGATGATGAGTGGGCCGCCGCTCTTTTGGCGCCGGACCCCGGGCAGATAAAAAAAGACGCCCAGCCCGGAAAGACTGTTGGACGCCTGCAGGTAATGGCTTTTCTTGAAGACGGCACAGGCATGGAACTTCAGGTTGACACAGGCGGTTTCAGCCCTGCAGATAACGGCTGCCTCCCCGTCTCCTTCCCCCTCACGCTGCTTAAAGGCGCTCTTGAAGCAAAGGAGTACAAACTTGCGCGGCTGGTTATCTGCGGGAATGGAACAGACCCCTTTACAGTAACCCAGATAAAACTGGTGCAGGATTCCGCTCCGCTTGAGCCAACCGCCGGAGCAAACCGCGAAGTTGCCAGAAACGATAAGGCGCTCTTTACCGGCAAGTGTAAATCCGGCACATCCAGCGTCCTTTACTCCTGGGATTTTGACGATAGCGACGGCATAGGGGAAGATTCTGCAGAGAGCACGATGTACCACCAGTTTACCAAACCCGGCACCTATAACGTAACGCTCACCTGCACAGATTTCTTTGGCATAAAAAAACCGGCAAAGTCCGTTATAAAAGTACAGGTGAATGAATAGGCAAAGAAGTTGATAACAGCCCTGATTCAAAGCATGAGGCCCCGCCAATGGTCAAAGAACTTTTTTATCTTTGCGGGGCTCCTCTTCACTCTGGATAAGTACCACCCTGCGGCAGACTACGCAAAAACACTTGCGGCGTTTATAATCTTCTGCATCCTATCCGGCGCCGGCTACATTGTAAATGATATTCTGGATAGAGAGCAAGACCGTGTGCATCCTTCAAAATGCAAGCGCCCCATAGCAAGCGGAATGTTAGGCCCGGGCGCCGCCTGGTCTTTTGCGGCCCTGCTTGTACTGGCGGGAACATCCGCATCTTTTATGCTTGACCCTGCGTTTGGCTGCGTGGCAATCTTTTACCTGGCGCTCACGCTGGCATACACAACTGTTCTAAAACAGGTGGTGCTGCTTGATGTTATAACCGTTGCAGCAGGCTTTGTACTTAGGGCGGTTGCCGGAACTACCGTTATAGGCGCAATCATCTCCCCGTGGCTCCTTATCTGTACCATTCTCATTGCCCTTTTTATAAGCCTGGCCAAGCGCCGTGACGAGCTTGAATCCCTTCGTGAGAAGGCGCCGGATCACCGATTATGCCTGGCAGAATATTCTGTTCCGTTTCTGGATCAGCTAATAAACATCACCGCTTCATCTACAATCATGGCCTATGCCCTCTACACATTCTTCTCCCAGACCGGAGAGGAACACCCTTATCTTATGGCAACTCTGCCGTTTGTTATATACGGAATATTCCGGTATATACTGCTGGTACATAAGGGCAAGGGCGCCGGCAGTCCAGAGTTGCTTATCATCTTAGATAAGCCGCTCCTTGCAGATATTATTCTCTGGGCGGCGGCCTGCGCCGTTATAGTTGCGCTGCCGGGCAAACTTTAAACCAAGATAGCCTTGACATTATGGATGAGTCGGCTTAGAATGCAAGGAGTCTACCAGAGGGGTGCCAGCCCAAAGGGATTAAAAACAGCACTGCTCTATAATTAACGCTTTGAACAGCTGTGCGCAGCGGTTCAGTGCAAACCATTTGAGGGATGGAAGAATAATGGCAATCTATTTTGAAAGCAGCAAAAGAGAATCACCGGCATCTGTGGATATAGTACCGCCCCGGCAGGGAGCAACAATGCTGGGAGTGCCGTTTGAGAAGCGGGACGTGGTGCGTGTTGGGTTTATAGGCTTAGGCGGCCGCGGATACGGGCAGCTTAAGGAGATGCTGGCAGTAGAGGGCGCGCAGATAACCGCCATTAACGATATATCTCAAGATAACATAACAAGAGCCAGGGATGAAGTTGTAGAAAAGGGACAGCCGGAACCCGCCATTGAGACGGATTGGCAGAGACTCTGCGAGCGCAGTGATGTAGACCTGGTATACACCTGCTCGCCGTGGAACATGCACGTGCCGGTGGCAGTATACGCCATGGAGTGCGGCAAGCATGTTGCGGTAGAAGTCCCGGCGGCAACTACAATAGAAGGGTGCTGGAAACTGGTAGATACATCAGAGCGCACCCGCAAGCACTGCATAATGCTTGAAAATTGCTGCTACGGAGCAGAGGAGATGCTGGCGCTGAGCATGGTTCGCAAAGGCCTGCTTGGTACAATCACCCACGGTGAGGCGGCATACATCCACGATCTTAGAGCCGTCCTTCTGGGAGATACGGGAGAGGGTCTATGGCGCAGGGAACCCCACAAAACCAGGGATGCCAACCTGTACCCCACCCACGGCCTTGGCCCAGTAGCCTGGTATATGAACGTAAACCGCGGCGACCGGTTCACAAAAATAGTCTCCATGAGCAGCCTCTCCGCATCTCTGTCGGAGTACAGGGATGCCACGCTGGCAAAGGATGATCCAAAGCTTAAGGAGACCTACTCTTGCGGAGACATGAACCTCTCTTTTATACAGACGGAGATGGGGCGCACCATTCTGCTTGAGCACGATGTAGTCAGCCCCAGGCCGTACAGCCGGCTCAACCTTGTGCAGGGAACAAAGGGAGTATTCAGCGGATGGCCTCACAGAGTCTACCTTGACGGCAAATCCGAAGAGCATAAGTGGGAAGAGCTGGATGCATACAAAGAGCAGTACCAGCATTCCCTGTGGAGGAAGCACGGCGAGAAGGCCCTTGAGCTTGGCGGGCACGGCGGCATGGACTTTATAATGAACTACCGGCTCATCCAGCTCTACAGAAACGGAATGGCGCCGGATATAGACGTCTACGATGCAGCCGCATGGAGCGCTCCGTGCGCGCTCTCTGAGATATCTATTACCAACGAAAACATACCGCTCTCCTTCCCGGATTTCACCCGCGGCAACTGGAAAGAGGCGGATACCCGCGCGCAGGATATATAACCCAAAACCGTAAAAACAGACTAACCGAAAGCCCCGGATTCAACCCCCGGGGCTTTCATTATTCCACCCAACCCAAAGACACTTTGTCAGCGGGAAGCATTATGCACGGCGGGCTACCGGGTTGTATTCATCCGGCTCCTTGCCTCTGCAAGCCGCTTTTCAACCATAGGCCTGTAAGAGCTGAACGGGAAATCTTTAAGGAGGCGTTCAAAGCAGCTGGCGGCCATCCCCGGATTGGCGCACGGCCCCAGGCAGATCTCACCAAGCTTCATCAGCGCAACTTCAGATTCCGGGGTGCCAGGGTGCTCCCGGGTGATTCGCTCCAGAATGGGGAGCGCGCCGTTAAAATCTCCCTTATCTGCAATATGCCTTGCAATTCTTAATTCGGTTACAATGCCGGGCCTTGCAGACGGGTTCTCATGCATAAGCTCCTGGTAGAGCGCAGATGCGTTTTCCATCCTCCCCTGCCGGAGCAGAAGCTCTATGCCGTTTATGTAATGCTTTGCGGCAAGGTTTGCATTCTTCTCCATTGCAAAGGTCCTTGCCAGGTTTGCGTGCGCATCCGGGTTGCCCGGTTCCTTCTCAATGAATGCCATAAGGTTCCCGGCGGCGGCCATTGTTTCGCCCCGCTGCATGCTTGTCTGGGCATCATCCATAAGGTACTCCTTGGAGCCTTCCATAACCATGCTCATGGCATAGGCCAGGATAATCCCAAAGATCATGCCGCCTATATGCGACCAATATGCAATCCCTTCTCCTTGCGGGTGGTTTATGCTTGCAATTCCGCCCCAAAGCTGCTGGGCAAACCATATTCCAAGCCCCACCATGGCGGAGATGGTAAACTTCCCCCATTTTATGAACAGGAAGAAGATTACATACCAAATCTTTATGCGCGTTTTGTAGAACCGGACGGCAAAGATTCCAAGGATGCCCGCTATTGCGCCGGATGCCCCCACCATTGGTATATCTGCCGTTGAGGGCATGAACTGCCGGACTATTACAATATGCAAAAGTGCGGCTGCAAGCCCGCTCCCAGCGTAGAAGATACCATATTCCAGCCGGCCCAGAGCGTCTTCTACATTGGGCCCAAAGAGCCATAGGAAGAGCATGTTCCAGAGCAGGTGGCTGATGCTTCCGTGCGCAAACATAGATGTAAAGATGCTGCCCAGCGTGGGGTGGCCGGGGTAGAGCCCCAGTTCTTTAACTGTGCCATCTATTGCCGGATACTGGCAGCAAAAGACCAGTATGTTAACTGCAATAAGCGCATATGTAACAGTTGGGAACCGGCGCGTTCGTCTATTGTTCCCATATGGCAG